>DATFCW010000254.1:0-5971 GCA_035252665.1 Casimicrobiaceae bacterium | reverse complement strand
GAAAAAAGGATTCGAAGCGTGGGCGTTAGCGCGCGAGCGAGCGGCGCATCGACGCACGAGGATTGACAAACGCCACTGCCGAGCTCGCGCGAGCGCTCGACGGCGTTCGGCCTCCATGGCTTTGCCGGCCTGTTGCCACGTGTCAACCAGCTCGCGTTGAACGGCGCGTGAAATCGGTATGCGTCCCCATCGTGGCAGGTCAGCCAGTTCCACCGATCGATAGTCGCGCTGGAGGTTGCCTTCGCCGCGGCGCGACTCCACTTATGATGTCGACGGCAGACAGGTAAAATTGCCGGAACGGGCGAGCGACACAATCGCGCGCCCAAAGGCCGCGTCCACCCAGTCGCGGCGCAATCCGGAACACGATTCTTGGAGTCCCAAGCCGATGGCGCTGCCCGCTGTGGTTCAACCTGTCGCGCTTCGCGACGTCTCCCTCGACGACAAGTACGAGCTCGGCGCGGGCCGCGTTTTCTTAACCGGCGTGCAGGCGCTCGTTCGTCTCCTGATCCTGCAACGCCAGCGTGACAAGGAGGCCGGTCTCAACACCGGCGGCTTCGTGTCGGGCTATCGCGGCTCGCCGCTCGGCGGACTCGACCAGGCGCTATGGAAAGCGCAGAAGTTCCTCGATCGCGCGCAGATCAAGTTCCAGCCCGGCCTGAACGAAGACCTGGCGGCGACCTCGGTATGGGGCACGCAGCAGGTGACGATGTACGAAGGCGCCAAGGTGGATGGCGTATTCGCGATGTGGTACGGCAAGGGCCCGGGCGTCGATCGCTGCGGCGACGTCTTCAAGCATGCGAACTTCGCCGGCACGTCCAAGCACGGCGGCGTGCTCGTGCTCGCCGGCGACGATCATGCGGCCAAATCGTCGACCCTCCCTCATCAATCCGATCACCAGTTCTCCGCGGCCATGATGCCGGTTCTGTATCCGTCGTCGGTGCAGGAGATCCTCGAGCTCGGCTTGCACGGCTGGGCGATGAGCCGCTATTCCGGCTGCTGGGTCGGCTTCAAGTGCGTGTCCGACACCGTCGAAAGCTCGGCATCGGTCGACGGCGATGCGCGCGACGTGCACGTCATCGTTCCCGACGACTTTCCGCTGCCGCCCGATGGCGTGTCGATCCGCTGGCCCGACACGTTCCTCGGCACCGAAGCGCGGATGCAGGACTACAAGATCTACGCCGCGCTGCATTACTGTCGCGTCAACAAGCTGAATCGCATCGTCATCGATTCGCCGAAGCCGCGACTGGGCATCATCACGAGCGGCAAGAGCTATCTCGACGTGCGCCAGGCGCTCGACGATCTCGGCATCAGCGAAGCCGACGCGGCCGAGATCGGCATCCGCGTGTTCAAGGTCGCGATGCCCTGGCCGTTGGAGCCCGAAGGCGTCCGCCAGTTTGCCGAAGGACTCGAGGAGATCCTGGTCGTCGAGGAGAAGCGGCAAATCGTCGAATACCAGTTGAAGGAGCAGCTCTACAACTGGCGCGACGATGTGCGTCCGCGCGTCGTTGGCAAGTTCGATGAAAAGGGCGAATGGGTGCGTCCGCACGGCGACTGGCTCCTGCCGCCGCACGCGGAGCTGACGCCGGCGATGATCGCGCGCGTGATTGCGCAGCGCATCCAGCGGCTCGAGCTTCATCCGCGACACGCGGAAGCGATCCGCGAGCGCGTCGATTTCATCAACCAGAAGGAGCGTGCGCTCGCGCGACCGAAGATCAGCCTTGCGCGCATGCCGTATTTCTGCTCGGGCTGTCCGCACAACACCTCGACGAACGTGCCCGAAGGAAGCCGCTCGACCGCGGGCATCGGTTGTCACGTGATGGCGATCTGGATGGATCGGCGCACGTCCACGTTCACGCACATGGGCGGCGAAGGCGTGCCGTGGATCGGCCAGGCGCCGTTCACCAACGAGAAGCACATCTTCGCGAACCTGGGCGACGGCACGTACTACCACAGCGGCATTCTCGCGATTCGCGCGTCCGTCGCAGCGGGCGTCAACATCACGTACAAGATCCTCTACAACGACGCGGTCGCGATGACCGGAGGCCAACCCGTCGACGGCCCGATCTCGCCCCGCGACATCGCACGTCAGTGCGCGGCCGAAGGTGTTGCGAAGATCGTGGTCGTCACGGACCAGCCGGATAAGTATCCGACGAAGTATTTCGACGATGGCATCGAGGTTCATCACCGCGACGAGCTCGACAGCGTGCAGAAGACGCTGCGCGACACGCCGGGCACGTCGATCCTGCTCTACGACCAGACCTGCGCGGCGGAAAAGCGGCGCCGTCGCAAGCGGGGCAAATATCCCGATCCCGCAAAGCGCGTCGTCATCAACGAGCTCGTCTGCGAAGGCTGCGGTGATTGCGGCGTGAAATCGAATTGCGTGTCGGTGGCGCCAATCGAAACGGAGTTCGGCCGCAAGCGCACGATCGACCAGAGCTCGTGCAACAAGGACTACTCGTGCGTGAAGGGCTTCTGCCCGAGCTTCGTCACGGTCGAGGGCGGTCAGTTGCGAAAACCCAAGAAGGCGGAGACGGTCGATTTCTCGCACCTGCCCGAGCCTTCGCGCGCGCCGTCGAGCGAGCCCTACGGCGTGCTCGTCACCGGCATCGGCGGCACCGGCGTCGTGACCATCGGTGCCCTGCTCGGCATGGCGGCGCATCTCGAAGGCAAGGGTGCCTCGGTGCTCGACATGACGGGCCTTGCGCAAAAGAACGGCGCGGTCGTGTCGCACGTGCGCATTGCCGATCATCCCGAGCAGCTCTACGCGACGCGCATCGCCGCCGGCGAAGCCAAGCTCGTGCTTGCCTGCGACATCCTTACCGGCGTCGGTTACGAGGCGCTCGCCAAGATGCAGAAAGGCATCACGAAGGCGCTCGTCAACACGTCGCTCGTCATGCCGGCGCAGTTCACGCGCGAGCCCGATCTCGCGTTTCCGACCGGCTCGATGGAACAGGAAATTCGCGACGCCGTCGCGCCGGGCGACGCCGAATTCCTCGACGCGACGAAGCTCGCGACCGGCCTGATGGGCGATTCGATCGCGACCAACCTGTTCATGGTCGGCTATGCGTATCAGCGCGGCTTGCTGCCCGTCGGCGAAGCGGCGATATTGCGCGCGGTCGAATTGAACGGCGCCGCGGTCGACGCGAACAAGCAGAGCTTCATGTGGGGGCGACTTGCCGCCGTCGAGCCACAGAAGGTCGTCGATGCCGCGATTCCAACGGCTACGCCCGAATCGCAGCGGCTGTCGCAATCGCTCGACGAAATGATCGAGCGCCGGCGCGCGTTCCTCACCGACTACCAGGATGCCGCGTATGCGAAACGCTACACGGATCTCGTCGCGAAGGTCCGCGATGCCGAGGCCTCGAGGCAGCCGGGCATGACCGATCTCGCGGAGGCGGTCGCGCGCTGCTACTTCAAGCTGCTCGCGATCAAGGACGAATACGAGGTCGCGCGCCTCTATGCGGAAACCGATTTCGTCGCGCGCGTCGCCGCGCAGTTCGACGGCAACTACACGCTCAAATTCCACCTCGCCCCGCCGACGACGAACAAGGCCGATGCGAAGACGGGCGAGCCGAAGAAGTCGACCTACGGGCCGTGGATGTTGCCGGTCTTTCGGGTGATCGCCAAGATGCGCAAGTTGCGCGGAAGCGCATTCGACTTTTTTGGCAACACCGAAGAACGCAAGCGCGAGCGCGCGCTGATTGGCGAGTACGAAAAGCTCGTCGACGAGTTGCTATCGAAGCTGTCACCCGCGAACTATGCGACGGCCGTCGCGCTCGCGTCGATTCCCGAGCACATTCGCGGCTACGGGCACGTCAAGGAGCGGCATTTGAAGGATGCCAAGGCGCGCGAGGCGCAATTGCTGGCGCGCTTTCGCGGTACGCCGGCTTTGCAGCAGACGTCTCCCGCTGCGCTCGCTGCCGCCGACTGACTTCAGCGCTCTGGCGGTTTGGTCCGATATTTCGGCGCGCCGCGCGTGCCGATCATTAACTCGTCGATGACCGCCTCGACGTCGTCGACTTCGCGCGCGAGCACGACAAGCGCCGCAGCCTCGGCCTTCGCTCGCACGCACCCTTGCAGGATCACCCAGCGGCGTTGCACGAGCACCCAGACTGACGTTCGCGCGAAGCGGCCGTCGTGGAGCATGTGCTGGCGCATGCGCGCGGCGATGTCCCTGTCGTAGAGATAGCTGTTCGGCAATCGGCACGCGCCGGACAGATAGCAGCGCGTCCCGCGTTCGGCACGGGAATGCGCCTCGGTGCGGATTTCGGATCGCGTGACGAGCGGGCCGCGCGGCACCGGACAATCCGGCAACCCCGACGTGATCTGCGCGAACGGATCGTTGAAATAGTTCGTGAGCTCCTCGCCTCCCGCTGAAGCGGGAACCGCGGTTGCAAGTGCGCCCATGACGATGGCGGCGACCGCTCGTCGACGCGCTTCCCACGCCATCGCGTCTGGGCTACATTGCGGGCGGCGTCGCGCCATTTCACGAGAGGGGAACATGAAGCTCTATTACCATCCGGTGTCGACCACGAGCCGGCCCGTCGTGCTGTTTGCCCGCGAATCGGGCATCGATCTCGATTACGAGATCGTCGATCTCTTCACGGGAAAACAATACCAGCCCGAATACGCGGCGATCAATCCGAGCCGGCAGGTGCCGGTGCTCGAGGACGGCGACTTTCGCCTCACCGAGAGCTCAGCGATCCTCAAGTATCTCGCCGACAAGATCGGATCGAAGGCGTATCCCTCCGATCTCAAAAAACGCGCGCGCGTGAACGAGCGGATGGATTGGCTCAACACCGGCTTCTATCGCGACTTCGGCTACGGCTTCCTGTATCCGCAGATCTTTCCGTTCATGCGCCGATCCGACGATGCCGTCCAGGCGGCGACGGTGTCGTGGGGCAGGGACAAGGCGCTCGCCTGGCTCGACGTGCTCGACAAGAGTCTCATCGGTCCGCGCAACGCCTACATCTGCGGCGACGACATCACCCTCGCCGACTATCTCGGGTCGATCATCGCGCTCTCCGGCGAGGCGATCGGCTGCAGGTTCGAGGCCTACCCGAACATCTGCCGCTGGCTCGGCAATATGAAGAAGCTCGAGAACTGGGTAAAGGTGAACGAGGCGTTCTACCAGTACCTGGTCGAACCGAACAAGGACAAGGAATTCGTGCAGATCTGACCGTTGCGCGCGAGGCGCGACGACGATCAGGATGCCTTGGCGCGCCGCGGTCGCGTTCCGGCCTCCTGCGCGGGCATCTTCTGCACAAGCGGCGCCGCAGGCGCGGGCAGGTCCAGGACGCGCTGCTCGATTCGTGCGAGCCGCTCACGCGTTTGCGGAAGCGCGGGAAGGTCGAGCCGCGGCGGTGACCCGAGCCCGAGCGTCGATGTGAGATCGCCGCACGTCTCGCGTCGCCAGCGCGACAGGTAGGGCACCTCGACGCCGAAGCGCGTCTCGATCAGCCGCAGCGTCGATGTGTGGTCGAACGTGTCGCTGACCACATAGCCGCCGCGCGAGAACGGGGAAACGATGAGGCACGGCACGCGAAAACCGAGGCCGACCGGCATGCCGCGAACGAATTCGCCCTCGCTTCCCGGCGGCGCAACCGGCGGCGGCACGTGGTCGAACTGGCCGTCGTTCTCGTCGTAGTTGACGATGACGACCGACTTCGCCCATACGCGGGGACTCGACCAGAGCGCTTCGAGCACTTCGCGGGTGTGATTCTCTCCGGCGGCCGGAAGGAAGTCGGGATGCTCGCTCACGGTCGACGTCGGCACGATCCACGTCACTTGCGGAAGATTGCCGGTCGCAAGATCGTGCAAGAGCTCGTAGTGCGGTCGCAGTCGCAACGCCGCGTCGCGAAGCGGAGAACGTTTTGAACTCTTCGCATACGCGCTGAAAAAACGGACGACGTTGCAACTGTAGTCGTCCCAGTCGTGATAGATGCGCCACGTGATGCCGGCAGCTTCGAGG
>DATFCW010000253.1:0-4861 GCA_035252665.1 Casimicrobiaceae bacterium | reverse complement strand
ATCTGCAACATCGTTTCGAGACGATCGGCGGCTACTCGGCACGCGCCCGGGCCGCGACGCTGCTCGCGGGCCTCGGCATCGCGGAAACGCGCCAATCGCAACCGCTCGACCAATTCTCGGGCGGCATGCGGATGCGGATCGATCTCGCGCAGGCGCTGATGTGTCGCTCCGATTTGCTGCTGCTCGACGAGCCGACCAATCACCTCGACCTCGATGCGGTGCTCTGGCTCGAGGACTGGCTTCGTCGCTACGAAGGCACGCTGCTCCTGATCACGCACGACCGCGATTTTCTCGACGCCGTCGTCGACACGATCGTGCATATCGACGACGGCAAACTCGTTTCTTATCGCGGCAATTTTGCCGACTTCGAGCGCGAGCGCGCTTTGATGCTTGCGCTGACGCAGGCCTCGTACGCGAAGCAGCAGCGACGGATCGCGCATCTTCGCTCGTACATCGATCGCTTTCGCGCGAAAGCATCGAAGGCGAGGCAGGCGCAGAGCCGGATCAGGACGCTCGAGCGCATGGAGACCATCGCGCCCGCGCACGTCGACAGCCCTTTCTCGTTCGAATTCGCAGCGGCGGACACCGGCGGGCGACAGCTCGTGCGACTGACGCATGCGACGCTCGGTTATCCCGGCGCGGCGCCGGTGCTCGAACACGTCGACTGGAGCGTGCTCGGCAATGCGCGCATCGGTCTCCTCGGCGCGAACGGCGCCGGCAAATCGACGCTGCTCAAAGGCCTCGCCGGCCGTCTTCCGCTCGCGTCCGGCGAGCGGTCTGTCTCGCAGAAGCTCCGCATCGGCTATTTCGCGCAGCATCAGGTCGACGCGCTACGCGTCGACGAAACGCCGCTGTGGCATCTCGCGCGCATCGAGCCGAACGCCCGCGAGCAGGAGTTGCGCGATTACCTGGGCGGTTTCGATTTTCGCGGCGACATGGCGACGTCGCCCGTCGCTCGGCTGTCCGGTGGCGAGAAGGCGCGTCTCACATTGGCGCTGATCGTCCGCGAGCGGCCCAACCTGCTGCTGCTCGACGAGCCGACCAACCATCTCGACATCGAGATGCGCGAGGCGCTGACCGAAGCGCTGCAGGATTACGACGGCGCGCTGATCGTCGTCGCGCACGATCGCCATCTGCTGCGTGCGACGGTCGACGAACTCTGGCTCGTCGACGATCGTGGGGTGCGTCCTTTCGACGGAGATCTCGACGACTATCGCGCGTTCGTGCTCGATCGCCTTCGCCGCGGTGCGCGCAGCGCCGCTGTCGACGACTCGAAAGAGCGGCAACGCGATCGCCGCGGCCGCAAGCGCCAGGAAGCGGAGGCGCGGCAGCAACGCGCGGATGTACGAAAGCCGTTGCTCGCGCGAAAGGCGGCGGTCGAAGAGGACCTCGCGCGGCTCGGCGCCGAGAAGCAGTCGCTCGACGAGTGGCTCGCGTCGGAAACCGCGTACGCGGAAGAAGCGAAGGAGCGCCTCGTCGCATCCATCGAACGACAGGGCGAGCTCACGTGGACGCTCGCGCGCCTCGAAGCCGAGTGGCTCGAGATCGCGGAGGCGCTGGATGCGACGTGATAAACCAGTTTGGGGTCAGAGACGAAACTCGCGAACGGTCGGCACTGTGTCCAGTTGGAGCTACCGCGAGTTTCGTCTCTGACCCCAAACTGGTCGATTACCCCGCGTACGGGCCGGGCCGATAGAACAGGTACACCGCGAACCCGAGCGTATCGCGGCCCCAGCGCAGATACGCGTCGCGCCAGCGATGGATGCGCTCCAGCATTTCGGGCACGTCGGGATCCTCCGGATGCTCGCGCGCGTAGCGCTCGATCGAGCGACAGTACTTCCATTCGTATTCGTCCCACTCGTCGACCGAAGCGGTCGCCGCATGGATCGGAACGAGGCCTGCATCGGCGCCGGCCTGGACGTTGCCGGCGTGATTCAAATATTGACCCGCGTCGGCGCCGAGCAGCGCCAGATATTGCGGATGCGCGCGACGCTCCCAGAAACCTTCGCCGATCATCACGTAGCCGCCCGACTTCGTCCACGACTTCAAATGGCGGCAGATGCCGGCCATGCCCCCGGGAATGCCGCCGGCGCCAAGCATCACCGTCAAATGAAACGTCTCGGGATCGGCCTGGAATTCGGCGATGTCGACGTTGTCGAGATGCAGGCGACCGAGCGCACCCGTCCATTCGGCGCGTTCGCGTGCGGCATCGAGCATCAGCGATGAATTGTCGATCGCCATCACGCGCGCGCCAAAACGCTCGATGATGCGAAGCGCGAGCTCGGCGCGACCGCAACCGAGATCGAGCACGACCGACGCGTCGTCGAGCGGGAGGAGGTCGAGCATGCGCTCGATCTTCGCGGCGGACATCGGATTGCAATAGTCGTGGTCGCGGTGCGCGATCGCGCTGAACTTCTGTCGATTCATTCGCGAGTCATCCTTTTTGTTGTGCGATGGTCAAGGTCGGTCGCGCGACCCGGCTTGTCAGCTCAGGACGCGGCCGCTCACCGCGCCCGTCATGTCGACGCCATTTTCACGCCACGGCGCCACGCGAAGCAGCAACGCCATCCCCGGCAGCGCGAGAAACGCACATAGCAGATAGAAGTCGAGCCAACCGGTCTGCTCGACGACCCAGCCGGTCGATGCGTTGATGACCGTCCTCGGAACCGCGGCAAGGCTCGTGAACAACGCGTATTGCGTCGCGGTGTAGCGCGGATCGGTGGTTCGCGCGATGAACGCGGTGAACGCCGCGGTTCCCAGACCCACGCCGAGCGCCTCGAAGGCGATGACGAGCGCGAGCAGCAACCGGTCAGGCCGATTCACGTACGCGAGCCACGCGAAGCCCAGGATCGACACGACCTGCACGATGCCGAAGAGCCACAGCGCACGATTGATGCCGATCTTCACCATCCACAATCCGCCCAGCAATCCGCCGATCACGCTTGCCCACAATCCTGCGTTCTTCGCGATCACGCCGATGTCGGTCTTCGAGAAGCCCATGTCGAGGTAGAACGGCGTCGCGAGCGCGGTCGCCATGCTGTCGCCGAGCTTGTAGAGGAAGATGAACAGCAGCACGATCAGCGCGTTGCGAACGCCGTTTCGCGCGATGAATTCGTGGAACGGCTCGACGATCGCCTCGCGCAGGTTCGTCGGCCGGCCGCGGACGAGCGGTGGTTCCGACACCGCGAGCGTCATCGCGATGCCGGGCAGCATGAAAAGCGCCGTCACGAGATAAACCGAAGACCAGGGCACGCGGTCGGCGAGGATCAGTGCGAGCGCACCGGGAACGAGGCTCGAGACGCGATAGGCGTTCACGTGGATCGACGTCCCGAGGCCAAGCTCCGCATCGGGCAGGATCTCGCGGCGAAACGCGTCGAGCACGATGTCCTGGCTTGCGGAAAAGAATGCGACGATCGTCGACAGCGCGACGATAGCCATGATGTCGGCCTGCGGATGGAGCGCGCCGAAGAGTGGTATCGAGACGAGCAGCACGAGCTGCGTCACGAGCATCCAGCCGCGACGGCGGCCGAAGAGCGGCACCGCGTAACGGTCGAGCAGCGGCGACCAGACGAATTTCCATGTGTACGGAAGCTGGATCAGCGCGAAGAAGCCAATCGTTTTCAGGTCGACGCCTTCGCTTCGCAACCATGCGGGCAGCAGGTTGATGAGCAAATAAAGCGGAAGCCCCGACGAGAATCCGGTGAACACGCAGATCAGCATCCGCCGGTTCAGAAGCGCTTCGCGCCATGTTTCCTTGCTGTTCATTCCTTGCGAAACCGATAGATCGCGAGCTCGCCCGCGAGATTGGGCGCGACGCGCACGGGCCGGCCCTTCGCAAGCACCACGCGATCGAGCACGCGAAAGCCTCGCTCGACGAGGAACGCGTCGAAGTCGGCGACCGTGCAAAGATGAATGTTCGGCGTGTCGTACCACTGGTAGGGCAACGACGACGACACGGGCATGCGGCCACGCAGGACCTGCAGTCGATGCGACCAGTGGCCGAAATTGGGAAACGTGACGATCGCCTCGCGCCCGACGCGAAGCATCTCGGCAACGATCGCTTCGATGCGACGCATCGCCTGCAGCGTCTGCGACAGGATCACGACGTCGAACGCCGCGTCATCGAAACCGGCGAGCCCGCGCTCGAGGTCGCTCTGGATGACGTTGATGCCGCCGCGAATGCAGGCGAGCACGCCTGCGTCGTCGATCTCGATGCCATAGCCTTCGGCGCGCCGTTTCGATGCGAGGAAAGCAAGGAGCGCGCCGTCGCCGCAACCGAGATCGAGCACGCGCGCGCCGTCCGCGACCCAGCCGACGATCGTCGCGTAGTCCGGGCGAACGGCGGAGCCGGAAATTGGGGTCGGAGATGCATTTCCCGAGGAAACGTCGCGATTCATACGTGAGCGTAGGGAAATGCATCTCCGACCCCAATTTCCGCCGCCATCCGCTCGAACCACGCGCGCACCACCGCGTGATACTGCGGATTGTCGAGCAGGAACGCATCGTGCCCGTGCGGCGCGGCAATCTCGCTGTAGCTCACGTCGCGGCGCCCGCGCACCAGCGCTTTCACGATCTCGCGCGATCGCGACGCCGGAAAACGCCAATCAGTCGAAAACGAGATTACGAGGAAGCGGCAGGTCGCCGGCGCGAGCGCGCGAGCGAGATCGCCGCCTTCGCGCGTCGCCGGATCGAAGTAATCGAGCGCCTTGGTGATTCGCAGGTAGGTATTCGCGTCGTAGTACTCGGCGAACTTCTCGCCCTGATGGCGAAGGTACGACTCGATCTGGTACTCCGGCGCGAACGAGAAGTTGAGCCCTTCGCGAAGCTGGCGCCCGAACTTCGCGTCCATCTGCTCGTCTGA
>DATFCW010000252.1:0-8920 GCA_035252665.1 Casimicrobiaceae bacterium | reverse complement strand
GACGACGCGCGCGCCGGCGCGGGCGAAGCGCCGGGCGATCGCGCGGCCGAGGCCGCTGGCGGCACCCGTCACGATCGCAACCTGGTCATTGAGTTCCATCGACACTCCTGCGTTTCGTTGCCACGATCGCTCGGCGGTCGTGGGATGATGGATGGAATTTTCGGCGCATCGCGCGTGTTTTCGTGCGCGCGAGGCACGATGCAAGTATAAGGTTCGTCCGTTTCGCAACCTTCCGCATGCCGCATTGACGGTTACGCCATCATGCCCAATATCACTCGTCGATTGCTTCCCGCGCTGCTGTTCGTGCTGTCGATGGCGCAGCTTGCTCCGGTCGCTGCGGCGGACATGCACAAGGTGCTGCGCATCTCGTCGCCCGACATCACGAGCCTCGATCCGCAGCAAGGCACGGATCTCTATTCGACGCGCGTCGCTTCGGCGATCTTCGAGGCGCCGTACGAGTTCGAGTATCTGTCCGCGGGATCGAAAGTAGTCCCCAATACGGCCGAATCGTTGCCGTCGATCACCGATGATGGGAAAACATGGGCGATCAAGCTCAGAAAAGGGATCTATTTCGCGGACGATCCCGTCTTCAAGGGCAAGAAACGCGAGCTCGTCGCCGCCGACTATGCGTACTCGATCCGACGCGACCTCGATCCGAATCTTCGCGGCGGCGGCGACCCGGCGCTTACGGACCTGATTGTCGGCGCACGCAGCGTTGTCGATGCAGCACGCAAGCCCGGCGGCAAGTTCGACTACGACGCGCCGATCGAGGGGTTGCACACGCCCGATCGCTACACGCTCGTCATCCGTCTCACGCATGCCGACTACACGATGCTCGAGCGGCTCGCGGGACTCAACATGATGGCCGTCGCGCGCGAAGTCATCGAAGCGGCCGGCGCCGACGTGATGCGACGCCCCGTCGGCACCGGTCCTTACGTTTTGAAGGAATGGCGCCCGGCGTCGCGCGTGGTGCTCGAAGCGAATCCGAATTACCGCAAGGTGGTGTTTCCCGAAAATGCCGATGCGCCGCAGCAGGAGCTCGTGCGCAGCATGCGCGGCAAGCAGTTGCCTTCGATCGGCCGCATCGAGATCAGCATCATCGAGGAATCGCAACCAGAGCTCCTGGCGTTCACGCAGGGCGACCTCGATTACATCGGACTCGGCGGCGACGATACGAGGCGGGTGATGGTCGACGACAAGCTGCGTCCCGACCTTGTCGCGCGCGGCATTCGCCATCTGCGCTTCGGCTCGCCGAGCGTGACGTTCACCTATTTCAACATGGACGATCCGCTCGTCGGCGGTTATTCGACCGCGCAGATCGCGCTTCGTCGCGCGATCGGCATGGGCTTCAATGTCGACGAGATGATTCGTGTGCTTTTCGCCGGCAATGCGCTGCCCGCGAATCAGCTTCTGCCGCCCGGCGTCAGCGGTCACGATCCGAATCTGCCGGCGCACTCGCTTTACGATCCCGCGGCCGCGCGCGCCCTCCTCGATCGCTTCGGCTTCAAGGATCGGGACGGCGACGGCTACCGCGAAACGCCCGACGGCCAGCAACTCACGGTTGTCCGAGGTACGCTGCCCGAATCGTGGTATCGCGAGGCGGACACGCTGTGGAAGAAGAACATGGATGCGATCGGAATCCGGATGAAGGTCGAGCAGCAGACGTTCGCGGAGCTGCTCAACCTGAGCCGTGCCGGGAAGCTGCCGATGTTCAACCTCGGCTATCGCTCGCTCGAGCCGTCGGGTTACCAGATCCTGCAAACGCTCTGGAGCAAGTCGCCGCGCGACACGAACCCGTCACAGTTTCACAACGCCGACTACGACGCCGCGTACGAGGCATTCCTGCGTACGCCCGCCGGGCCGCAACGCGTGGCACTCGCGCGCAAGATGTCGCAGATTTCGCAGGCGTACATGCCGATGATCCTGCACACGTACGGCGTCGGAAACGTGCTCTATTACCCGTGGGTCGAGGGCTATTGGCCTTCGCCGTTCGGGTTCTCATGGAAGTACCTCGACATCGATGTCGCAATGCGCGACGCGAAGCTGCGGGAGATGAGGAAATGAACAGCCAGTCTGGGGTCAGAGACGAAACTCACGATACATTGTTGCGAACTGCCGCGCCGGTGACGGGTTTCGTCTCTGACCCCAAACTGGCTGACTTTCATGTCTCCGTCGGCAACGCCACCCCGAACAGCGTCTCGCGCAGCTTGTAGAGCCGATCGCGCAGCTCGGCCGCGCGCTCGAACTCGAGGTTCTTCGCGGCCTCGATCATCTGCTTCTCGATCTGCCGCAACTCCTTCTCGAGATCCTTCTCGGGCATCGCCGCGTACTTCGCCTTCGCCTGCGCGGCTTTCAGCTCACGGCGTTCCTCGTCGATGTCGTAGACGCCGTCGATCATGTCCTTGATGCGCTTCTCGACGCCCTTCGGCGTGATGCCCATCTTCTCGTTCCAACCGATCTGCTTCACGCGCCGCCGCTCCGTCTCGTCGATCGCCGCCTTCATCGAATCGGTCATGTGATCGGCGTAGAGAATCGCCGTCCCGTTGATGTGCCGGGCGGCGCGTCCGATCGTCTGAATCAGCGATCGTTCGGCGCGCAGGAAGCCTTCCTTGTCGGCGTCGAGGATCGCAACGAGCGACACCTCGGGAATGTCGAGACCTTCGCGCAACAGGTTGATGCCTACCAGAACGTCGAACTCGCCCAGGCGCAGGTCGCGAATGATCTCGACGCGCTCGACGGTGTCGATGTCGCTGTGCAGGTAGCGCACCTTGACGCCATGCTCGCCCAGATAATCGGTCAGGTCCTCGGCCATGCGCTTCGTGAGCGTCGTCACCAGCACGCGCTCGTTGCGCGTCACGCGCACGTTGATCTCGGACAGCAGATCGTCGACCTGCGTCGCGGCCGGGCGCACTTCCAGCGCGGGATCGACGAGCCCCGTCGGCCGAACAAGTTGCTCGACGACCTGGCCTGAGTGCTTGTGCTCATAATCGGCGGGCGTGGCCGATACGAATATCGTCTGCGGCAACAGCCGCTCGAATTCGTCGAAGCGCAGCGGCCGGTTGTCGAGCGCGGACGGAAGTCGAAAGCCGAAATTGACGAGGTTTTCCTTGCGCGCGCGATCGCCGCGATACATGCCGCCAACCTGCGGAATGGTGACGTGGCTTTCGTCGACGAACATCAGTGCGCGCGGCGGCAGGTAATCGATAAGCGTCGGCGGCGGCTCGCCTGGGTTTCGGCCCGAGAGGTGGCGTGAATAGTTCTCGATGCCTTTGCAGAAGCCGATCTCCGCCATCATCTCGAGATCGAAGCGCGTGCGCTGCTCGATGCGCTGAGCTTCGATCAGCTTCATCTGCGATACGAAAAATTCCTTCTGCTCGACGAGCTCGCCCTTGATGCCCTCGATCGCGTCCAGCACCTTCTGCCGCCCGGTCACATAATGCGACGACGGGAAGACGGTGTAGCGCGCCATCTTGTGGCGAAGATGCCCGGTGAGCGGATCGAACAGCGTCAGCGACTCGACCTCGTCGTCGAACAGAGAGACGCGGAGCGCGTTCTCCGCGTTCTCGGCGGGAAAGATGTCGAGAATGTCGCCGCGCACGCGAAACGTGCCGCGCCGGAAATCGAGCTCGGCGCGCTGGTATTGCATCTCGGTCAACCGCTTGATCGCATCGCGCTGCGACAGGCGATCGCCCTGGCGCAGGTGCAGGATCATGCTGTGGTACTCGGTCGGATCGCCGATGCCGTAGATCGCCGACACGGTGCCGACGATGACGCAGTCGGGACGCTCGAGGATGGCCTTGGTCGCCGACAGCCGCATCTGCTCGATGTGCTCGTTGATCGAGCTGTCCTTCTCGATGTAGAGGTCGCGCGAGGGAACGTACGCTTCCGGCTGGTAGTAGTCGTAGTACGAGACGAAATACTCGACGGCGTTGTTCGGAAAAAACTCGCGAAATTCCGAGTAGAGCTGCGCGGCAAGCGTCTTGTTCGGTGCGAGCACGAGCGCCGGTCGGCCACTTCGCGCGATGACGTGCGCCATCGTGTACGTCTTGCCTGAGCCCGTCACGCCGAGAAGCGTCTGGAACGACAAGCCATCGGTCAACCCTTCGGTCAGCTTCTCGATCGCCTCGGGTTGGTCGCCCGACGGATCGAACGGCTGATAAAGCTCGTAGGGACTGTCCGGATATCGAATGATCATGGGTGCAGCGGTCTTCAAGGTCAGCCGATCATTTTAGTTCGGACAACGCCTGCGACGCGACCGGTCGTTCAGGCAAAGCACCGAACTGCAGCGCCGCGAGCCGGGCGTAAAGCGCGTTGTCGCGCACGAGCTCGTCGTGCGTACCCACCGCGACGATGCGGCCCGCATCCATCACCGCGATGCGATCGGCGTGGCGAACCGTGGCAAGCCGATGCGCAATCATCAGCACGGTACGCCCGGCCATCAGGCGCTCGAGCGCGCGCTGCACGATGCGTTCGCTCTCGGCATCGAGCGAGCTCGTCGCCTCGTCGAGCAAAAGGATCGGCCGATCAGCGAGGATCGCGCGCGCGATCGCGATGCGTTGGCGCTGACCGCCCGAGAGGCGCACGCCGCGCTCGCCGAGCGGGCTTTCGAAGCGTTGTGGGAGGCGCTCGATGAACTCAGTAGCGTATGCGGCATCGCACGCCGCCCGTACCTCGGCTTCGCTCGCCTCCGGACGACCGTAACGGACGTTCTCGAAGACGCTCGTCGCGAAGATCACCGGTTCCTGCGGGACGAGCGCGATGCGATGTCGAATCTCGCGCGGATCGGCGGCGGCCAGATCGACACCATCGATCTCGACGCGCCCCGCATCGGGATCGTAGAAGCGCAGGATCAACTGGAACACGGTAGTCTTGCCCGCGCCGGAAGGACCGACGAGCGCGACCTTCTCGCTGGGCAGCACGTCGAGCGTGAAGCGATCGAGAGCCGGTATCGTCGGACGTGACGGATAGCAGAACGTGACATCGACGAAGCTCAGCGCGCCACGACCGTGCACTGGCATTGGCATTGGATTTTCAGGCGCACGAATCGCGGCCTTCACGTTCAGGAGCTCGAACAAACGCTCGGTGGCGCCGGCAGCGCGCTGGAGATCGCCGACGACTTCGCTCAACGAGCCGACGGCGCCGGCGACGAGCACCGCATAGAACACGAACGCCGACAATTGCCCTGCGCTCAATCGTCCCGCGACCACATCATGACCCCCGATCCACAGGATGACGCCGACCGCGCCGAACACGAGCACGATGACTGCCGCGACGAGTAGCGCGCGCTGTCGAATGCGGCGCACTGCGGTCCCGAACGCCGCCTCGACACGCTGCGCGAAGTCGTGCCGGTCGCGATCCTCGTGCCCGTACGCCTGCACGAGACGAATTTCGTGCAGCGATTCGTCGAGGAACGAACCCACGTCGCCGACGCGGTCCTGTGTCGCGCGTGCGAGCTTACGTACGCGGCGGCCGAACAGAATGATCGGCACGACGACGATCGGAACCCCGGCGAGCACGAGCAATGTGAGCTTCGCACTCGTCAGCGCGAGCATCGCGAGACCGCCGATCATCAGGAGCGAGTTGCGGATCGCAACGGACGCGCTCGAGCCGATCACCGTTTCGAGCATCGTCGTGTCGTTGATCAGTCGCGAGATCACTTCGCCGGTGCGCGTCTCCTCGAAGAACGACGGCGGAAGCTCGACCAGGTGATGGAAGACCGTACGCCGCAGGTCGGCCGTGACGCGCTCGCCAAGCCACGACACGTGATAGAAGCGCATGTACGTCGCGACGGCCATGACGACGATGACGAGAAGCAGCAAGGCCAGCATGCGATCGAGCGCTGCCGCATTCGCCGCCGCAAAGCCGCGATCGACGACAAAGCGAACGCCCTGACCGATCGCGAGCACCGCCGCCGCGGCAACGAGAAGACCGATCGCCGCGAACACGATCTCGCGCCGGTAGGGCCGCAGGAAGCGTGCAGCGCGCGCCACCGTGCGAAGCGCGGTGACCGGCGGAATCTTCGGAGCGGGTTCGAGACGCGTGTCGGCGCGAGCCATCGAGCGAAGAGCGAGAGAAGCGAACGTTGCAGATGGGGCCGGAACGGACCCGACGCAAGCGATCACGCTACAATAACGCCTTCGCGTGCGCTCGCGAAATGCGATCTTTCGCCGCGCGCGGCACCCCGCCACTTGTCCGAAGGCCAGCGCATGACCTCCCCCGCCCGCTCGCTGTTCACGACCGTCGAGCTCGCTCCTCGCGATCCCATCCTCGGCGTCACCGAGGCTTTCAACGCGGATACCAATCCACGCAAGGTCAATCTGGGCGTCGGCGTCTACGTTGACGACGATGGCAAGGTTCCGCTGCTGGAATGCGTGAAGCGCGCGGAGCGTGAGATCACCGATCGCGCGACACCTCACGTCTATCTGCCGATCGACGGACTTCCCGCTTACGACAAGGCGGTGCAGAAGCTGATCCTCGGGCAGGACAGCGAGATCGTCGCGTCAGGACGAGCGTTGAGCGTGCAGGCGCTCGGCGGCACCGGCGGGCTCAAGATCGGCGCCGATTTTTTGCGCAAATTCGCGCCGACGGCGAAGGTGTTCATCAGCGATCCGAGCTGGGAGAATCATCGCGCGCTGTTCGAGGGCGCGGGGTTTTTTGTCGATGCGTATCCGTACTACGACCCGTCGACGCACGGTCTCGCGTTCGACGCAATGCGCGCGTCTTTGGAATCGATGCCTATGGGCAGCATTGTCGTGCTGCATGCGTGCTGCCATAACCCGACCGGCGTCGACCCGACACCCGCGCAATGGGACGAGATCGTGTCCGTCGTGCGCGCGAAGGGATTGGTGCCGTTTCTCGACCTTGCCTATCAAGGCTTCGGCGATGGCGCCGATGCCGACGCGTCGGCGGTGCGCAATTTCGCTGCGACATCGGGGGCGCTCTTCGTCTCGAACTCGTTCTCGAAGTCGTTCTCGCTGTACGGCGAGCGTGTCGGTGCGCTGACGGTCGTCGCGGCCGATCGCGACGAGGCCGCGCGCGTGCTTTCGCAGTTGAAGCGCGTCGTGCGCGCGAACTACTCGAATCCACCGACATTCGGCAGCCAAATCGTCGCGCTCGTGCTGTCGAACGCGGAATTGCGCGAGATCTGGGAAATGGAGCTTGGCGGGATGCGCGAGCGCATTCGCGAAATGCGCGACATTTTTGTGACGAAGCTGGCTGCTCGCGCCCCGGGCCAGGACTTCGAGTTCGTGCGTCGGCAGCGCGGCATGTTCTCGTACTCGGGCCTCGGCAAGGCGCAGGTGCAGCGCTTGCGCGACGAATTCTCAATCTACGCTGTCGACACCGGGCGCATCTGCGTCGCCGCGCTCAACTCGAAGAACATCGCGTACGTCACTGATGCCGTTGCATCGGTGCTCGATACGGTGGCCGCCTAACGGCGAATCAACGGCGCGGTGTTTGCGCAATGCCGGTGGTAGAATGATCGACCTCCGCGGGAATAGCTCAGTTGGTAGAGCGCAACCTTGCCAAGGTTGAGGTCGCGAGTTCGAGACTCGTTTCCCGCTCCAGATTTTTGGGAGAGCCGATGCGTGCTCTCCCTTTTCGTTTCACCGGGTTGACGCGCAGAGGCGCCCCGGACGCCCATTCCTGGCGGGATGGCAGAGTGGTCATGCAGCGGCCTGCAAAGCCGTGGACGCCGGTTCGATTCCGACTCCCGCCTCCATAAGCCCGTGCAAACCCCCGCACGTCGGCAGCGACAACCCGCGCGAAGCGAAGCGCAACGGGAGTGCTACGCGTCGCGCTGCTACTTATGCGCTCATGTAGCGCGGACCGAGATTGCATGCGGTCCGCGCATCGAGGTCACGCTCTAACGCCGCCTTGTACCGCTCATCCGCGTTGAAGCGCTCGTTGCGGTTCCCGGCGTTGCAGGAATCGCCCGGGTCGTCCGTATCCAACAAATGAGTTGGATCCCCGACGATCGCCCGCTGAGGAGCGATCGGCCATCACTGCACCCACGCACCCACGCGATACAGTCCTCTTCCGCCATAGGTCCGCCATTTCAGTCGCGGAAGCGCGTTGCTGGACTTCCGGCGCATCGATTCGAGCATCCCTGCTTGATGAGATCGACGGCGCATGCCTTTGCGCCTCACGCGACCACGACATGGCTCGCGCAGTGAGAGCGTGCAGCGAGCGCGCCTTGCGGAATGTCGCTGCGAGGGCTGCTCGCATCCTGATTCCCGGCGAGAAAAGGCCCGCGATAGCCGGGAGGACGCATCGCGGGCCCAGTGCGCCCGGGGAGGAGACTCAGGAGCTGCGGACGCGGAGGTCATCGTACGGGCACGCGCGCGCCACCGCAAATATCCTGTCGGGAAGCTGACACATGCAAGTGACGCCTAAGAGATAGGGGGTGCTGCCTCATCCAGCAAATTTGCGGCGATTTCATTCTTACAACGTGCGGGGCCGGGAGCCTCGACATTTCGGATGCATTGCATTACGTAAATCGGTGACGCCGTGCACCGTCGGCTCATGCCTCACCGGTCGTATCGAGCGCCATTTCGGCGTCAATGAGCAAAGGAACCCGGCTCTGGTCGTGGATGTACCCCGTCGCGAAGGCGAATGCGCAAACCAGCCGCATCGTTTGCAGCGCCTTCTGACGAGCCATCGCACGATCGATCTCGTCAAACGCCCCTGCGATCTTAGTTGGCTGTCATGGTGCGCGCCGTGCGCACGATAAGCCGACCAATAGTTGCTCTTCGCCATGACTTTGCCCTCACGGTTCCTGTCGGCGCCCGCAGCAACGGATGTGCCACTTTCCGGCAAGAGCATCACCCGGTGCTCTTCGCGTAGCATGCGAGTAGGTGTCGGTCTCGCATGGCGCACTTTCGTCACCTAAGCTGAGGCCGACTCACGGGTAGTCACGGCG
>DATFCW010000251.1:0-14778 GCA_035252665.1 Casimicrobiaceae bacterium | reverse complement strand
GTCGAGGGTAACGGCGCCGATCGGGCGCTGTTCACGCAAGGCTACAAGTACATGTTCGCGGTGCTGAACACGTCCGACTACTACCTGCGCGCGGCCGTCACGATCCTCGCCGACGAAACGAAGAAGGCGGGCCGCGATCCGAAGTCGCTCAAGATCGCGATCGCGATCGAGAACGACAACTTCTCGCAGGACGTGCGCGACGGCGTCATCGAGGACGCGAAGAAGTACGGCATGAAGGTCGTCATCGACGACAAGCTGCCCGCCGATCTCAACGACATGAGCTCGACCCTCACGAAGGTGAAAGCGTTGAAGCCCGACGCGCTGTTCATCTCCGGCCACGAGAAGGGCGCGGTGCTCGGCATCCGCCAGGTCGCCGCCGAGAAGGTGTACGTGCCGATGCTCGCGCTCACGCACTGCGATTCGGCGCAGATCACCGAGAAGTTCGGCAAGGAGGCCGATTACGCTTTCTGCGGATCGCAATGGGATCCGAGCCTTACCTACACCGATCGCTGGTTCGGCAATCCGCAGAAGTACACGGAGCTTTTCAAGAAGACGTTCAATTACGAGCCGCCGTACCAGGCTGCCGAATCGACTGCAGCCGTCGAAGTGTTCGCCGACGCGATCGAGCGCGCGGGCTCGCTCGACCGTGAAAAGGTACGCGATGCGCTCGCGAATACGAACCTCATGACGTTCTACGGGCCGGTCAAGTTCGACTCCACCGGCAAGAACACGGCCAAGTCGATGGTGATGTACCAGGTGCAGCACGAGAAGTACGTCGTCGTCGCGCCGGCAAAGTGGGCGACGGCGAAGCCGATCTTCCCCGCGCCGACGTGGGCCAAGCGCGAAGCGGCGACGACCGTCGGCGCGAAGTGACGATCTGATTCCAGTTCTCTCCGGCGCCGGTCGCGGTGCCGGAGAGCGCGCGCGATGGAAAACCTGAGCGTCCTGATCCAGGCGCCGATCCTGCTCGTGCAGCTCGTCGTGGGCGGCATTTTGATCGGCGCGATCTTTGCGCTGGTCGCATACGGCATGGCGCTCGTCTGGGGCGTGATGAAAATCATCAACATCGCGCAGGGCGAGTTCGTCATGCTCGGCGGCTACGTCGTGTTCTATCTGAGTCGCGCCGGTGTGCCTCCCCTTGCCGGCGTGCCGATCGCGGCGCTGGTGATGTACTGCGTCGGGCTCGCGCTCTACCGGATCGTCATCTTCCGTGTCGTTGGTCGCGACATGTTCACGTCGATTCTCGCGACCTTCGGCATCAGTATCCTGTTGCAGCAGCTCGCGAACCAGCTCTTCAGCGCGGACATCCGAACCGTGTCGTCGACGCTTCCGAGCCTGCTCTTCGCCGGCGGGCTCGTAACGATCCCTGAAATCAAGCTCGTTTCGTTCGCGGCGGCGCTCGTCGTCGGTTTTGCGCTGATCGTGTTCCTGCGCCAGACGCGCCTCGGCCGCGCGATCCGCGCCACCGCGCAGAACGACCGCGCCGCGCGCGTGCTCGGCGTCGACACCGATCACGTGTACGCGACGACGTTCGCCGTCAATTGCGCGATCTGTGGCGCGGCAGGCGGTCTCGTTGCGATGACGTGGTTCGTGCAGCCGTACCTCGGGCTCGCCTACACGCTGCGCTCGTTCATGATTGTCATCGCGGCCGGTCTCGGCAACGTGCCGGGCGTCATTGTCGCCGGCGCAGGTCTCGGTGTCGTCGAAGAGGCAGCAGGCTTCGTGCTCGGCGCCGAATACCAGACGGCCTTCATCTTCGTGCTCCTGATCCTGCTCCTGGTCGGGCGCAACCTGGCGCTGGCGCGACAGCGTCGCGATGGCGGCGATCGGCGTCCTGGGCGTTGCCGCCCCGTGGCTCGCGCCGATGATCGTCACGCAGCTCGCGTTCCTGTGGCTGATGATCCTGTTCGCGATCACGTGGGACATGAACGGCGGCCAGATGGGCTACAACTCGTTTGGCAATGTGTTCTTCTTCGGCATAGGCGTCTATGCATGCGCAATCGTGCAGCGCGACGCCGGGCTCTCGTACTATCCGGGGCTTTTCGCTGGCATCGGTGCGGGCGCGCTCGCGTCGGCAGCAGCCGCGCTGATTCTCGGCCCGGCCATTCTCGGCATTCGCGGCCAGTATTTCGCGATCGCGACGCTCGGCTTGACGATCGTCGCCGGCAATCTCGCTTCCGCATGGGAATACATCGGCGCCGCATCGGGAATGGCGACGCCGGTTTATCCGGGACCGATCGAATACCGCGCGCGCTTTTTCTATTTCCTGCTGTTCGCCCTCGCGGCACTGACGTTCGTCGTCGCACGCGCGATCTATCGTACGCGCGTGGGGCTTGCGATCAATGCGATTCGCGACGACGAGGACAAGGCGGAGGCGATGGGCCTGCATACGTCGCGCTACAAAGTTTTCATGTGGTGCGTGGCCGCGACGTTTCTCGGCGCATCGGGTGGACCGGTCGGCAATCTCGTCGGCTTCATCGATCCGCAGGATCTTGCGTTCGCCGGTGCGACATTCGGCGTGTGGATGGTGCTGATGGCGGTGCTCGGTGGCAAGGGCACATTGTGGGGTCCGGTGATCGGGGCGACCGTATTCCACGTGACGCAGGAGTTGTTCTGGACCTATCTGCTTGGGTGGCAGCGCGTCGCGATGGGCGTTTTGATCGTCGTGATCGTCGTGTTCTTCCCGACCGGCATTCTCGGCTTTGCTCGGCGGCGCGTGCGCGACCGCGCCGCGCCGGCAAGGACCGTTGCCGATCCGGCCGTCGAGAGCGCGCGATGACTTCAGTGGCTGAAGCGATCGTCGAGGCGCAGCCACGCGAAGCGTCCGCACCCGCGCAACCGTTGCTCGAAGTGCGCGGCGTCTGCAAGCGCTTTGGCGGCGTTGTCGCGAATCACGACGTGTCGCTCGACGTGCCCACGGGATCGATCACCGGCCTGATGGGTCCGAACGGATCGGGCAAAACGACGCTATTCAATTCCATCGTCGGGTTTCATCCGATCGACGTCGGATCGATCCGCTTCGCCGGTCGCGAAATTTCACGCCTTCGCACGCCGGCGATCGCTCGCATGGGACTCATTCGGACGTTCCAGCAGACGCACGTCTACCGGCGGATGAACTGCGTTGCCAACATGGAGATCAGCACATCGCATGCGCGCGAAACGCTGTTCTCGATGCTTAGGCGATCTTCGCATGAATTGAGCGAGCGCGCCGATGCGCTGCTCGAATTCGTCGGGCTTTATCCCAAGCGCCATTTGCCGGCCGGCGAGTTGTCGTTCGGGCAGCAAAAACTGCTCGAGTTCGCGATGGCGCTGATGAACGAGCCCACGCTTCTGCTGCTCGACGAGCCGACGGCCGGCATCAATCCCGTTCTGATCAACGGCCTCGTCGACCGATTGAAGCGCGCGAACGCCGAGCTTGGCATCACGCTGCTCGTGATCGAGCACAACATGCGCGTCATCATGAATCTCGCGAGCCGCATCTACTGCCTCGCGCACGGCGAGTTGCTCGCGAAGGGCACGCCCGCCGAGGTGCGGGACGACCCGCGCGTGATGGAAGCGTATCTCGGAGGACGTTGATGAGAGAGCCCGCCCGCGTGACCAGCGGCTACGGCTCCGGTACCACCGACGTCGTGCTTTCGGTCGACGAGGTCGAGCGCGCTGCCGGCGAACTTGCAATGGAAGGTCCGGACTTGCCGACGCTCGTCGGACTCGCGGGCGGCGAAGCGCACGTGGCGATCGATCGGCTCGTCGCCGGCTACGGCAAGATGGAAATACTCCACGGCATCGATCTTCGTGTGCGACGCGGCCAGTCGCTCTGCCTGATCGGCCCGAACGGCGCCGGCAAGTCCACGGTGCTTCATTCGATTCAGGGCGAGACGCACATCATGTCCGGCACGATTGCCGTGGCCGGCCGCGACGTGACGAATCTGCCGGCAGACCGCAAGCTTCGTGATGCGGCGATCGCGAGCGTGCTGCAGGACAACTCGGTGTTCCCCGACATGACGGTCGAGGAAAACCTGCTGATGGGCGGGTATCTGCTGCGCAATTCGCGCGAGGCCCGGCGCGCGGCGAACGACGTGCTGGATCGCTATCCGCGGCTCGCGGAGCGCCGGCGCCAGCGCGCGGGCGTGCTGTCAGGCGGCGAGCGCCGGCTGCTCGAGATCGCGCGCGCGCTCATCATGAATCCGTCGGTGCTTCTCATCGACGAGCCGTCGATCGGCCTCGAGCCTCGCTACATCGACATGGTGTTCGAGATTCTGTCGACGTTGCAACGTGTCGACGGCAAGACGATCGTCATGGTCGAGCAGAACGCCAAGAAGGGTCTCGAGTTCGCCGATCTGGGCTACGTGCTCGCGTCCGGACGCATCGTGCTCGCGGGACGCGGACGCGATCTGCTGAATGATCCGCAGGTGGGGCGGTTGTTCCTGGGTGGCTAAGCCGCGGTTGCCCATCGCGACAAGCGGCGTCGTTGGCGACGTCCGCCGCGTTCGGTAGACTTGAGCCATCGGGCGGCGTTCGATCCGCGCGGCACGTCTTTTGGAGGAAATGGCGATGGCGAACATTCAGTCGGTGATGCACGAGGAGCGCGTGTTCGAGCCGCCACGCGAGCTTGCGGCGAGCGCGAACGTGACGAAGGCGCGCGCCGAAGCGCTGAATGCGAAAGCAGCGCGTGATTACGAAGGCTTCTGGGCCGATCTTGCGCGCGAGGCGCTCACATGGAAGAAGCCGTTCGCGAAGGTGCTCGACGAAAGTCGCGCACCGTTCTACAAATGGTTCGAGGATGGCGTGCTGAACGTCTCGTACAACTGCCTCGACCGGAATCTCGAAAACGGCAACGCGGACAGGGTTGCCATCATCTTCGAGGCCGACGACGGTGCGGTGACGCGCGTCACTTATCGCGATCTGCATGCGCGCGTGTGCCGCCTCGCGAACGGGCTGCGATCGCTTGGAGTCAAGAAAGGCGATCGCGTCGTGATCTACATGCCGATGTCCGTCGAAGGCGTCGCGGCCATGCAGGCTTGCGCGCGGATCGGCGCGACGCACTCGGTCGTATTCGGCGGCTTCTCGGCGAAATCGTTGCAGGAGCGCATCGTCGATGCAGGCGCGGTCGCGGTCATCACCGCCGACGAGCAGATGCGCGGCGGCAAGCCGATCGGCCTAAAGAGCGTCGTCGACGAGGCGCTCGCGATGGGTGGATGCGATGCGGTGCGTAGCGTCGTCGTCTATCGGCGCACGGGCTCGAACATCGCGTTTTCGAAAGGTCGCGACGTTTGGATGCACGAACTAACGGCGAACCAACCGGAGCAATGCGAGCCCGAATGGGTCGGCGCCGAGCATCCCCTCTTCATCCTCTACACGTCAGGTTCGACGGGCAAGCCCAAGGGCGTGCAGCACAGCTCGGCCGGCTACCTGCTGTGGTGCGTGCTGACGATGCAATGGGTGTTCGATTTCAAGCCGTCAGACGTCTTCTGGTGCACGGCAGACATCGGCTGGGTCACCGGCCACAGCTACATAGTGTACGGCCCGCTCGCATGCGGCGCGACCGAGATCGTGTTCGAAGGCGTTCCGACTTATCCCGACGCGGGTCGCTTCTGGAAGGTGATCGCCGATCACCGCGTCAGCGTGTTCTACACGGCGCCTACGGCGATCCGCGCGCTCATCAAGGCGAACAACGTCAATCCGGCGACAATGCCGACGAACTACGATCTGTCGTGCCTGCGCGTGCTGGGCTCGGTGGGAGAGCCGATCAATCCCGAGGCATGGGTCTGGTACTACAAGAACGTCGGCCGCGAGCGTTGCCCGGTCGTCGACACCTGGTGGCAGACCGAAACCGGTGGCCACATGATCTCGCCGTTGCCGGGCGTGACACCGCTCGTTCCAGGATCGTGCACGCTGCCGCTGCCGGGAATCATGGCGGCGATCGTCGACGAGACCGGACACGACGTGCCGAACGGACAAGGCGGCATGCTGGTGATCAAGCGACCGTGGCCGGCGATGATTCGCACGATCTGGGGTGATCCGGACCGTTACGTCAAATCGTATTTCCCGGAAGAGCTCGGCGGAAGGCTGTATCTCGCAGGCGACGGCGCCGTTCGCGATGCGAAGACCGGTTATTTCACGATCATGGGTCGCATCGACGATGTGCTGAATGTCTCCGGACATCGGATGGGCACGATGGAGATCGAGTCGGCGCTCGTTGCCAATCCGATCGTTGCCGAGGCGGCGGTGGTCGCGCGTCCCGATGAGCTAACCGGCGAGGCAATATGCGCGTTCGTCGTGCTGAAGCGCACGCGTCCGAGCGACGGCGAAGCGGCCGAGGTCGCGAAGCAATTGCGCGACTGGGTCGGCAAGGAGATCGGACCGATCGCGAAGCCGAAGGACATTCGCTTCGGCGACAATCTGCCGAAGACGCGCTCGGGCAAGATCATGCGAAGGCTGCTGCGCTCGCTCGCGAAGGACGAGGAGATCACGCAGGACGTATCGACGCTGGAGAACCCGGCGATTCTGGAGCAACTGAAGCAGAGGTTGTAAGCGCCTCGCGCTGTTCCTCGCCGGCGCGGCGGGCGAGGGCGCGAGCCGCCATATGCTCTATGCGGCTGGCGGAGCAGTATCCGCAAACGACGGCCGCTTGCCGAGCTTGTCGGATAGACGCGCGAGATTCGGATACAGGTCGCGCCAGTCGAAATCGGCGGCGCGCAAGTCGAGATAACCCAACGCACAGCCGGTTGCGATGTCGGCAAGCGAGCACGATTCGCCGTAGCACCACGCGCGCTCGCCGAGCTCGCGCGAAAGCTCGGCTGCGCCTTCCTCGATCTTGCGCCGTTGCCGCGCTATCCAGTCGTCGCTTTGCAGGTTTGCCGGCCGGCGGCGCTCCACGACGATCGCCGATGCCGCATCGCAGACGCCGTCCGCCAGCGCTTCCCATTTCTTGACCGCGATGCGCTGCCGAGCGGGTTCGGGAATCAAGCGCGACACCGGACTCACGAGATCGATGTATTCGACGATCACGCGCGAATCGTAGAGGTGCGTGCCGTCATCGAGCACGAGCACCGGCAGCTTGCCAAGCGGATTCCACGCATGGACCGGATTGCCGGCATCCCACGCCGACGACTCGATCATCTGGTAGTCGATCTTTTTCTCCGCGAGCGCAATGCGGACCTTGCGTGCGTATGGACTGGTCTTCGATGCGATGAGCTTGAGCACGCTGGAGAGGTCGAGCGCTTGGGACAAAATGGCGCGCAATTATACCGCGCGAGCAAGCGGAAAAAGCCGCCGCTTCACTGCACGCCGGCACGCTCTGATCCGACGTTCCGGCGATATAGCGCGTGCTACACTCGATCGCGGTCTTATCATGGACGCCTCCGAAAAAGCCCGCCTCGTCGCGCTGTCGCCGCTCGATGGCCGGTACGCTGCGAAGGTCGATGCGCTTCGCGGCTGCTTCAGCGAGTTCGCGCTGATCCGCGATCGCGTACGCGTTGAAATCGCATGGCTTCTCGCGCTCGCTGACGAGCCTACGATCAGCGCGGTTCAAGCGCTTTCCGAAGCTGCAAAAGCTTCGCTCCACGAAATCGGCGCAACCTTCTCCGAGGGAGACGCGGCACGCGTGAAGGCGATCGAGACGCGCACCAATCACGACGTCAAGGCCGTCGAGTATTGGCTGAAGGAGCGCGTCGCTGCGATGCCCGAAATCGCGCGCGTTTCCGAATTCATCCATTTCGCCTGCACGTCGGAGGACATCAACAACCTCGCGTACGGCATCGCGCTCGCGCGTGCGCGAAGCGACGTGCTGCTGCCCGCGCTGTCGTCGATCGCTTCCGATCTCCGGGGAATGGCGCACGCGTACGCAGCGGTGCCGATGCTTTCGCGCACGCATGGCCAGCCGGCCACGCCGACGACCCTCGGCAAGGAACTGGCGAACGTTTACGCGCGCCTCGAACGCCAGATCGCCGCGTTCTCGAAGCTGCCGATCAAGGGCAAGATGAACGGCGCGGTGGGCAATTACAACGCGCATGCCGTCGCTTATCCTGACGTCGAATGGGAGAAGCTCGCCGCAAAAACAGTGGCAAGCCTCGGCCTCGAGTTCAATCCATATACGACGCAGATCGAGCCGCATGACGGGATCGCCGAATTCTGCGATGCACTCGCGCGCACCAATGCGATCCTGATCGACCTCGATCGCGATGTCTGGGGCTACATTTCGCTCGGCTACTTCCGTCAGCGCATGCGCGAGGGCGAAGTCGGATCGTCGACGATGCCGCACAAGGTGAATCCGATCGACTTCGAGAATTCCGAAGGCAATCTCGGGCTTGCCAATGCGCTGCTCCGCCATCTCGCGGAGAAGCTTCCCGTGTCTCGCTGGCAGCGGGATCTGACCGACTCGACGGTGCTTCGCAATCTTGGCGTTGCGCTCGGTCACGCGCAACTCGGCTACGTTTCGCTGCGCCAGGGACTTGCGAAGCTCGACGCCGATCCGAAGCGGATGGCCGACGATCTCGCCGCCAACGTCGAGGTGCTCGCCGAAGCGATCCAGACGGTGATGCGTCGCTACGGATTGCCCGAACCGTACGAGCAATTGAAGGCGCTGACGCGTGGCCGTAGCGGCATGTCGTTGGAAGCGTTGCGCGGTTTCATCGCAACGCTTGCGCTGCCCGACGACGCTAAGGCGCGGTTGCTCGCGCTGACCCCGGCGACCTACATCGGAGTGGCGGAAGCGTTGGCGAAGCGCGTTTAGTCAGCGCCGTTTCAGTCGTCTCGTATCCCGCTCGTGACGTTGCGCGTTGCCGCGCCGCTCCTTCACGAACGTCGTGACTGCCGGAATCAGCGACACGACAACGATCGCAAGCACGATCGCCGACAGGTTGTCCTTGACCCGGGGGATGTTGCCGAACAGATATCCCGCATAGGTCAGCATTCCGATCCAAAGACATCCGCCGACGATGTTGTAGCACAGGAAGCGCCGATACGACATGCCGGCGACGCCGGCGAGGAACGGCGCGAATGTGCGGATGATCGGCACGAAGCGGCCGATGATGATCGTGACTCCGCCGTACTTGTCGTAGAACGCCTGCGTCCGATACAAATATTCGCGACGAAACCAGCGCGAGTCGGGCTTGTGAAACGCTCTTGGCCCGATGTAATGGCCGACGCCGTAGTTGATCGAATCGCCGAGCACGGCGGCGACGATGAGCACGATGACGAGCACGTGCACGTCGAGTGCCGCCGCGGCAACGACGGTGCCGGCGATGAACAGGATCGAGTCGCCGGGCAGGAACGGGCACACGACGAGCCCGGTCTCCGCGAAGATGACGACGAACAGGATCGCGTAAAGCCACGACCCGTATTGCGTCGCGAGCGACGCGACCGTCTGGTCGAGCGCGAGCAGCGAATAGAGCAGCGTCGTGATCATCGACGTGTGACGCTCACTGATCGTTCGACCACAACTGCGATTGCCGGCGCACGACATCGGGCAGCGTGCCGGTCTCCTCGAATGCGCAGCGAAGCCATGCGGCATCGTTGCCGCCATCGAGCATTTGCGAGAGCGCCGTCAGCGCATCGTCGGCGTCGAGCCTCCGCGCGTGGGGGGCGAGCGTCACGAGCGTCTCGCGCAGGTCGTCCGCGAGCACGGATGTTCGTCCGGTTGCCGCGTCGACGATCGTTCCGTTCACGCCGTAGCGGCACGCCTGGAACCGGTTGTAGCTGTGCACGAGGTAGAGGTCGTCATCGACTTCGAACGGTCGCTCGGCCCACAGCCAGCGCGCGAGCGCCTGCGCGAACGCGGCGATCTCCGCGGCACGGTCCACGGTGAGCGGCGTGTCGCAAACGCGGATCTCGACCGTGCCGTACTCGGGTTTCGGCCGGATGTCCCAGTAGAAGTCCTTCATGCTCTTCACGATGCCGAGGCCGACCATGCGATCGTAATAGCAATTGAACTCGCTCCATGAGCGAACGAGCGGCATCGTTCCCGACAGCGGGAACGCATTGACGATCGAAAGCCGCGACGAGTCGAACGCGGTGTCGACGCCCTGATAGAACGGGCTCGACGCGGCGAGCACGATGAGATGCGGAACGTAGCGGATCAGCGCGTGCGTCAGGTAGATCGCGTCGTCGGCGCTCGCGCAGCCGATGTGCACGTGCTGGCCGAACACCGTGAACTGCTTCGCGAGGAAGCCGTATTTTTCGGAGACCGAGAGAAAGCGCTCGTTCGGATAGATCTTGCGGTCGCTCCACTTCTGGAAAGGATGCGTGCCGCCGCCGGCGAGCGCGACGTTCATTTTTCGCGCGTGTCCCGCGAGCACGTCGCGCGTTCGGCGCAACTCGCCGAGGAGATCCGGATACCACTCGTGCACGGACGTGTTGATCTCGACCATGCTCTGCGTAAGCTCCGGCTTGAGCTCGCCCTGCGGCGCATCGCGCGAAATGCGCCGCAGCAGGTCGTCGGCGTCCGGCGCGAGATTGAAGTCGTGCGTGTTGACGAGCATCAGCTCGAGCTCGACGCCGATGGACAAGGCCTGCGACGACTTGAATGGGAGGTCGCTCATCTCGGCAGCGTTCAGCCTCGTGCGCCGGGCTCGCCTTCGCCGGCTCGAATCAGCGCGAAGCGCGTCGCGATTGGCCCGACGAAATGCAGGATCGCGATACCGGATACGACGATCGCGGCGAGCTCGGCGCCGAACTTCGGCGCGACATCGTAGATCGGCGCCGTCATGCCGATGGCGAGGCCCGCCATCGGTGTGAGCGCCAGCGCAAGCGTTCCCGTTTGCCGCATCGACAGGTGCGCGGGCCACGCGAACGCGAACAGTGCGAGCGCCTTGCCGGCGAGACGCACGATGACGAACGCAAAGCCGATCCAGGCGACCTCGCCGAACTGGTCGGGCCGCAGCGTCGCGCCGGTGAGCACGAAGAGTGCGACGAAGAACAGTTGCGCGGCGCGACCGAACTCGACGTCGACGAGCCAATGCCGGCGATCGAGGTTTCGAGTGCATGCGCCGAGCACGACCAGCGCCAGCAAAACGGAAAGATGCGCAAGTTGCGCGATGCCAACCGTGGCGACAATGACGCCCACCGCGAGCAGGAATTGCCGCACCGCCGACTTGCCCAGCCAGCGCGCGAAAAGCACCATCACGATGAACGCGACGTAGCCGAGCATGAACGATCCTGCGATGAGCCACGCGGCGCGCGCGACGGGATTCCACATCGCTCCCGAAACGCGCGCCTCCACGAACGGCAAGAGCAGCGTAATCCCGATCGTTGCGATGATGTTGTTGAGCGCCACGTGCCACAACATTCGCCGCGTCACGGGTCCTTCGGCCTTGAGCTCGTTCGTGACAAGAAGAACGACCGCCGGCGCCGTGGCCGTGCCTACCATGGCGGCGACCGCTGCTTCGAGCATCGCAATGCCGCCGATGACGTGCAGCAGCCCGAACATGGCGACGAACGACAGCGCGCTTTCCGCGATGCCCATCGGCAGCAGCCACCGATCGTGCCGCGCCCATGAAAGATCCAGCCGGCGGCCGAGGTCGAAGACGATGAGCCCGAGCGAGAATTCGGCGAGCACGCGCGATTGTCCCAGGGCCGAATCGGAGAGCAAACCCAGCACGCCCGGGCCGAGCAGGAAGCCGATTGCGATGTAACCGGTAATCGCGGGCACGACGCGCGTCATTGCCGCGACGCGTCCGCCGGCAAGCCCGGCAAGCAGCAGCAGTCCGAAGATCAGGAATGCATTGGCGGAAAGCGGCCAGGCGGGGAGGAAGTCCTGCACGCGCTACGGCAGGACCTTGTCGCCGGTTATCGCGCGCTTGCGGTCACTCCGCACGAGGTCTTCGCGCGACACGCCGAGCCACATGACGAGAGACGCCATGACGAGCGCCGACGAATAGATGCCGAAGCAGATGCCGATCGCGAGTGCGAGCGAGAAGTGGTGCAGCGTCTCGCCACCGAAGAAGAAGATCGACAGCACCATCAGAAGCGTGCACCCGTGCGTGATGATCGTGCGCGACAGCGTTCGCGTGATCGCGCTGTCGATCACGTGCGTGACGCTCGCCTTGCGCATTTTGCGGAAGTTCTCGCGGATCCGATCGGCGATGACGACCGACTCGTTGACCGAGTAGCCGAGCACCGCGAGCACCGCCGCCAGCACCGGCAGCGAGAACTCCCACTGGAACAGCGCGAAGAAGCCGAGGATGATCACGACGTCGTGCAGGTTCGCAACGATCGCGGCGACCGCGAAGCGCCATTCGAAGCGTAGCGCGAGATAGATGACGATGCCGATCGATACGAGCAGCAGCGCGAGCGCGCCATTGTCGTAGAGCTCCTTGCCGACCTGCGGCCCGACGAACTCCACGCGCCGCTGCGACGCCGACGGATCGTCCGCCTTGAGCGCGCCCATCACCTTCTCGGAAAGCTGCGCGCTGGAAAGGCCTTCCTTGAGCGGCAGGCGGATCAGCACCGTCTCGGAACTGCCAAAGCTCTGCACCGAGAATTCGCCGAGGCCCAGCTTGTCGATCGCGCTTCGCACGCGTCCGTAGTCGACCGGATGCCCATAGTTCACCTCGATCACCGTGCCGCCGCGGAAGTCGACGCCGAGATTGAGCCCGTAGATTGCGAGGAACACGGCGGCGGCGACGAACGTGATGATCGAGATCACGTTGAACACCAGCGCGTGCCGCATGAACGGGATGTCGCGCGAGATGCGGAAGAATTCCATCGTGGATCCCTTTTACGATTTCGCCGCCGCCATCGCATCCGGCGACGGATGCCACGCCTGGCCCACCGATATGTGGTCGAGCTTCTTGCGGCTGCCGTAGATCAGCGCGACGATCCCGCGCGAGACGAACACCGCCGAGAACATCGACGTCAGGATGCCGAGCACGTGCACGACGGCGAAGCCGCGCACCGGCCCGGAGCCGAACGCCAGCAGCGCGATGCCGGCAATCATCGTCGTCACGTTCGAGTCGAGAATCGTTCCCCAGGCGCGCTCGTAGCCGGCCTGGATCGCCGCGTGCGGCGTCGCTCCCCAGCGCAGCTCCTCGCGTATTCGCTCGTTGATCAGCACGTTCGCGTCGATCGCCATGCCGAGCGTGAGCGCTATCGCTGCCATGCCGGGCAGCGTGAGCGTCGCCTGGAGCAGCGACAACACGGCGACGAGCAGCATCAGGTTGATCGCGAGCGCCGTTGCGGAGATCACGCCCATCAGCATGTAATAGACGCAGATGAACGCGACCAGCACGACGAAGCCGTACTTGACGGAGTCGAACCCCTTCGCGATGTTTTCCTTCCCGAGCGACGGCCCCACCGTGCGCTCCTCGACGATCTCCATCGGTGCCGCCAGCGCACCCGCGCGCATCAGAAGCGCGATGTCGTTCGCCTCGCGCGTGTTCATCCGGCCGCTGATCTGCACACGGCCGCCGCCGATTTCCTCGCGAATCACCGGCGCCGTGATCACCTCGGCCTTGCCTTTCTCGACGAGCAAAATTGCCATCCGCTTGCCGACGTTCTCGCGCGTGACCTCCTTGAATATCCGCGCGCCCTGGCTGTCGAGGGTTACGTGCACGGCGGGTTCGTTCGTGCGCGAGTCGAATCCGGATTGCGCGTCGCTGATCCGATCGCCGGTCAGGACGACCTGGCGCTTCACGAGCAGGGGCTGGCCGTTTCGGTCGTAGTACAGGTCGTTGCCGAACGGTATCTGCCCGTGCAGCGCCTGCTCGAGCGCGCCCGGATCGTCGTTGACCATGCGAATCTCGAGCGTGGCGGTTCGCCCGAGGATGTCCTTGGCGCGCGCGGTGTCCTGCACGCCCGGGAGCTGCACGACGACGCGGTCGCTGCCCTGCTGCTGGATGATCGGCTCGGCGACGCCGAGCTCGTTCACGCGATTGCGCAGGATCGTCATGTTCTGCTGGACGGCGCCTTCGCTGATCCGCGTCTGCGCCTGAGGCTTCATGCTTACGACGAGGCGAAGCTCGCCGCCGGCCGCTTCCTGCTCCTTCGCATCGAGCGTTGGATACAGATTCAGAATTTCGTTTCGCGCCCGCGTGCGTTCGGCGTCGTCCTTGAAGCGCAGCACGATGTTCGTGCCTTCGCGCGTGATGCCCGAATAGAGCACTTTCTTTTCGCGCATGAGCGAACGAATATCGGTGACGTTGCGGTCGGCGGCCTTGTCGAGCGCGGCCTTCATGTCGACTTGCAGCAGGAAGTAGACGCCACCACGCAGATCGAGGCCAAGATACATCGGCAACGCGCCGATCGAAGCGAGCCATTTGGGCGACGACGACAAGAGGTTCAGCGCAACGATGTAGTTGTCGCCGAGCTTTTTCGCTATGGCGTCCTTCGCGCGCACCTGCGTGTCGAGGTCGGGAAGCCGAACCTTGATGCCGACCGGGTCGAGCTCGGCGCCCCGGTACGGAATGTTGTCGGCCTTGAGCGTGTCCTCGACGCTTTCGAGAAGCGCCGTGTCGATCTTGACGCCGGACTTCGACGACGAGACCTGGACGGCCGGCACGTCGGGGAAGAAATTCGGCACCGTGTACAGGACGCCGAACAGCAGCGCCAGCCCGATGACGATGTATTTCCAGAGGGGGTAGCGGTTCATTGGGTAAAGCGAGTCGACTTGCGCGCGATCTTCAAGGCGGGGTCGCGGATGAGGGGTGGGGGAGGAGAGGGGAATTCGCTTGGCATTGTGGCGGGCGGGCGGGTCTTTTCGAGTCCCTCATCCCGCTTCTCACAATCCCTTGATCGTTCCCTTCGGCAGCAACTGCGATATCGCCCCCCGCTGCACGATCATCT
>DATFCW010000250.1:0-10194 GCA_035252665.1 Casimicrobiaceae bacterium | reverse complement strand
TCGACGCGATGCTCGACGCGGGATTGATCGATGAGGTTCTCGGGCTTCGCGCGCGCTTCGCGCTTCGTCCCGACATGCCGTCGATGCGGGCCGTGGGATATCGCCAGGCGTTCGCGTATCTCGACGGCCGCATCAATCGCGCCGAGCTTCGCGAGCGCGGCATCGCCGCCACCCGTCAGCTTGCCAAGCGCCAGATCACCTGGCTTCGCGCGATGAACGTCGAGACGATCGACTGCTTCGGCGCCGGCGTCGACGCAAACGTGACGACGCTTGTCGCTCGCGCGATCGGCCGCGACGAGGGTGCAGCAAGCGTTTCACGTTGATGCTTGCCGCCGATCGCACTGTCGGCGTAGAGTCGGGCGAGCGCAGTCGAGAGGAAGATGCGCGGGATCGCGGGAAAGGGGGAATCCATGAGCATTGTCATCACGCCGGCCGTTGCCGCGAGGAGCATCGAAGGCGCGCGTGCCGAGGCTGCCCGGATCAACATCGAAGGGCGCCTCGAGCGCCTGCCGATGACCGGGTATCAAAAGCGTGTCTTCGTCATCGTCGCAACCGCATGGCTCGCCGACCAGGTCGACGTTGCGCTGCTCGTGTTCCTGATCGGCGCCATTACGCGCGACTTCCAGCTCACGCACATCGAGATCGGTTATCTCGCCTCGATGACGTTTCTCGGTCAACTCGTCGGCAACATCATCTTCGGGTCGTCGTCCGATCTTATTGGTCGTCGCACGACGTTCCAGGCAACGATGATTCTGTGGGGCGTGGCGAGCTTCCTCGCGGCAGGCGCGTGGGGTCTCGCTTCGCTGATGGTGTTTCGGTTCCTGATCGGTGCTGGCGTGGGCGGCGAGGCGCCCGTTGCGCAGGCGATTCTCTCCGAGGTGATTCCCGCCGGCGAGCGCGGCAAATACATCGCGTTCATGGAGGGCTTCTGGGCCGTGGGTTTCGTGCTGTCGGGTCTCATCAGCTACACGCTGCTTCCAATCGCCGGCTGGCGTTGGGTCTTCGTTGTCGTGGGATTGCTCGCGGCGGTCGTGTTCTGGGTGCGGCGGAGCCTTCCCGAATCGCCGCGGTGGCTCGCCGATCACGGGCGTTTCGAAGAGGCCGAGGCGGCGATGTCGCGCATCGAGGCGGAAGTCGCGAGCCGTTACGGAGCGGAACTACCACCGCCGAAGCCGTTCATCGAGGACGCCGTGCAGGAGACACGCAATCCAATGGCCGTGCTGTTCCAACGGAGCCATCTGAAGCGCAATGTCATGCTGTTCAGCATGTGGTTCTTCGCGTTGCTCGGCTTCTACGGCCTCAACTCGTGGATCGCCGTGATGCTCGAGGCGCAGGGACTGTCGGTCGTCAAGTCGGTCGGATTCGTGACGCTGATCGCGGTCGGCGGCATTCCCGGCTTCTACGTTGCCGCCGGATTGCTCGAGAAGATCGGCCGCAAGCCCACGACGGCGATTTTCCTCGTCATGAGCGCCGTCATGGCATTTGCTTACGGCCAGGCACCGAATTTCGCCATGCTGTTCGTGTTCGGCTTCTTCATGCAGTTCTTCATGTTCGGCATGTGGAGTTGTCTGTACGCGTACACGCCCGAGCTGTATCCGACGCGTTGCCGGTCGACGGGTGCCGGCGTCGCATCGGCGTTTGGTCGCGTCGGCGCCATCGCGGGACCGATCGTCGTCGGTTACATCATCAACATGGTCGGTCAGGTGGGCGTCTTCACGCTCGGTGCGGGCAGCTTCGGTCTCGCCGCGTTGATGGTGCTCGTGCTTGGCATCGAGACGCGCGGCAAGATTCTCGAGGAGATCTCCCAGATCGCGCACGCGACGAAGTGACGCATGCGGGCCACGTTGCGGGCGCGCCTCTGATTACAATCGGCGCATTTCCCGCCTGATTTCCTTCGAAGGAGGTCGCATGGCTGCACGCGTTTTCGTCCGCATTGCGTTCGCGTTGCTCGCTGTCGCAGCGCTTCCCGTGGCGCACGCACAGCAAACCGCGATCTGCTACAACTGCCCGCCGGAGTGGGCCGACTGGGGCACCGAGCTCAAGGCGATCAAGGACAAGCTCGGGATCACCGTGCCGCAGGACAACAAGAATTCGGGTCAATCGCTCGCGCAGCTCGTCGCCGAGAAGGCGAGCCCGGTCGCCGACTTCACGTACCTCGGCGTCACCTTCGGCATCCAGGCGAAGAACGACGGCGTGACGGCGCCTTACAAGCCGGCGCACTGGAACGAGATTCCCGCGGGTCTCAAGGATCCCGACGGCTACTGGTTCACGATTCATTCGGGCACGCTCGGCCTGATGGTCAACGTCGACGCATTGCACGGCAAGCCGGTGCCCAAGTCGTGGAAGGATCTGTTGAAGCCGGAATACAAAGGGATGGTGGGCTATCTCGACCCGGCCAGCGCGTTCGTCGGTTACGTCGGCGCGGTCGCGATCAACAACGCGCTCGGCGGCTCGCTCGACGATTTCTCGCCCGCGATCGATTACTTCAAGAAGATGAAGGCGAACGATCCGATCGTGCCGAAGCAGACGTCGTATGCGCGCGTGCTCTCCGGTGAGATCCCGATCCTGATCGACTTCGATTTCAACGCGTATCGCGGCAAATACAAGGACAAGGCGAACATCGCGTTCGTGATTCCAACGGAAGGGACGGTCGTCGTTCCGTACGTGATGGCGCTGGTGAAGAACGGACCGCATCCGGAGAACGCGAAGAAGGTGCTCGATTTCACGCTGTCCGACGAGGGACAGGCGATCTGGGCGAACGCGTTCCTGCGTCCTGTGCGCGCGGAAGCGATGTCGAAGGAAGCGCAGTCGCGCTTTCTGCCCGCATCCGACTACGCGCGCGCGAAGCCGGTCGACTTCGCGAAGATGGCCGCCGCGCAGAAGCCGTTCACCGAGCGGTATCTGAAGGAAGCGCAGTAGCCGGCGCCGGCGAGCGCAATGTCGAGGGCGAACGCTCGCTTCGCGCTGCTCGCCCTGCCGGCGCTCGTCGTGTTCGCCGCCTTCTGGCTGCTGCCGATGGCGCGACTGGTCGCGGTCGGCGCAAGCGGGCCGCGCGGCGCCGCTGCGTATGCGGCAATCGTCACCGATCACAATTATTTGACGAGCCTCGTCTCGACGGTGGTGCTGTCGCTCGTCGTCACGTTCGCGACGCTCGTCGTGTCGGGCATCGCGGGGATGTTCCTGCAGCGCAATCGATTCGCGGGCCGCAACGCACTCGTGTCGCTGCTCACGTTCCCGCTCGCGTTTCCGGGCGTCGTCGTCGGCTTCATGGTGATCATGCTCGCCGGTCGCCAAGGCCTGATCGGGAAGATGACCGACGCGGTGTTCGGCGTGAATCTCGTCTTCGCCTATTCGATCGCCGGCCTCTTCCTCGGCTACCTCTACTTTTCGATTCCGCGCGTGATCCTTACCGTGATGGCCGCCGTCGACAAGCTCGACTGGGCGCTCGAGGAAGCTGCTCGTTCGCTTGGCGCAAACGGCTGGCAGGTGCTGCGCGACGTCATCCTGCCCGGCCTGCGGCCTGCATTGATCTCGTCCGGCGCCATCTGCTTCGCGACGAGCATGGGCGCCTTCGGTACCGCGTTCACGCTTGCGACGAACATCAACGTGCTGCCGATCACGATCTACACCGAGTTCACGAACTACGCGAACTTCTCGATCGCCGCGGCGTTGTCGATCGTGCTCGGCCTCATCACGTGGGCGGCGCTCGCGCTCGCGCGCACGCTCGCCGGATCGACGGTCGCGGCGGCGGCATGAGCCCGAAGGGCCGCCCCGAGGGCGAATTAGCCCCGAAGCGCGAAGCGCGGAGGGAAGTCCAGTGACGCGCGATCGCTCGATTCGCTTCATCGCGCAACTTCTCTTCACGCTTTTCGTCTGCGCGTTTCTCGTCGTGCCGGTCGTGATGTCCGTGCTCGCCGGCATCACGCAGAACTATTTCACCGGCATCAGAAGCGGCCTGACGCTTCGTTGGGTCGGCGAGGTGTGGTCGCTCTATGCAGGGACGATTGGCCTGTCGCTGCAAATCGCGCTTGCGTGTCTCGCGGCGACGCTCGTGCTCGGCGTGCCGATCGCGTACGTCCTCGCGCGAAGGCCGAGCCGCACGACGCGCGTGTTCGAGGAGCTCCTCGTGCTTCCCGTCGCGGTGCCCGGACTTGCGACGGCGCTCGCGCTGATCCTCCTCTACGGCGAATGGCGCGGCTTTCGCGCGAGCTGGCTCTTCATCCTCGTCGGCCATGTCGTCTTCACCCTGCCCTTCATGGTGCGCTCGGTGCTGGCCGTGATGGCGGCGATCGACCTCGCGACGCTCGAAGAAGCCGCGGCAAGCCTCGGCGCGAGCTTCGCGTCGCGTTTCTTCGGCGTGATCGTTCCCAATGCGCGATACGGCATTCTCGCCGGCGCGCTCATGGTCGTCACGCTGTCGATCGGCGAATTCAACATCACGTGGATGCTGCATACGCCGCTCACGAAGACGATTCCCGTCGGTCTCGCCGATTCGTACGCTTCGATGCGCCTCGAAATCGGCTCGGCGTACACGATCGTGTTCTTCGTGATGATCGTGCCGCTGCTCGTCGCGATGCAATGGCTCGCGCGCGAAAGGACGCCGCGCAGGACAACACGCGATGGACGATAACGCGGCCAGCGTGCGCCTCGCGCGCTGTGCAAAGACGTTCGCCGACGGGACGAGGGCGCTGCAACCGCTCGACCTCGACATCGCGGCCGGCGAAACGATCGTGTTTCTCGGCCCGTCGGGATGCGGCAAGACGACGCTTCTGCGGATCATCGCGGGACTGACCGAGCCCGACGCGGGCGGCCGCGTGTTCTTCGGCGGTGACGACGTGACGGCGCGCCCCATCGAGCGGCGCAACGTGGGCATGGTGTTCCAGAGCTACGCGCTCTTTCCCAATATGAGCGTCATCGACAACGTCGCGTATGGGTTGCGCGTGCGCGGTGTCGCTGTCGCCGATCGCCGTGAGCAGGCGATGCGCCTGCTCGCGATGATGCACCTCGAAGGCTTCGGAGATCGGCGCGTCGACCAACTATCGGGCGGACAACGCCAGCGCGTCGCGCTCGCTCGTGCGCTCGCCGTGAAGCCACGCGTGCTCCTGCTCGACGAGCCGTTGACTGCCCTCGACGCGAAGCTTCGCGAAGATCTTCGCGTCGAGATCGACCGCCTGCTGCGCTCGCTCGGCGTGACGAGCGTCTACGTGACGCACGATCAGGCGGAGGCGATGGCCCTCGGCGATCGCATTGCCGTGATGTCGCACGGCCGTGTCGAGCAGATCGGCACGCCGCAGGACATCTATTACCGTCCTGCATCGGCATTCGTCGCGGATTTCATCGGCACGATGAATCGCGTCAGCGGCGTGCGGGAGAACGGCGCGCTACGCATACCGAGCGGCATCCTGAGACTCCCGCCCGGCATCACGAGTGCCAGCGAGGTCATGTTTCGGCCCGAGGATGCGCGCGTCGTCGACATCGATGGGGCCGCGCTTCGCGGGAGCATCGTTTCCGCATTCTTTTTGGGCAACCTGACGCGCATCGTCGTGGACCTCAACCACGGGCAATCGATCGTCGTCGACACGGTGCTGCGACGCACGTTCGCGAAAGGCGAAGCGATCGGCATCGACGTCGATCCCGGTGCGCTGGTCATGCTCGAAGGCCGCGATCGCTCACCCTACGCGTAACAAGGTTCGCTCATGCTCCTCTGCCAGATCAGCGATCTGCACATCAAGGTGCCCGGTGCGCTCTCGTATGGCATCGTGGACACCGCCGAAGCGCTGCGGCGCTGTGTCGATCACATTCTCGCCCTGCCGCAGCGACCCGACGCCGTCGTCGCCACCGGCGATCTCACCGATTTCGGCCGGCCCGACGAATACGCGCATTTGCGCGCGCTCCTCGCGCCGCTTGCGATGCCGGTGTATCTCATGCCGGGCAATCACGACGACCGCGATGCGCTTCGTGCGGCATTTCCCGATCATGCCTATCTTCGTCAGACGTCGCCGCATATTCAGTTTGCAATCGATGCGGGGCCGCTTCACGTGCTGGCGCTCGACACGACGGTGCCGGGTGAAAGCGGCGGCGCGCTCGATGCGGACCGTCTTGACTGGCTGGCCGCGCGATTGCACGAAGCGCGCGAACGCCCCGTCGTGATCCTGATGCACCATCCGCCGTTTGCGACCGGCATTGGCCACATCGACGAAATCGGACTTGCCGACTGGGGGCCGCTCGAAGCGATCGCGCGAGGCCACCCGAACATCGAGCGCATTCTTTGCGGCCACGTGCACCGACCGATCGACGTACGCTTCGCCGGCACGATCGCGCAGACTTGCCCGAGTCCCGCGCACCAGGTCGTGCTCGATCTCGCGCCGGATGCGGCCAATGCGTTCGTGCTCGAGCCGCCAGGGTTTCGCCTGCATTTATGGAATCCGCCGTTCGGCCTCGTGACGCACACGGCGTTCATCGGCCGCTTCGACGGCCCTTACCCGTTCCACGACGCAGCGGGCGTCCTGATCGATTGACCGCGCACCGCGAGGCGCAGACGCGCCAGATTTGACGCGTCGCCCCTTTGTTCGCCATGATGCACGCCCGGCAGCCTGAACGAGGCGGCCCTGCGAGGAGGAGTGATGCGTTCACGTGCAAACATCGTTGTCGCGGCGCTTGTCGGCGCATTCGTCGTCGCGGCGCCGCTTCATGCCAAGACGTTCCGCTGGGCGAGCCAGGGCGACATCCTGACGTTCGACCCGTACGCGCAGAACGAGAGCTTCAACAACACGTTCAACAGCTACGTCTACGAGTCGCTGGTGCAGTACGACAAGAAGTTCAACATCGTGCCGCAGCTGGCGACGAAGTGGGAGGAAGTGAGCCCGACGCAATGGCGCTTCCACCTGCGGCCCAACGTCAAGTTCCAGGAAGGCGAGCCGCTCACCGCGGACGACGTCGTCTTCTCGGTGCATCGACAGATGTCGAAGCGATCGATGACCAAAGCGTACCTCGCCGGCGTCACGGACGCGAAGAAGGTCGACGACCTGACGGTCGACATCATTACCTCGGGACCGGCGCCGGTGCTTCTTCGGCAATTGACCGACGTTCGCATCATGAGCAAGGCATGGTGCGAGAAGCACAACGTCGTCGAGGTGCAGGATTACGTCGCCAAGGAAGAGACGTACGCCGTCGGGCATGCGAACGGCACCGGCCCGTACATCCTGAAGTCGCGCGAGCCGGACGTGAAGACCGTGCTCGAAGCGAACCCCAACTGGTGGGGCAAGATGGAGGGCAACGTCACCGAGATCATCTATACGCCGATCAAGCAGGCGGCGACGCGCACTGCGGCGCTTTTGTCCGGCGAAATCGACTTTGTGCTCGACCCGCCGCTGCAGGACCTGCCGAAGCTCAAGGCCGATCCGAACCTCAAGGTCATCGAAGGCGAGGAGAACCGGACGATCTTCATCGGCATGGATCAGAAGCGCGACGAGCTTCTGTACTCGAACGTCAAGGGGAAGAACCCGTTCAAGGATTTGCGCGTGCGCCAGGCGCTTTACTCGGGCATCGATATCGAAGCGATCAAGCGCACGCTGATGCGTGGGCTTTCGATTCCCACCGGAGAACTCATCACGCCACAGGTCTACGGTTATTTCCCGGCGGCGAACAAGCGGCCGCCGTATGACGTGGCGAAAGCGAAGGCGCTGCTCAAGGAAGCCGGCTATCCGAACGGGTTCGAGGTGACGCTCGACTGCCCGAACGACCGTTACATCAACGACGCGCTGATCTGCCAGGCGCTGGCTTCCATGTGGGCGAAGATCGGTCTCAAAGTGAATCTCAACGCGATGCCGAAGGCGCAATACTTCGCGAAGATCAACAAGACCGACACGAGCCTCTACATGCTGGGCTGGGCCGTGGCGACCTTCGACGCGCAGGACGCGCTGTACTCGCTCGTGCACACGCGCGACAACAAGGGCGGCGGCGAATACAACGACGGCTCGTACAGCAACGCCAAGATGGACGAGCTGATCGACAAGATGCAGGTCGAGCCCGACGTCAAGAAGCGCCTCGAGATGATCCACGAAGCGCTGATGCTGCATACGCAGGACGTCGCGCACATCATGCTGCACCAGCAGATCATTCCATGGGCGATGCGCAAGAACGTCTCCGTCACGCACAGCGCGGACAACCGACTGCGCATGTGGTGGGTGCACGTGAACGACGTGGTCGCGGGCAAGTGACGCGATGATCCTTGGGCCGGGGCGGCGCCTGCCGTCCCGGCGCGCTTTTTTGTAACCCACCGATGGCGGCGTTTGTTCTTCGGCGCCTGCTGCAGGCGGTCGTCGTGATGCTGGTCGTCGCGCTGGTCGCGTTCTCGCTGTTCCAGTACGTCGGCGACCCGGTGCAGTTGCTGCTCGGCCAGTTCGCAACACCGGCCGATCGCATTCGCCTGACGCACGAGCTCGGACTCGATCGACCCTTCTACGTCCAGTTCTATCATTTCGTCGTCAATGCGGTGCACGGGCAATTCGGCGTGTCGATCCGCATCGGCAAGCCGGTGTCGGTGCTGCTCGCGCAGCGGATTCCGGCAACGCTGGAACTTAGCCTCAGCGCGGCGCTGCTCGCCCTCGTCGTCGGAATTCCGGCCGGCGTTTATTCGGGGCTTCGGCCCAATTCGTGGGTGTCGCGCGCGGCGCTTTCGCTGTCGCTTCTCGGCGTGTCGTTGCCGACGTTTCTGATCGGCATCCTGCTGATCCTGATCTTCGCGGTTAAGCTCGGCTGGCTTCCGGCGTTCGGAAGGGGAGATGTCGTCGCGCTTGGCTGGTGGACGACGGGCTTCCTGACGCCGAGCGGCCTGCGCTCGCTGATCCTGCCAACGATCACGCTGGGATTGTTTCAGCTCACGCTGATCATGCGGCTCGTCCGCTCGGAGATGCTCGAGGTGCTTCGCACCGATTACATCAAGTTCGCGCGGGCGCGCGGCTTGCGCGACCGGGCGATCAACTTCGGCCACGCGCTCAAGAACACGCTCGTGCCCGTCATCACGATCACCGGGCTGCAATTGGGCTCGATCATCGCGTTCTCGATCATCACGGAGCAGGTGTTCCAATGGCCGGGCATGGGCCTGCTGTTCATCCAGGCGGTGAGCTACGTCGACATTCCCGTGATGGCCGCGTACCTCTGCCTGATCGCGCTCGTGTTCGTGACGATCAACCTGATCGTCGATTTGCTCTATTACGTCGTCGATCCCAGGTTACGCGTCGAGCGGCCCGGACGGGGCGATTGACATGGCAAACGGTTTCGTCGCGACGGTTCGTCAATCGTGGGACAGCGATCTCGCGTACAGCTTTCGCACATCGCCCTACGCGATCGCGGCAGCGGTCGTGTTCCTGCTTTGCGTCGGAAGTGCCGTGTTCGCTCCCTGGGTCGCGCCACACAATCCGTTCGATCTCGGCCAGCTCGATCTCTCCAATTCGCTGAAGCCGCCGGCATGGCTTGCGGGCGGCGATCCCGCCTTTCCACTCGGCACCGACGATCAAGGACGCGACATCCTGTCGACGATCCTGTTCGGCGCGCGCATTTCGCTCGCGGTCGGCATTTGCTCAGTGCTGTTGTCGATGGCGCTCGGCGTGTCGCTCGGCCTTCTGGCGGGTTACGTCGGCGGCAGCGTCGACGCGTTCATCATGCGCGTGGCCGACGTGCAGCTCTCATTCCCGGCGATTCTCATCGCGCTTCTGGTCGATGGCGTCGCGCGCGCGCTGATTCCCGGTGCGCACGAGAGCATGGCATTCTACGTGCTGGTGCTGTCGATCGGCGTGTCGGGCTGGGTGCAATACGCGCGCACCGTGCGCGGCTCGACGCTCGTCGAGAAGAACAAGGAGTACGTGCAGGCGGCGCGGCTTTTCGGCATTCATCCGCTCGCGATCATGGCGCGCCATGTGCTGCCAAACGTCGTCGGGCCCGTGCTGGTGATTGCGACGATCCACATTGCGACCGCGATCATCACCGAGGCGACGCTGTCGTTCCTCGGCGTTGGCGTCCCGCCGACGCAGCCTTCACTTGGCACGCTGATACGCATCGGCAACGACTTCCTGTTCTCCGGCGAATGGTGGGTCACGCTGTTTCCGGGCATCGCGCTCGTCGTGATGGTGCTCGCCATCAATTTGCTCGGCGACTGGCTGCGCGACGCGCTGAATCCTCGGCTGCGCACGTGAT
>DATFCW010000249.1:0-3131 GCA_035252665.1 Casimicrobiaceae bacterium | reverse complement strand
TGACAAACGATTGGCGGTTCACGTCGAGGATCATCCGGTCGAATACGCCGATTACGAGGGCGTAATCCCCGACGACAATTACGGCGCGGGCCCGGTGATCGTCTGGGATCGCGGCACGTGGCGCGCGCTCGAAGATCCATTCGAAGGGATGAAGAAAGGAAAGTTGTTATTCGAGGTGCGCGGCCAGAAGCTGCGCGGCGTCTGGACGCTCGTTCGCACCAAGACCAAGGGCCGCGGCGACGCGGTCTCGCGCGATTGGCTGCTCATCAAGCACCGCGACGAATTCGCCTCGAAGAATACTCATTATGACGATGCGTCCGTTTTATCGGGTTTGACGCTCGCCGAGCTGCAATCGGGCGCCGCGCGCGCCAAAGCCGCGCTCGCGCTCGCCGCGTCGTCGGGCGCGCCGCGCAAAACCGTTTCGCTCACCGACTTGGATCCGATGCTCGCCGAGCCGCGCGATCACGCGTTCACGCGCGCCGGTTGGATCTGGGAATTGAAATACGACGGTTTCCGATTATTCGCTGCCAAAGACTCCAATAAGTCCTTATTACGTTATCGCCGCGGTTTGGATTCGACCGCGAGCTATCCCGAGTTGGCGCGCGCGATCGCCGCGCTCCCGTTCGAGCACGCGATCCTCGACGGCGAAGTCGCGGTCCTCGACGAGAACGGCCGCCCGCGCTTCGAGCGCTTGTTGCAGCGCGCGCAATTGCAGCGCGCTCCCGACATCGCGCGCGCGGCGTTGCAATTGCCGGCCGTTTATTTCGCGTTCGATTTGATCGCAATCGAAGGATTCGACTTACGCGCACTACCATTAATAGAGCGCAAACGAATCCTGAAATCGTTGCTGCCGGGCGGCGGCCCGCTGCGCTTCGCCGATCACATCGACGAGCGCGGCGAAGCGATGCTGGAGGCGGTGCGCGAGCTCGGCCTCGAAGGCGTCGTCGGCAAACGCGCCGATTCCACCTATCGCGCCGGCCGCTCCGCCGATTGGGTCAAAGTGCGTTTCGCCAAAACCGGCGATTTCCTCGTCGTCGGTTACGCGCCTTCCAAACGCGGCGCGAGCGCTGCGTCGTTACACCTGGCAGCGTGGAACGGCGATCAATTGAATTACGTCTGCGCGGTCGGCAGCGGCCTGACCGCTCCCGAGCTCGACGCCGCGGTCAAACAAATCGAATCGCGCCGCCGCGCCGATCCCCCCTTCGTGGGCGCCGGCCCCGAAGGCCGCGGCCACGTCTACTGCGATCCATTTCTAATCTGCGAAGTCCGTTATAAGGAATGGACTGAAGACCGCGGCCTCCGCCAACCGTCTTTCATCCGTTTTCGTACCGACAAAACCCCAACCGACTGCGAACGAATCCCGTCTTCTCCCGCGTCCGCGTCCTCGTTTTCGTCCTCGCCCGATCCGTCTCCGCCCTCCGTCGATCCCGCTCCGCGCACAATCAACTTCACAAACCTGACCAAAACGTTCTGGCCAGAAGAGAACTACACCAAAGGCGATCTAATCGACTACTACGCGTCAATCGCCCCCTGGCTCCTGACCTATTTGCGCGATCGCCCGCTCGTCCTCACTCGTTTCCCCGACGGCATTCACGGCAAATCGTTCTTCCAGAAAGACGCGCCCGGCTTCGCGCCCGATTGGGTCCGCACCGAGCGAATGTGGAGCGAGCAAGCGCAGCGCGAGATCGATTACTTCATCTGCGACGACGCCGAGACGCTCGTCTATCTCGTCAATCTCGGCACGATCCCGCTTCACGTCTGGGCGAGCCGCATCAAGACGCTCGAACGTCCCGATTGGACCATTCTCGATCTGGATCCCAAAGGCGCTCCGTTCTCGCACGTCATTGAAGTCGCGCTGGCGATTCGCGCGCTGTGCGAAGAGATCGCGCTGCCCTGTTATTGCAAGACGTCCGGCTCGACCGGTTTGCACGTCTTGGTCCCGCTCGGCCGCGCGTGCACGTTCGAACAAGCGCGCACGCTGGCCGATCTGCTCGCGCGCGTCATCGTCGCGCGCAAACCCGAGCTCGCGACGCTCGCGCGCGTCATCGACAAACGCGAAGGCAAGGTCTATCTCGATTGGCTCCAAAACGGCCACGGCCGCTTGTTGGCCGCCCCATTCTCCGCGCGTCCAGTGCCAGGCGCGCTCGTGTCCACTCCGCTCGATTGGAAAGAAGTAACCGCATCCCTCGATCCAACGCGTTTCACGATCAAGACCGTCCCCGCGCGCATGAGACGCAAGAAGCGAGACCCGCTCGCCGCGGTCGTCGAACAGACCCCCGATCTCACCGCCGCCCTAGAACGCCTCGCCCCGCTACTCGAGTAATTGCTCGCGTATGGCGCCGGCGTGGAATTCGGGGCGCTTCCTGTGGCGGAGAGTCGCAGAGGCGCAGAGGACGGAGGTTTTGGTTCAGATTCGGAATCCGTCACGCGCCGGCACCGGCGTCGCGAACGAAGCGCGCGATCGCGTCGTAGATGGCGGGTAGTGGGTCGGCTTGGGTCTTTGGGGTTTTGAGAGAGTGATCGGCGCGCGGGATTGCCAGCAGTTTGGCGTTTAGCGATTGGATGATTGGTGCGAGCTCGTTCGGGGTGCCGAAGGGATCGCGTTCGCCTTGAATGAAGAGCATGGGCGCGCGGACGCTCGGTAGATGTTTGTCGCGGAGCTTTTCGGGCTGCTTCGGCGGGTGCAGCGGATAACCGAGGAAGACGAGCGCGCGCAAGTCGCCCAGCAGTTGTTTGGCGGCGGCTTGCGACGCGATTCGGCCGCCCATCGATTTGCCGCCGGCGGCGAGCGCGTGCGACGGGAAGAGAGCGCGCGCGTCGGCGACGACCGCGGCGAAGCACGCCTCCAATCGATCATTGCGATCGGGCGCGCCGCGTTCGTGCTCCATGTAAACGAAGTTGAACGTGACGACGTCGATGCCGCGCTCGGCGAGCGCGCGCGCGGCGGCGACCATGAACGGATGCGTTTGCGGCGCGCCCGCGCCGTGGCCGAGCACGAGCGCTCCGCGCGGCCCGTCGACCGGCTGCAGGTGCACGCGCGCGACACCGTGCGGCGTCTCGACATCCACGACCTCACCGCGCTTCAGCGCGAGCGATAGGCCGATACCGCACGCTCGAGCAACGGCAGTGCG
>DATFCW010000248.1:0-2903 GCA_035252665.1 Casimicrobiaceae bacterium | reverse complement strand
CCGGTGCACCACTGATACCTGATGCCTGATGCCTGATGCCTGATCCCTGGCAATGTTCGTCGACTCCCACTGCCATCTCGACTTTCCCGAGCTTCGCGGCGACCTGCCGCGCGTGCTCGACGCGATGCGCCAAGCTCGTGTGACGCACGCGCTTTGCATCGGAGTCGAGATGGACGCTTGGCCGAAGGTTCATGCGCTCGCACTCGAACATGCCAACTTGTACGCGAGCGTCGGCGTGCATCCGGATTACGAGAATCTCGTAGAGCCGACGGTCGACCTGCTCGTCTCGCGCGCGCACGAGCGCAAGATCGTCGCGATCGGCGAGACCGGGCTCGACTACTTTCGGCGCAGCGGCGATCTCGAGTGGCAGCGCCGGCGCTTTCGCACGCACATCCGCGCGGCGCGCGAGGCCAGGCGGCCGCTCGTGATTCATACGCGCGCGGCGGCCGAAGACACGATCGCGATCATGCGCGACGAGCATGCCGAGGAGGCAGGCGGCGTGATGCATTGCTTCACCGAGACCTTCGACGTCGCGCAGCGCGCGATGGACCTGGGCTTTCACATCTCGTTCTCCGGCATCGTCACTTTCCGTAACGCGCAAGAGCTGAAGGAAGTTGCGAAGCGTGTGCCGCTGTCGAGGATGCTGATCGAAACCGATAGCCCGTATTTGGCACCCGTGCCGCATCGCGGGAAGCGCAACGAGCCGGCGTTCGTTGCGCACGTCGGTCACGAGATCGCGGCGCTGCGCGAGATTGGCGTCGACGAGGTTGCGCGCGCGACGTCGGACAACTTTTTCAAGCTGTTCGGAATCGATCGCAATGTTCATTGATCGCACCCGCCGCCGCGTGCTGCTCGGCGCGACGCTTGCGCCGCTCGCGTTTCGCACGAGCGCGGCCGAGTTGCTCGACGACCTGGCGCAGGCCGTGGCGAACGATCGCGCCGACGAGGTCAAGCGCCTCCTCGCCCGCGGCATGGATCCGAATTCGGTGAACGCGGACGGCGAGCCGATGCTTTGCATCGCTGCGCGCAATGGCAGCCCGCAAGCGGCGCAAGCGTTGATCGCGGCGAAGGCGAATGTCGATATCGCCAACCGCTACGGCGATACGCCGATGATGCTCGCCGCGCTCAAGGGGCATCTCGACATCGCGCGCATGCTCCAGGCGGCCGGCGCGAAGCTCGACGGGGCCGGCTGGACGCCGCTGATCTACGCCGCGACCGGCGGCCATGACGACATCGTGAAGTTCCTGATCCTTCACGGCGCCAACATCGATGCCCAATCGCCGAACGGCACCACCGCGTTGATGATGGCGATCCACGAGAATCATCCGGAAACCGCGATGCTTTTGGTCGCGAGCGGCGCCGACGTCACCCGCAAGAACCAGGACGGCGCGACGGCGCTCGACTGGGCGAGACGGGCGCACGACGAGGATCTCGTGCGGGAACTGCGCCGTGCGGCGAACGCGAATTAGTCAGCCGGCTCGCGCTGCGCGGCGGCGCCGCGCCGACATCGCGTCTTCGACAAGCGGTCTTGTCACTTCGACGCGATCGCCGTCGGTGAGCGGCGTTTGCGCATCGACCCGTCGGCCGTAGATCGCACAACCCAATTCGCCGGCTTGCACGCGACGATCGAGATCGAGCGCCGCCTGCGTGATCGCATCGAGCGCCGTCGCGCCGGCGGCGAGGTCGAGATCGACGAGCGCGTGTTCGTCGCCGTCCACCCACGCGACCCGCACGCGAATGGTTGGTAATCCGCTCATCCTGCCGAATACACGCGTTCGGCGCGCTTGACGAACGCATCGATGAACGTGTTCGCGATGTGCGCGAACACCGGGCCGATGATGCGGTCGAGCAGGCTCGTCGCGAATTCGTACGTCAGGTCGAACTCGACCTTGCACCCGTGCTCGCCGAGCGCCTTGAATCGCCACTCGCCGTGCAGGTGGCGAAACGGGCCATCCTTCAGCGTCACGACGATCGAATCGGGCGGCCGGTTGACATTGTCGGTCGTGAAATGCGCGCGCACGCCGTGATAATCGATGTCGATGCGCGCGGTCTTGCGATTGCCTTCCTGGGCCAGCACGCGCGTTCCGCCGCACCACGGCAGGAATTGCGGATACAGATCGACGCGATCGACGAGCTCGAACATCTGCGGTGCTGCATAAGGCACGAGCACGCTCCGCTTCACCGACCGCATGGCGGCTTTCGGGATGCTTGCGCGATGTACGCCCGCGTAAAATGCGCGAACTGCAAATGTGGGTCGTGCGAAATGAGCATCGTCGAGAACCGGAAGGCGTTCCACGACTATTTTATCGAGGAACGCTTCGAAGCCGGCATCGCGCTCGAAGGCTGGGAAGTGAAGGCGATCCGCGGCGGGCGCGCGCATCTCAAGGAAGCATACGTGATCGTCAAGGAGGGCGAGCTGATGCTGATCGGCGCGCATATCTCGCCGCTTTCGACGGCGTCGACGCACGTGCATCCTGATCCGACGCGGACGCGAAGGCTGCTGATGCATCGCGACGAGATCAATCGGCTGATCGGCAAGGTCGAGCGCGCGGGCTACACGCTGACGCCGCTTGACCTGCACTACAGCAAGGGCCGCGTCAAGCTCGCGGTCGGCCTCGCGAAGGGCAAGAAGCAGCACGACAAGCGCCGCACGATCCGCGAGCGCGAGTGGAATCGCGAGCAGCAGCGGTTGTTGCGGACGCAGCAGTAACCTGTCAGCCGGGTTGCGACTGCGACAAATCCTCGAGCAGCGCCCTGGCCGCGTCGCGTCCGCTTCGCACGGCCGCCTCGAGCGTCGCGGGCAACGCGGCGCATGTGTAGTCGCCGGCGAGGTACACACGATCGGCGAGGCGACCCGACGCTGGTCGCGACAGATCCGGCACGCACGAGTACGTTGCGCGCTT
>DATFCW010000247.1:0-6019 GCA_035252665.1 Casimicrobiaceae bacterium | reverse complement strand
GTTCGAACTTCGGCGTCTATGCGACATGCGAGCTACGGCCGATCGAATGAGCGCTGGAGCATAGATTCGGAAAGTGAACCCTTCTTGATGATTTCTCTACTGTCCCCACGCCTCGATCTCGGTGATCCGCGACCACACGCCGTCCTGCGTGCCCGTCACGCTGATTCGCATCTTCGACGTCGCATAGGGCGGGAACCAGACCGTTCGCTTGATCAGATTGTTGCCGCTGACGCTCGCAAGCGTCACCCACGACGAGCCATTCCATCCTTGCACGTCGAACGACGTCAGGACGAACTTCGTCCCGGTCATCGCATCGGTCGGCTCGACGGGGCTCAGATAATTGTCCTGCACCGAGTACACGACCACGTGGTCGAACGTCCTCGTCGCGCTGAAATTGATCTGCACCCAATCGGGAAACGCCGATGCCGTGCCATCCGACCAGCCGGCGTAGTTGCCCCAGTTTGCGCCCGACCGCTTGTTGTCGATCACCGTCCACGCAGGGAAGCTCGGTCCCCAGATCGACGATGCCGACGCGCTGCCGCCGTTCGAGGCGAGTGCGAAATTCGTCGACGATGACGCCGTCGAGCTCCATGCCTCGATCTCGGTGATCCGAGACCATACGCCGTCCTGGGACCCGTTCACCACCACGCGAATGCGATCGGTCGAATAAGCAGTGAACGAGACGACGCGCTTGATCCGGTTGTTGCCCGTGACGCTCGCGAGCGTCACCCACGCCGAACCGTTCCATCCCTGGACGTCGAACGACGCAATGACGTACTTCGTCCCGGTCATCGAGTCCGTCGGCTCGACCGGGCTCAGATAGTTGTCCTGCACGGAATAGACGACGACATGATCGATCGTCTTCGTGCCGTTGAAATTGATCTGCAACCAATCGGGGAACGCGGATGCCGTGCCATCCGACCAGCCTGCGTAGTCGCCCCAATTTGCACCCGATCGCTTGTTGTCGATCACGGTCCATGCGGGGAAGCTCGGACCCCATGTGGAGGATGCGGAAGCGGTTCCACCGTTCGACGCGAGCGCGACGTTAGTTCCGTTGGTCGGCGCATTGACCGTCTCCATGAACGACGCGCTCGTCGATCCTGCGTTGGCCGAATCGCCCGAGTACGTTGCGACGATCGCATGCGATCCGGCGAGAAGCGCATTCGTCGCGCACGCCGCGTCGCCGCCGCTCAATGCAACCGCCGCGCAGCCGTAGATCGACGCGCCGTTGTCGGTGAACGCCACCGTTCCCGTCGGGCTCGAGCCGCTCACCGTCGCGGTGAACGTCGTCACGGCGCCTGCGAGCGAAGGATTGGGCGTGCCGGTCAGCTCCGTCGTCGTGGATATCGGCGTCGTCACCGTGCCGCGTGGCGCGACTTGCACCGTCATCGCGCTTGCGCTCGCCGACAGCACGGTGATGCTGATGTTGTAAGTAGAATCAGTGAACGTTTGTCCCGACACCAACGCCGCATCGGTGAACGCGGAAGTCCCGGGTGTCATGTCGAGCAGTTCGGTGTCGTCGTTCCACGCATCGCATCCCGGGCAATAAGTCTCGAACGGCGTCGACACTCGGATCTGTGCGCCATTATTCGGAAACGCCGAGAGCGGGCTGTCGAAACCGATCGGCTGCCGGAATTCGATCCAGTACGTGCGATTTGCCGAAGCAGTCGGCACCTTCACCGCGTAAGTCGAGCCACCCGCGACTTCGATCGGCGTCAGCGTGTAGGTCGCACTTCCGCCCGTGTATGTCTTGACCGTCGACGACGCGATCCATGCAAGCTTCGATTTCTGCATCGCGTTGTAGTGCATCGCGCGCTGGTTGCCCATGGTGTCGAACGGATCGCCGTATTCGGCCACGCTGCAGCTACCGCCGATGATGGCGCTTCCGCACCGCAGGCTCCCCGCGTGCAGCAATCCGAAGTTGTGCCCCATCTCGTGCGCGACCACCGAGGTCACGAACGATCCGGTGCCGTTGACCCACGCTTTATGGGGATAACCGATATACGCGAGGCCGAGCCACCCACACGAGGGGACCGTCGGAAACACGTAGACGACGAAGTTGTAGGCAGCGGGATCGTACATGCCGCCGAGTGCTTTCGACGCCGTTTCGGCCGACGATCCGATCGATTCCCAGTCGTTATCGTTGCAAGTCGCCGGCTGCGGCGTCCCGATATTTATCCAGCCCGGCGTCACCGTCACGTTCAGAATCTGCGAGCCGTACGACGCTTCGCTGAAGAAATTCGCGACGCTGTCCGCATTGCTCGTCATCACCTGCGTCACCTGTGATTGGGTGAACCCCGGCGTGGCCGTATTGTTGAAGTTCGCCATGATGACGAGCACGCTGTTGGCGGTCGCAGCCTTCCCCAAGGCGCCGTCGCGCTCGATGCTGCTCGATGGCTGGGCGAGGACCGTGATGCGAAGCGGCGTGATGGACTCGCCGTCGGCTTCTAGCACGCCGGTCACGCGCAAACGCATGCCCGGCGCGAGCGCTGATGGCAGCAGTCCGAGCCGCAGCCGGTTCGACTTGCCCGACGGCAATCGCAACTCGTATAGGAACAGGCTCTTGCCGTGCGCGAAATCGTCGGCATGCAGCACGCCAAGCGTGCCGTCGATCTCGGCGTTGGCCTTTGGCAAAACGTTCGGCGCGCCCGCGACCTGTTCGACCGATTCGACTTCGAGCCACTTGCCGTTGGCGTGTCCGGCGATGCTCACCCGTGCGCCGGATGGAAGCGCGTCGGCATCGTCGCCGCGTAGCGGAACCAGCGTTCCGTCGTCGAGCGCGAGCTCGACATGCCGGGTCGACGTTCCGCGTGTCGCATCTTCGATGACGAGCGCGCGCACGGTACCGACCAGCGAGCGTGGCGAATCGTCGGCAACGTGCTCGGTCTGCGCGAGAAGCGCGTCGGCATGCGCGAGCACGTCGGGCGAAGGGGATAGCGTCGCGAAGGCCGCAAGCAGCAGCGCGCTCGTCAGTCGGGGAAGCTTCATCGAAAAGACCTGTCTTCCGAGTTCGAACGGTGGTTGTCGTGAACAAGCACGGCGCGACGCGCGCCGCTAGCACCGGCGTTCCGACGGAGCGAAGTCTATGCCATTTGCATAGACCGTCCAAATCCCAACCGACGGCCGTCCCAGCACGTGTCATGGCGGTTTCAACGACAAGGTCTTGCTGGCAACCGGTCGTCCTTGTGCACGGATCACTTCACCATCGGGCTTCGGCGCAGGCGGTTTTCGCGATGCCCGCCATCGGCACCATCGGTCGATGCGCGCACAGTAGAATCGCCGGACGCAACGAACGTAGCGCACAACGCGTTCATGGGCGCACTGCCTCAGCTCCTCGTCTCCGGCATCGCCGCTGGTTCGATCTACGCGCTTGCCGCACTGGGATTCACGCTGCTGTGGCAAGCCTCCGGAACGATCAATTTCGCGCAGGGCGAGTTCGTGATGATCCCGGCATTCGTGGTGCTGTTCTTCGTCAATGCGGGCGCACCGCTTTGGCTTTCCTTCCTGTTCACGTGCATCGTCGCGATGTTGCTGCTCGGCGCCGGTTTCAAGCGTGCGATCGTCGATCCGCTGATCCGCCACGGCGTCATTCCGCTCGTGATTGCATCGCTCGGTCTTTCGATCGGGCTCAAGCAATTGATGAAATCCGGCTACAGCGCGCAGGCGTTTCCGTTTCCGAGCCTCTTCCCCGCGGGTCAATTCTCGATCGCCGGGACTGCGCTGTCCTACGCGGACGTCGGCACGCTCGCGATCGCGGCGACGATCGTCCTAGCGTTGCAGGCATTTCTCGATCGCACCGTCACCGGCAGGTCGATGCAGGCCGTCGCGCAGAACCGTGAGGCCGCGCGCGTGCTCGGCATCGATGTCTCGCGGATGGTCCTCTATACGTTTCTCATCAACGCGCTGCTGGCCGTCGTCGCGGCGCTTCTCGTTACGCCGGCTTATCTCGCGAAGTTCGACATGGGCGATTCGCTCGGCCAGAAGGCATTTTTCGCCGCGATCATCGGCGGATTCAACGAGACGCGCGGCGCCTTGCTCGGCGGCGTGCTGATCGGGGTGCTGGAGAACGTCGTCGGGTTCTACGTCTCGCCGGCGTACAAGGAAGGCGTTGCGCTCGTGCTGTTCCTTGTGGTGATCCTCGTTCGCCCAGAGGGACTGCTCGGCAAGCCGCAGGAGCGCAAGGTATGAGAGCGAAGGGCCGCCCCGAGCTCGAATTGCGGCCCCTCCGGGGGCAGCGACGCAGCGAAGCTGCGAGCGTGGGGACCGTATGAAACTCATTGCCGGTGAAGCGCTTGGCGATGCTATTGCTGCAGGCGATCGGTCTCGCGCTGGCGTCGCGTCGAACGCGCGCGCCATCGCCGTCACGCTCGTCGTCGTCGCATTCGCGATCCTTCCATTCTTTCTCAAGAGCTACGGAACGTATCTCTGCACATTGTTCTGCGTAACATTGATGGCGACGTTCGGCCTGAACCTCACCGTCGGCTACGCGGGACAGATGTCGCTCGGCCACGCCGCGTTCTACGGGATCGGCGCGTACATTGCAGCGGCCGCACTCAAGGCTGGCGTTCCATTCTTCGTTGTGCTTCCTATCGCGGCGGTCGCCTGCTTCGCCGTCGGGGTCGCGCTCGGCTTTCCAGCACTTCGCGTTCAGCACCACTATCTCGCGTTCGCGACGCTCGGCTTCAACATCCTGGTCTTTCTCGTCATGCGCAACGAGGAGAAGCTCACGGGCGGCACGTATGGAATATCGGGCATTCCAAGGCCCTCGCTCTTCGGCTTCTCGCTCGATGGCGTGCTTCCGTTCTTCTGGTTCACGCTCGCGGCCACGCTGATCCTGATCGCGCTCCTCGGCTGGCTGCTGCGCTCGCCGTGGGGCCGCGCATTCGCTGCCCTTCGCGACAATCCAATCCGCGCCGAGAGCCTCGGCATCAACATCACCGCTTACACGCTTCTAGCGTTCGCGATCGGCGCCGCGTGCGCCGGCATCGCCGGAGTGTTCTTCGCGGCCCTCGTGCAATACGTCGAGCCCGCACCATTCCATTTCTCGGTGTCGCTCATGATGCTGTTCGCGATCATCGTCGGCGGCGCGGGGCGTTTCTTCGGACCCGTCATTGGCACAGTGATCATCGTGCTTCTGCCCGAGTGGCTCCGCTTCATGCAGAACTGGTACCTCGCGATCTTCGGCTTCGGCATCGTGGCCCTGATGATCTGGCTGCCTGGCGGGATTCTTTCGCTCCCCGAGCGCCTCGGATGGCGCAGGCGGGAAACGTAATGTCGGCGCTTCTCGAAGTCGCCGATGTTCGCAAGACGTACGGCGCGATCAAGGCCGTCGACGGCGTGTCGTTTACAGTTGGACAAGGCGAGATCGTCGGCGTCATCGGACCGAACGGCTCGGGCAAGACGACGCTCTTCAACAGCATCCTCGGCCAGATCAAGCCATCGGCCGGGTACGTTCGCTTCGCGGGCGAGGACATCACCGGTATGTCACCGCTGGCGCTCGCCCGCCGTGGCATCGGCCGCACGTTCCAGTCGCTGCAGGTGTTCGTGACCTTGTCGGTGCGCGACAACCTGATCGCGGCCGCGCAGGAGTTTCAGCGCACGATGCGCGAGCGTCTTTTCGCGCCGCGCGATGCCGGACTTGGCGAGCGCGCCGATGCGATGATCGATCTGTTTCGCCTCGGCCACGTCGCGCATGTGGCGGCGGGGAAGCTCTCGTACGGTCAGCAGAAGCTCATCGATATTGCGATGGCCTTCATGCCCAAGCCCCGGCTCGTGCTGCTGGACGAGCCATGCGCGGGCGTCAATCCCGGTCTCGTCGACGAGCTGCGCGAGCTCCTCGCGACGCTCAATCGTTCGCAGGGCGGCAGCTTCGTCGTGATCGAGCACAACATGGATTTCATCATGAAGCTCTGCCCGCACGTGATCTGCCTCGTCGAGGGACGCGTGCTCGCGGAGGGTGCGCCGCGCACCGTGCAGTCCGACCCGCACGTGCTGGAGGCCTATCTTGGCAATTGAAGCG
>DATFCW010000246.1:0-10232 GCA_035252665.1 Casimicrobiaceae bacterium | reverse complement strand
ACGCCTTCGGGCGTCGACAGGTCGTACTGCTGCAGGAACGATTCGATGCCGGCCTGCGAGCCGCGATCGGCGCGAAGCGACTCGACCCATGCCCGCGCGCGTGCGCCGATCGCATGCGCGGTTTGCGCGTCGTCATGGAGTTGCGACGCGAGGGCGATCAGCGTCGTGCGCTCGTCGGCGAGAAACGCATCGCGGATCGCATCCCCCTCGACGCCTTCGGGGATCAGCGGAACTTCGTCATCCTTCACGGTTCATCCGCGCGGGTGATGCGCGGCGTGCAATTGCTTGAGCCGCTCGCGCGCGACATGCGTATAGATCGTCGTCGTCGTGATGTCCGCGTGCCCGAGCAGCAATTGCACGACGCGAAGGTCGGCGCCGTGGTTCAAAAGATGCGTCGCAAAAGCATGCCGCACGACATGTGGGGACAGCGACGCTTTCGCGATGCCTGCGCGAACCGCATAGCGCTTGATCAGCGCCCAGAACGCCTGTCGCGTGAGCGGCGCCTTGCGCGCCGTGAGGAAGAGCTCGTCGCGCTTCGCGCTGCGTGCGAGCAACGGCCGCGCTTCGCGCAGATAACGTGACAGCCATGCAACCGCTTCCTCACCGACCGGCACCAGACGTTCCTTGCTGCCCTTGCCGACGACGCGCACGACGCCGGCATCGTGCGCGAGCTGCGCACGGGTGAGGCCTACCAACTCGGAAACGCGAAGCCCGGTCGCATAGAGCAGCTCGAGCATCGCGCGATCGCGAAGGCCGAGCGGCGTGCCTGTATCGGGCGCCGCGAGCAGCGCCTCGACCTGCGTCTCCGACAATTGCTTCGGCAGGCGACGTGGCTTCTTTGGCGCGTGCACGCGAAGCGTCGGGTCCTCGCGTATCTCGCCGCGGTCGAGCGCGAACCTGTAGAAGCGGCGAAGCGCCGAAAGACGTCGCGCAATCGACGCGGCCTTCGCTTTCGCCGCGAACTGGTCGGCAACCCACTGCTCGACATCGCCGCGTGCGACGCCAAGCAGCGAGCGGTTTCGCTTCCCGAGCCACGTTCCGAACGAGGCGACGTCGCGGCGATAGCTCGCGAGCGACGCCGCCGCGAGGCCATCGGCGAGCCACAGCGCGTCGCAGAACGCGTCGATCAACGCATCGCCGGTGGTGGAGTCATGCGCGCTGCCCGCGTCCCGGCCACGACGCGTCAACCGCGCCGCCGTCGCGTCCGGCACGCTCGTTCGCTTCACGATTTTCTCAGGCTGCGGCAAAGCGCACGGATGGTAGCAGGGATCGCGCACGCCGCCGCCGAAGATCGGTCCGGCGGCGCGCTGTTTGGGTATGATGACAAGCGCCCAAACACCCACCGACGAAGGCGCCCATGAAGAAGCTGCTCGCAGTGCTGATGACGGGGTTCGCGCTCGCGCTCGCCCACGCGGCCGTCGCGGCCGACACCACGATCAAAATCGGCGCGATCTATCCGCTGAGCGGCGCGCTCGCCTCCACCGGCAGCGAGCTCAAGCAGGCGATCGAGCTCGCCGTCGAGGTGATCAACGCGCCGCATCCCGAGTTGAAGGACATTCCGCTCGCCGCCGGCGCTGGGCTGCCGCACGTGGGGAACGCGAACATCGAAGTCGTGTTCGCCGACTCGCAGGGCAAGCCCGAGGTCGGGCAGGCCGAAGCGCAGCGGCTGATCGACCAGGAGCACGTCGTCGCGTTGATCGGCGCGTACCAGTCCGCCGTGACCAAGACGACGAGCCGCATCGCCGAGCAGCGCGGGATGCCGTTCCTCAACCCGGAATCGAGCAGCCCCGATCTCACCGAGCGCGGCTACAAGTGGTTTTTCCGCACGACGCCCAACGACGAAACGTTCATCGCCGACATGATGCGTTTCCTCGATACGGTGAAGAGCGTTCCGACGAAGCGGATCGCTGTCGTCTTCGAGAATACCGACTTCGGCGTCAACACGTCGAAAGCCGTCGAGAAGTTCGCGAAGCAATCCGGGCGCGACGTCGTTGCGAACATCGCCTATTCGGCCGGCACGGCGTCGGTGAATGCCGAGACGCAGAAGCTCGCGCAGGCGAAGCCCGATGTCGCGATCTTCGCGAGCTACACGTCGGATGCGATCCTGTTCGTGCGGACGATGCGCGAGACCGGCTATGCGCCGCCGGTGTTTCTCGCGAACGACGCAGGATTCATCGACTCGCGCTTCGTCTCGGAAGTCGGGCCGCAGGTGCAGGGCGTATTGACGCGCGACGTGTGGGCGAACGACCTCGACACGATCAAGCCGGTGATCAAGACGCTGAACGACATGTTCAAGTCGAAGAGCGGCGGCAAGAACCTGAACGGCAACAGCGCTCGCTCGCTGCAAGGCATGCTCGTGCTCGCGTCGGCGATCGATCGCGCCGGATCGACGAAGCCGGACGCGATCCGTCAGGCGCTGGTTTCGACGGATCTGTCCGCCGACCAGATCGTGATGCCGTGGGCGGGCGTCAAGTTCGATGCGAACGGGCAGAACGAGCGCGGGCAGGGTCTCATCCTTCAGCTCGTCGGGACGCAATACGCGACCGTCTGGCCCGAGCGCTACAAGCAGAACAAGGAGCTGCCGAAGCTGCCGTTTGGCTGGAAGCACTGAAGCGCCGCTGAGCGCATGCTCGAAGCGCTTTCGACCGGACTCTTCAACGGGCTGGTCTACGCGGCTGTCGCCGTCGGCCTCGCGCTGATCTGGGGCATCACGGACGTCATCAACTTCGCGCACGGCGACTTCCTGATGCTCGCGATGTACGTGGCCTACTGGCTCTTCACGCTGGGCCACGTCGATCCGACGCTCTCCGCGCCGATCGCCGCGTGCGTGCTCGCATTCGTCGGCTTTCTCGCCTACGCATCGATCATCAGGCCGCTTTTGCAAGCGCCGCCAATGATCGTGATCCTCGCGACGTTCGGATTGGGCCTCGTCCTGCGGCAACTCGCGTTCATTGCGTTCTCACCGGACTACCGCAACCTTCCCGACACGTGGCTTTCGGGCTCGATCAGGCTGGGTGACATTTCGCTCGGCCGCCCCCAGGTGGCGACGGGTCTTGTCGCGCTTGCGATGATCGTCGTGCTGTTCGTGCTCGTTTATCGCACGCGCTGGGGGCATGCGCTGCAGGCCGTGGCCGAGGATCGACAGGCCGCCTCGCTCGTGGGCATCGCGTCGGATCGCGTCAACGTGCAGGTGTGGATGCTCGGCAGCGCCGCGGTCGGCGTCACCGGCGCATTGCTCACGTCGTTCTTCTACGTGTTTCCGTCGGTGGGTACGGTGTTCGTATTGCTGGCCTTTGTCGCCGTCGCGATGGGCGGTTTCGGTTCGCTGCCCGGCGCGTTTTTGTCGGGCATTCTGATCGGCATCGTCGAGGCGCTCACCGGCTACTGGTTCGAGCCGGCCTACAAGACGGCCAGCATCTTCGTGATCTTCCTGCTCGTGCTGTGGTACCGGCCCCGCGGCCTGTTCGGCCGGTGGTGATCGCGGCAATCGTCGTCGTCGCGCTCGCGATCTTTCCGTTCGCGTTTCCCGATCCGTTCTATCAGCAGATCGTCGTGATGGCGCTGATGTACGGCGCGCTCGGCGCGGCCTGGAATCTCGTCGGCGGCTTTCTCGGACGCGTCTCGTTCGGTCATGCGGTGTTTCTCGGCGTCGGCGCGTATGCGACGCTGCTTTTCCTTCGTCACGCGAACGTGACCCCGTGGCTCGGCATTCCCGCCGGCGGCATCGTGGCCGCAGCGATCGCGTTCGTCGTCGGCCGACCGACGCTGCGGCTTACCGGTCACTATTTCGCGATGGCAACGATTGCCGTGCTCGCGGTCGCGCACGTGCTGATGGTGAACTGGAGCTTCGCCGGCGGCGCCGTGGGAATCGAGGCGCCGATCGCCGACAGCTTTCGTCTGCTGCTGTTCCGATCGCGCGTTCCGTATTACTGGATCGCGTTCGCGCTCGCGATTGTGACGTTCGCGGCGACATTCGTTCTCGTGCGCGCGAAGCCCGGCTATTACTGGCGCGCGATCAACGGCGACGAGGCCGCCGCGCGCGCGCTCGGCGTGCCGGCCGAGCGCTACAAGATGCTCGCGTTCGTGCTGTCGGCAGCGCTCACCGGTATCTGGGGCGGCTTCTATGCGATCTACGTGGGATTCATCGACCCGGATTCCGCCTTCAGTCTGACGCTTTCGATTCAGATCGTGCTCGTCGCGATTCTCGGTGGCGTAGGAACGATCGTCGGTCCGTGGTTGGGCGCAGCGCTTTTGATCCCGTTGGCGGAAGGCATGCGGGTCGCAATGGGTGGATCGGGAAAGGGATTCGATCTCCTGATCTACGGGATTGCGATCGTCCTCGTGAGCCTGTTTCTCCCGCGCGGCTTGATCACGCTTCGGTGGCGGCGTGCCGCTGCTTGAGGTCTCGAACCTCAGCAAGCGATTCGGCGGGCTCGTCGCGAATCGCGATATCAGCTTCACCGTCGATCAAGGCGAAATCGTCGCGATCATCGGCCCGAACGGCGCGGGCAAGAGCACGCTCTTCAATTGCATCGCGGGCCATGACTCGCCAACGTCGGGCAGCGTTCGCCTGCGCGATGCCGAGATCGCAGGCCGCGCACCCGAGTCGATCGCGGCGCTCGGTCTCGCGCGCACGTGGCAGATTCCGCGCTCGTTCGTCACGATGAGCGTGCTCGACAACGTCACCGTCGGGGCGCTCCTGCATCATCGCGATCCCGCGCGCGCGAAGGACGAGAGTCGTCGCGTTCTCCAGGCGGTCGGCCTTCGCGATCGCGCGATGACGCGCGCGGGCGAGCTCAACGTCGCCGGGCAGAAGCGGCTCGAGCTGGCGCGTGCACTCGCCACGTCGCCCGCGCTCCTCTTGCTCGACGAAGTGGCGGGCGGGCTCAACCCCACCGAAACGATCGCGCTCGTCGACATCCTGCGCGCAATTCATGCGCGCGGCGTCACGCTCCTGATCGTCGAGCACGTGCTGGAAGTCGTCATGCGCCTCGCGCACCGCGTGCTGGTGCTCGATTTCGGCAAACTGATCGCCGCCAAAGCGCCGGCCGATGTCGTACGCGATCCCGCAGTGATCGAGGCGTATCTCGGGAGACAGCAATAGCGTCGATCCTGTCCGTCGAGCATTTGCATGTCGCATACGGCGGCGTGCAGGCCGTTCGCGGCATTTCGCTCGAGGTTGGCACAGGCGAGATCACGGCGCTTCTTGGCGCCAACGGCGCGGGCAAGTCGAGCACGCTGCTCGCGATCGTCGGTGCGGTTCGGATGCAAAGCGGTCGCGTGCGCTTCGATGGCGCGGACGTCACGGGCCTCACACCGGACGCGCTCGTCCGTCGCGGCATGGCGCTCATTCCCGAAGGCGGACGCGTGTTCGCCAGGCAGACGGTCGCGCACAACCTTCGGCTTGGCGCGTACATCGTCGACGACGAGGCGACGACGCACGAGCGCATCGAGCGCGTCTTCACGCTGTTTCCGCGGCTTGCCGAGCGCCGCACGCAAATCGCGGGCACGCTTTCGGGCGGCGAGCGGCAGATGCTCGCGATAGGTCGTGCGCTGATGAGCGGTCCGCGTCTTCTGCTCGTCGACGAGCCGAGTCTCGGCCTGTCGCCACGGCTCGTAGAGGCGGTCTTCGATACACTCGCAAGCTTGAACCGCACCGGCACGTCGATCCTGCTCGTCGAGCAGAACGTCGCTCGCGCGCTCGAGCTCGCGTCGCACGCGTTCGTGATGCAGAGCGGGCGCATCGCGCTCGCGGGCAGCGCGGACGACGTTGGCGCATCGGACGAAGTGCGGCGTGCCTATCTCGGCTTGTAGCGCTTAAGCAACGCTCGTCATGACCGATCGCCGCGCATCCGACGGCCGCTGGCAATTCTGGATCGATCGCGGCGGCACGTTCACCGACATCGTTGCGAGGCGCGGCGATGGCACGCTCGTCACGCACAAGCTCCTTTCCGACAATCCGGAGCGCTATCGCGATGCGGCCGTGCACGGCATTCGCGAGATCCTCGATCTCGAGGCCAACGCGCCGATTCCGCCGGATGCCGTCGAGGCGATCAAGATGGGCACGACGGTGGCAACGAACGCACTGCTCGAGCGCACCGGCGAGCGCACTGCGCTCGTCATCACGCGCGGTTTCGGCGACGCGCTTCGCATTGCCTATCAGCATCGCCCGAAGCTTTTCGTGCGAAGGATCGAGCGTCCTGCGCAGCTCTACGAGCGCGTGATCGAGGTGGACGAGCGCATCGGCGCGCGCGGCGACATCGTGCGGCCGCTCGATCTCGCAACGGTCGAGCCGTTGCTTCGCGACGCATTCGCGGCCGGCATTCGCGCGCTCGCGATCGTGCTGATGCACGGCTATCGCTATCCGCAGCACGAGCGCGCGGTCGCCGAGCTCGCGAAGGCGATCGGCTTCGCGCAGGTGTCGGTGTCGCACGAGGTGAGCCCGCTGATGAAGCTCGTCTCGCGCGGCGACACGACCGTCGTCGACGCGTATCTGTCGCCGATCCTGCGACGTTACGTCGACGAGGTGGAGCGCGATCTCGCGGGCGAGCGCGGCACGGCGTTCCGCCTCCAATTCATGCAATCCTCCGGCGGGCTCACCGACGCGCATCGCTTCCAGGGCAAGGACGCGATACTGTCCGGCCCGGCGGGTGGCATCGTGGGCGCGGTGGAGGTGTCGCGCCTCGCGGGATTCGACCGGATCATCGCGTTCGACATGGGCGGCACGTCGACCGACGTCACGCACTGGGCCGGCGAATACGAGCGGGCGTTCGTCACCGAGGTCGCCGGCGTGCGCCTGCGTGCTCCGATGATGAGCATTCATACCGTTGCAGCGGGCGGCGGCTCGATCTGCACGTTCGACGGCTCGCGTTTTCGCGTCGGACCGCAGTCGGCGGGCGCGAATCCCGGACCGGCAAGTTATCGTCGTGGCGGTCCGCTGACCGTCACCGATTGCAACGTGATGGTCGGCAAGCTCGATCCCGACCTGTTTCCAAAAGTGTTCGGCCCGAACGGCGATGCGCCGCTCGACGCCGACATTGTTCGCGAAAAATTCGCGGCGCTCGGTCGTGACATCGCGTCGAGCACGGGACTCGAGCGCACGCCCGAGCAGATCGCCGACGGCTTTCTCGACATCGCGATCGAGAACATGGCGAACGCGATCAAGCACATTTCGGTCGCGCGCGGCTACGACGTCACCGAGTACGCGCTTTGCTCGTTTGGCGGCGCGGGCGGGCAGCATGCGTGCCGCGTCGCGGATTCGCTCGGGATGACGCGCGTCTTCATTCATCCGCTCGCCGGCGTGCTCTCGGCGTACGGGATGGGACTCGCCGACGTCCGCGCGCTTCGCCAGCAGGCGATCGAGGCGCGGCTTTCGGAAGCATCGCTTCGCGCGGCGTCGCAGGCGTCTCGCTCGCTCGATGCGGCTGCATCCGATGACGTGCAGGCGCAAGGCATCGCGCCGACGCGGATTCGTTGCGAGCAGACGCTGCAGCTCAAATACGACGGAACGGATACGACGCTCGCCGTGCCGATGCACGAGGATGTTGGCGCGCTCGTGCGTGACTTCGAGGAGCGCTATCGGCGCCAGTACGGATTCCTGATGCCGGGCAAGGCGCTCGTGATCGAAGCGATTGCCGTCGAGGCGATCGGCACGTCGCACGATGCCGGAGACGAGCGTCCGTCGTTCGCGCCACGCGAAGGACCGCTCGTTCCCTTTCGCCGTCGTCCCGTCTACACGCAGGGCGAATGGCGCGACGCCGCCGTTTACCCACGCGAAGACCTGCGGCCGGGCGACGCGATCGATGGACCCGCGATCATTCGCGAGCGGAACGCGACGACGATCGTCGAGCCAGGATGGCGGGCAACGCTGACCGCGCGCGATCACCTGGTCCTCGAGCGCGTGACGCCGATCGTTCGCGCGCATGCGATCGGCACCGACGCCGATCCGGTGATGCTCGAAGTGTTCAACAATCTCTTCATGGCAATCGCCGAGCAGATGGGCGTGACGCTCGCCAACACGTCCTATTCGGTCAACATCAAGGAACGGCTCGACTTCTCGTGCGCGCTGTTCGACGCCGACGGCCATCTGATCGCCAATGCGCCGCACATGCCGGTGCATCTCGGCTCGATGGGCGAGAGCGTCGCGACCATCATCGAGCGCCGACGGGAGACGATGAAGCCCGGTGACGTGTACGTGCTGAATGCGCCATACAACGGTGGCACCCATTTGCCCGATGTGACCGTCATCGCGCCCATTTACATCGAGGAGCGCGCGTTGCCGGAGTTCTACGTGGCCTCTCGCGGCCACCACGCCGACATCGGGGGCATCACGCCCGGCTCGATGCCGCCCGACTCGACACAAGTGGATGAAGAGGGCGTATTGCTCGACAACGTCCAACTCGTCGCCGACGGCCGCTTTCTCGAAGACGAGATGCGCGCGGTCCTGTCATCCGGTCGCTATCCCGCGCGAAACGTCGACCAGAACCTTGCCGATCTTCGCGCGCAGGTCGCGGCGTGCGCGAAGGGCGCCGAGGAGCTTCGCAAGATGGTCGCGCATTTCGGGCTGGATGTCGTGCGCGCGTACATGAAGCACGTGCAGGACAACGCCGAGGAAGCGGTGCGCCGCGTGGTCGGCGCGCTGTCCGACGGCACGTTCGCCTACGAGATGGACAGCGGCGCGGTAATTCGCGTCGCAGTCAGCGTCGATCGCGTCGCGCGCTCGGCGACGATCGATTTCACCGGCACGAGTGCGCAGCAGCCGACCAATTTCAACGCGCCCTCGGCGGTGTGCAAGGCTGCCGTCCTCTACGTTTTCCGTACGCTCGTCGACGACGACATCCCGATGAACGCCGGCTGCCTCGAGCCGCTCTCGATCGTGATTCCGCAGGGCTCGATGCTGGCGCCGCGCTATCCCGCTGCCGTGGTGGCGGGCAACGTGGAGACCTCGCAGACGATCACCGATACGTTGTACGGCGCGCTCGGCGTCCTCGCCGCGTCGCAGGGAACGATGAACAACTTCACATTCGGGAACGAGCGGTATCAATATTACGAGACGATCGCGGGCGGCTCGGGTGCGGGTCCCGATTTCGACGGCGCGAGCGTCGTGCAGACGCACATGACCAATTCGCGTCTCACCGATCCCGAAGTGCTCGAATGGCGCTTTCCTGTGCGTCTCGAGGAGTTCTCGATTCGTCAGGGAAGCGGCGGACGCGGCGCACGTCGCGGCGGCGACGGCGCAATCCGGCGCGTGCGCTTCCTCGAGCCGATGACCGCAGTGATGCTCGCCAATCACCGGCGCGTCGCACCGTTCGGCGTGAACGGCGGCGCACCCGGCGCCGTCGGGCGCAACTATGTCGAGCGCGCCGACGGCACGCGCGAGGAGTACGGGGCCACGTTCAAGGTCGAGATGAACGCGGGCGACGTGTTCGTGATCGAGACGCCGGGCGGCGGCGGGTACGGGCATTGCGCGCGCGGCTGACGCTTCCTCGGGTCCGCGATCCGCGCGATCACACGGCGACGACATACGGGCGATGACGCCGCACCGAAACGCCGAGAGCGGTGGCGCCGTACGGCCGAAGGAGGACTACCGGCCCGACATCGACGGCCTTCGCGCCGTTGCGGTTCTTGCCGTCATCTTCTTTCATCTCCGCAAGTCGCTTCTACCCGGAGGCTTCGTCGGCGTCGACATTTTCTTCGTGATTTCCGGGTTTCTGATCACCCGAAACATCGTTCGCGAGATCGACCGCGGCGCCTTCTCGCTGCTCGAGTTCTATCGCCGTCGCGTCAAGCGCATTGCTCCGGCGATGCTCGTCGTCGTGGCGGTCACGCTGCTCCTCGGCCAATTGCTGATGTTGCCCGAGGACGCGCGCTCGATGTCCAAGTCGGCGTTCGCTTCCGTCGCCTCGCTGGCGAACGTGTACTTCTGGCTGTACACGGACCACAGCTACTTCGCGATCGACACCTCGCAGCTGCCGTTGCTGCACCTCTGGTCGCTCGGAGTCGAGGAGCAGTTCTACCTGCTTTGGCCACTGGGATTGCTGCTCCTTTATCGGCCGCACCGGGCGCTTCTCATTGCGGCGGGCATGGTCGCGCTGGCGATCGCATCGTTCGCGCTCGCGCAGGCGACCGTCGCGGATCATCCCGAGTTCGCGTATTACATGATGCCGACGCGCGCCGGCGAGCTCGCGCTCGGCGCGCTCGTTGCAATCGCGATCAATAAGCCGGCCGAGACC
>DATFCW010000245.1:0-2852 GCA_035252665.1 Casimicrobiaceae bacterium | reverse complement strand
ATACAAATCGACGGCAGCACCGAAGACGTGATGCCGTTGGAGCCGCTGGCCGACAAGTACCGCGCCTTCAACTGGGAAGTCTTCGAAGTCGACGGAAACGACATCGCAAAGTTCGTCGAGACCGCCGAGCGCGCGCGCAAGGTAAAGGGCAAACCGCAAGTCATCATCGCCCTGACCGTCCCCGGCAAGGGCGTCTCGTATATGGAAGGCGACTATACCTGGCACGGGAAGCCGCCCAACGCGCAGCAGGCCGACGAAGCGCTGCGCGAGCTGCAAGCCGAACGTGAAAGGATTCTCGCCAATGTCTAACACCGTGCTCGACGCCGCCGCGATGAATCTGGCCGATTACCGCAGCAAAGACGTCAAGATGGTGCCCACGCGCAACGGTTTCGGCGAAGGGCTCGTCGAGGCGGGGACGCGCGACGCGAACGTCATCGGCATCTGCGCCGATCTATCGGAGTCGACGCGCTTCGAAGCGTTCAAGAAGGCGCATCCCGCCCAGTACATCGAGATCGGCGTCTCCGAACAGTTGCTCGTTGCCATGGCCGGCGGGCTCGCCTCGGTCGGCAAGATTCCATGGATCGCCAGTTACGCGATGTTCAATCCCGGGCGTTCGTGGGAGCAAGTCCGCACGATCATGGCGCTCAACGAGACCAACGTCAAGATCGCCGGTGCCCATGCCGGTGTCTCGGTCGGTCCCGACGGCGCGACCCATCAGGCGATCGAAGATATTGCGATCATGCGCGTGATTCCGCACATGACCGTGGTGGTGCCGTGCGATTCGGTGCAGACGAAGAAGGCGACGCTGGCACTGAGCCAGCGGTGGGGGCCGACCTACCTGCGCTTCGGCCGCGAGAAGTCCGCGGTCGTCACCACCGACGCGACGCCGTTGGAGATCGGCAAGGCGCAGACGTTTCGAGAAGGCGGGGACGTTGCGATCGTCGCGTGCGGCATTCTGGTTTACAACGCGCTCATGGCCGCCGAGAAGTTGGCGCGCGAAGACGGCGTGCAGTGCCGCGTCGTCAACAATCACACCGTCAAACCGATGGACGAGGCTGCGATCGTCGACGCCGCGGAAACGTGCGGGGCGGTCGTCACCGTGGAAGAGCATCAGCGGCATGCCGGTATGGGATCGCGCGTGGCCGAGATTCTGGCGCAGCATCATCCGGTACCGATGGAGTTCATCGGGGTCGACGACCGGTTCGGCCAGTCCGGTGACCCCTTCGAACTGGTGGAGTTCTACGGTATGGGTGCCGACGCGATCGCCGAGGCGGTGCGCAAGGTCCTGCGGCGCAAGAAATAGCCGAAAACTAAAGGGTAATGCTCTCGGCAGCATCCGGAAGCAACGAAGGGCCTACTTCAGCGCTTAGCGACATCAGGGCCTTTGCCGACGCATTGCCCGAACTGATCTGGGTTATCGAGGGCGAGCGGCTGGTCTTCGCCAACCGTGCCTTCCACGAATACGTCGGTCTCGACGTCGGCACGGGCGGAGCCGAGCGAGAAGCCTTCATCCATCCCGACGACCGCGAAGCACTCTCGCTCGCGCTCAGCCAGCGCGTCACCGAACAAGAGTTTCGCATCCGCCGCGCGAGCGACGGCATGTTCCGCTGGCATTTGATGCGCTGGCAGCACGTCGATGCCGCCGACGGCTCGCCGCTGTACCGGGTCGGCACCGCGATCGACGTTCACGACCGCCACACGAACACCGATCAACAGGAGTTCTTGAGCGAGTCGTCGCGCACGATCAACGCGTCGCTGGACTTGGAGAAGACCTTGCGGGCGATCGTTCGGCGCGCGATTCCGTTTCTGGCCGATTGGGCCGAGATCGATCTGTTCGCGCGCAACGGCTTGGTCACGCGCGCGATCGCGCATCAGGATTCGGCGATCGAAGAGTCGCTGCGCCAGCTCGTCGGCCGTTCCCAAGATGCAAACCCCACGGCGCAGTACGAGCGCCTCGAAGCCGCCATGCGCGATCGCCGCTCCGTGCTCACGCGCCATTTCCTGGAGGAGATGATCGACGCGGTCGTGCTCGATCCGGCCGCGCGTGCCATCTACCACAACGCCCAAACAGCTTCCAACGCCATCGTTCCGCTCGTGTCCCGCGACCGGGTATTGGGTTCGCTGCTGGTCGCGCGCCGGGCGGCCGATCGCGCGTACACCGAAGAAGATCTGCCGCTGATAGAAGAGTACGCGCGTCGTGCGGCGCTGGCGATCGACAACGCGCAGATCTTCGGGCGCGAGCACCGCGTTGCCGACGTCATGCAGAGCTCGTCGCTGCCGCGCAAGCTGCCGAAGATTCCGACGGTCGAGATGCACGCTATCTACGTCCCGGGTCAAAGCGAAGCGCAGATCGGCGGCGACTGGTACGACGCGTTCCGTTTGCGCGACGGCCGCTTGGTGATCTCGGTCGGAGACGTCGTCGGCAGCGGTGTCGAGGCGGCGGTTACCATGGGCAACATGCGCCAGATCATCCGCGGCACCGCGCAGCTGCACGCCGATCCGGTGCTGATGCTCGACGCTGCCGATAGTGCGCTGCGTCTCGAAGAGTCAGACCGTTACGTCACCGCCTGCGTCGCGGTCATCGATCCCGTTTCGCGGACGATGACCTACGCGAGCGCCGGTCACCCGCCGCCCTACTTGCGTACCACCGAGCACGGGCTGGTGGCGCTGACATACGACGATCTTCCGCTGGGCTTGCGCCAGCGCGGCGGGCGCCATCCGGCGATGCTGCAGCTCGCACCCGGGGCGATGCTGGTCTTCTACACCGACGGCCTCATCGAGTCGACGCACGACGTGCTGGGCGGTATCGCCGATCTCGAGACGCTTCTTTCCTCGCGCGAGTTCTTGCGCGC
>DATFCW010000244.1:0-13955 GCA_035252665.1 Casimicrobiaceae bacterium | reverse complement strand
CGCTCGCGATTCGCGCGCGCGAGCGTGACCCGCGAGCGCTCACCATCGCGGGCGATCCTCTCGATGGCGCCGGGACGCATATCGGTGACGAAGCGGCACGCACGATCGTCGAGGAGATCGCATCGACCCCGGGCTCCTTCGGCAGGGAAGGCGCAACGATCGTTGCGGTCCGCCTGATCTGCGAGGGCCGGGACGTCGAGGCATTCGTGAGCGAAAGCACCGTGACGTTGCAAATCGTCGTGCGATTCGATGACGCCTACGATGACCCGCACGTGGGCTTCCAGATAAGAAATTCGCGTGGCGAGCCCGTATTCATGACGAATACTCACTGCATGGGCATCCGGCTCGGCGCAGTGCGTGCACGGGATGAGATGGCAGTGAGCTTTCGCTTTCGAGCCGCGCTCGCGCCCGGCGACTATTCGGTCACGACCGGCATCGCGAACGGTGGCCTGCTCGAAGGCTTCTTTCGCGAGGCGTTGAGCCGAACCCAGGACGTGCGCAAATTCACCGTTCTGAAAAACCGAAGCTCCATCCTGTGGTCGGGAACGTACAACCTCGCGCCGGTTTGCACGATCGAGCGCTCGGCCGTGCCGGCGGCGCAGAGCGATGCCGCGACTTAACGGATCTCAACGTTCATCTCGCACGCGGACGAGGGGTTTCGATCGTCGAACCAGGCCACGCCTTCCTGCACGAGCGTAAAGACGAGTCGCATGCGACCGGCGACTTCGGGCGCGCGCAGGAAGCACGGCAACTCGACGCTTTCACCCGGTCTGATGTCGTGCGGCAAGGTCGTGCGAAGGCCGTCGAAGACGATCGTCGATCCGTCACGCTGCCGCCAGTGATACGACGCGACCACCGCACGCTTGCCAAAAGCGGGCCATGGCGCCGACCCGATGTTGGCGATCGCGATATTGACAGTGGCTTCGGTAGCGCGAGGCATGGGTGGAATCTCGACGCGCGGGGCGAGTCTCGCATTGAACTCCGTCAACTCGGGATTTCGGCGGGCGAGCGGCGCGAACTTCTGCTGCCCGCGATCGGCGCGCGGACCCAACTCCACTTGACCGTTTCCATCGATGGACGAAACATCGACATCGACGTGCAATCGAACGCGCCCCTCGAAGTAGCCGGTCAGGTGGTCCACCACATCGAACGTGCAAATGCCTTCGACATGATCGATGAGCCCCTCGACACGATCCGTTCCCCGGTGCATGGCAGCCGATACGCGGTAGTGCCCCACGCCGAGCTCGTTCTGGAAGCGAAACGTGATCAGGTACCGACCCGGCGTCATCGTCAGTGTTTCTCCGAGAACGCGCGTATTCGTCGCGAACATCAGCGCCTCGGTGGCGTCGCGAATCGAAAAGCCGACGTCGATGTCGCCGAGGTCGGCGGTGGCAACAATGGTGAGCGACAGCGTCGCACGCTCGCCCGATTGCAGGTAATGCGCCTCCGACATCTCGCCACGCACTGTCGCAGTGTCGATGCGCGCGAGTGGCGAGCGCGTTCGCTTCAGGCTGCCGGTGGTCGACCTCGATTTCTTTTGTGCTGTTTGCGACGGCATCGAGTCGCCGCCACCGACATGCACATCCTCGCCGCGAACTGCCACCGCCGTGGGTACAGCAACGCGCGACGCTCTTGCCGTCGCGGCGCCGCGGAGTGCGCGATACCGGGCTACGTCGAAGAGCGCGAGCGCGTGCTCGTAAATCTCGAAATCGGGCGCGAGTATCCGCTCGAGCTGCCGCATCACGGTGGCCGGTACGTCGTCGAATGCGGCTCTGCCCGGCGTGCGGTTCGCGAAAGGGACGTCATCAGGAGGCAGCCATCCCATGCGTAACGCGACGAGCGCGAGCGAATCTCCCATCGACGATTGCAAGCCAACGACGTCGAACGCATCCAGCGCGCGCTTGGCCGCATCGATTCTCGCCGCTCCATTGGGCGTGACCGAGACATCGCAGCCGAGCGCCCAAAGAGCATCTAGGTGCGCATTGAGATCGCTCATCGCGCGATCGGACAGCGATGCGAGCCAATCGGCCAGCGAATCCTGTGAACCGTCCGCACCCCGGCGTGCGGCCGTATATGCGTTTCGCTCGAAGTAAAAGCTCGACAGGACGCGGTCGACCGGATGGCGAACGAGCGTGACGTTCACGCGGTCGGTTGGAAGGGTATCGCCGGGCATCGCAACGAGATGCCCGGTGACAATGGGGAAGCGCGAGTAGTCACGCAACGCATCGCGCAGTCTCCCGGAGCGGAGCACCGGCGCGATGTTGTCCGCGCCTGCGCGTTCGACCAGAAACTCGCGCAGCGACATGCCGGCGGTTTTCGGAATGTGGTGAAAGTAAAGTCTGCCGCTCGCGGTCTCGCGCCCCGGACCGCGGCTACTTATTGATGAGGAGCCTATACTTTCCTCCATACGCGGAAAAATTCCTCCTACCCGGATACGCGGCTCGTAACCGCTCGACATGCTCGCGGGGGAGCAGGTTGTACATCATTTCGACGCGGTCGAGCTCGAACCGGTCCTGATCGAAGATCGCCAGGTAGTCGTCGTAGAAGACGCGGTTGATGTGTGGCGCTTCATGGAACCACCAGACGGCGCCGTGCGCCACGTGCGGCGTATAGCCACGCTCCAGGTAGTAGCGGACGACTGCCTTGCGATCGCATAGCAGGTGGATGTGGGCCGGCATCGTCCACAGCGAAAAATTCAGCAACCCGTCCGAAGGGTTCTCGTAAATGTGATGCCCGTAAGCCGACGACCAGGCGGGTCCGAACATGTGGATCATCTCGCCGCCATCCCTGACGATTCGCGTCATCTCGCCGAATGCGGCATCGAGATCATGCAGATGCTCGAGCACGGACAGCGTCAGGACGGCATCGAACGCGTCGTCGGCAAAAGGCGTGCGCTTCGTGATGTCACCGATCACGAGTGGATACTTGCGCACGGCTGCATCCTGATGGCCGGTCCAATTCGTCAACGCGACGATCGCCGAGGGACCGTATTTCGCGACGAGATCGTCGATCTCCGACGGCGAAAACCCGATGCAGAGCAGCTTCTTGCCTTCGAGACTCGTAAATTGTCCGAAGAAATCCTTGTCGGCATTCGCTACCGGCCCCAGCAACGGCAGATCATTGGGATTCATCGCTCGCCATGATACAAACCGCACGACGGCGATAAGGCGCTATCGTGAGCAAGCGTGTAACGATGCACCGATTCGACGGCTGAAAGGCCCGTTTCCACCCGACCGCCGATGCTATCCGTGCGCATGGCCATGCTCGCGATCCCGTTCGCGTATGCGCTGTGGTACGCCGTGCTCTTCAGCCCGATTCTCGCCGGCCGCATGCTCTTCCCGAGCGACGGTCAGCTCGCGGCCTTCTTCACGCCGATCCGGTTATGGAATCCCCTCCCGCTCGCCGGCATGCCCGGCGTCGCCGAGCCTCACCTCGCGCAACTTTATCCGCTTCGATGGCTATTCGCGGCGCTGCCGGACGCGATCGGTTTCAACCTCTTCGTCGTGTTCTCGTATGCGCTCGCGAGCAGCCTCGCCTTCGGCTATGTCCATGCGATCACCCGCTCGAAGCTCGCGTCGGCGATTGCAGGATTGATCTTCGGGACAAGCGGGTATCTCATCGCCCACCTCGGCCACACGGGACTGTTCGCGGCGGTCGCGTGGATGCCGCTCACGTTGTGGTCGCTCGAAATGCTGCGGCGTCGATTTTCGGCGGCATGGCTTGCAATCGGTGTGTTATCGATCGCGCTCACGATTCTCGCCGGACACCCACAGGCATTCGTCTACTCGATCTATCTCGGTGGTGCTTACGCGCTTTTCCTCGGATCCAAGGCCCCGATCGGCTGGGTCAAGACCATCGGTGTCTACGTCGCGATGACAGCGACGGGTGCCGCCATCGCGGCGGCACACCTCCTGCCGATGCTCGAGCTCGCGAGGCTCAGCGTCCGCAGCGAAATCACCTTCGACGCTTTCAGGGAATACGCGCTGCCGATCCGCCAGCTTCCGATGTTTTTGTTTCCCTATCTGTTCGGAGGCGGCTATCCGCCGACGTTTCCTGCCTACTTCGGTCGATGGAACCTCCCCGAAATGGCCGGCTATATGGGGCTCATGACGCTGATGCTCGCGCTCGTCGGCGCAATTCGCACGTGGCGTTCCTCCGTCGGCGCTTTCTGGCTTGCGGTGGCCGCCGTATCGCTTCTGCTGACGCTCGGCGATGCGACGCCGCTTTTGTGGCTCACGTATCACCTGCCGGCGATCGACAAGCTTCGCGCGCCTGCCCGGCATTTGCAGGAAGCGACATTCGCGTTCGCCGTGCTGGCCGGCCTCGGCGTTGCCGCAATCCAGAAAGGAGACGCCACGCCGCTTCTTGCGCGCCGGGCAGTCATCGGCGTAAGCGTGATCGTTGCCACCACGCTGCTCGCGATCGTGCACCGGTACGGCCACCTCGAATCGATGGCTGCTGCCGCTCGGCAGACGCTGCCTCGCGCGTCGGCCAATCCCGCGCTTGGCATTCCGGTGGCGGTGCTCGTGGTTTCGGCGATCGCGTTGCTTCACTGGGTCAGAGCGCCCGGCGATCGCACGCGAAGCGTTGCGCTTGCTGCGGCGCTTGCGATCGACCTCGGCAGCCATGCCTGGTTTCAGCAATGGCGATACGGCACGCCTGTCGACGCGTTGCGCGTGCCACGCTACGCGGAGCGCTATCGGGACGAGCTCGTGGCCGCGCATCAACGAGTCATGCCGATGATGGGCTGGCAGGAACCGAGGCAGGCGTTCTCGCCCATGATGTCGCAGTTGTATGGCTTGCCGAGCGTCAGCGGCTATGGGCCGCTTCTGCAGCGACGTTATGCGGAGCTATCGCTCGTCACGAACGGCGGCTGGATCAATCCCGCCGTCCTGGATTCCGCGGATCGCGCGCCCGACCTGCTCGCCGGGCGTTACATCGTGGCGCCGAATAGCGCGCCGGCCATCGACGCCGAAGCCGGACATGGGATGTGGAACCCTGATGGCCTTCGCGTCGTCCTGGGATCCGGCTGTGGCGCGAGCGGCGGCGAGCAGTTGCGGCTTCCCGTCCCCGATACAGTGCGATTCGACGAGATCGCCATCGTGAGCGCAATGTCGTGCTCGACGAGCATCGAGCAAGGCGCGCCCGTCGCTCGCGTTTCGCTCATCGATACGCTGGGACGTGCGCATGCACGCGTGCTGCATGCCGGTGAGGACACTTCGGAGTGGGCGATCGATTGCGACGACGTGAAGGGTGTCGTCAAGCACCAGGCCGCGAAGGTCTTCGACGATTGGCACGCGAGACGCGCCGACGGTTCGACCTGTGAAGGGCATCGTTTCCTCACTCGCTTGCATGTCGAGCCGAAGCGATACGGCGAGATTGTCGTCGACTGGCTCGCCCCCGGTGCCGCGACGCTGCGGATTTCACGCATGAGCCTCGTAGACACCGCCCATGCCGGCGCGTGGCACGTTCGGGACGGCGATCCGCGCCTTTCCGATCGCGCGCGATTCACCCGTGTCGAGGATTTCGGGACGAGCTCGATCTATCGCAACGAACGCGCGCTGCCGCGTGCATGGCTGGTATCGAGGGTCGTCGCGGCGAAGCCCGGCGAGATTCTTCGCGCGATCCGCACGTCGGTGGCGCCCGACGGAAGCGCCTACGATCCGCATGCAATGGCGTTCGTCGAGGAACCGTTGCGACTCCAGGTGACCGGCTCGGGGGGTGCGGGCGATGTCACCATCGAGCGCTTCCAGGACAATGAAATCGAGCTCGAGACGCAGGCGACGCGAAATGCGTTCCTGGTGGTGAGCGATGTCGACTATCCAGGATGGACGGCGTCCATCGATGGCGTCGATGCGCGCGTGCTTCGAACCGATTACGCGCTGCGCGGTTTGCCAGTGCCCGCCGGGCGGCATCGCGTCGTCTTGCGCTATCGTCCGCTGGCCTTCTACGCCGGGCTCGCGATCTCGCTATCGGCGCTCGCAGCGCTCGCGGCGTTTGTCATCGCGGCGCGACGCACGCGCGTGCTCGCTCAGCGTCGCGGCTTGGTTCCGATCACGACCCAGCTATAGCCGCGTCGATGATGCGCTTCGACCTCGAACGGCGCCTGCGCCATCAACGCGATAGCCTCGGCCCTCGTGTAGTACCGCGCATAGTGCGGATTGAGTTGATCGTAGATCACGAGCCTGCGCTTCGCGCTCGGCAGCCGACCGAGGATGTTGACCATGTAATCACGAAGCGGCAATCCTGGCCACGATGCGCGCCTGCAAATGGCGATGTACGCGGCAAGCGGAACGTCGAGCATGCGCGCAAGCACATCGAGCGCGCGCAGCGGGAGCTTGCGCGAAAACCATCGGATCGGTGTGACGAGAGTCAGATAGAGGCGATTCCCCTCCTTGCCGTAAAGCCAGACGACGAACTGACCACCCGGCTTGAGCGCCTCGTACACGGCCCGGATCACCGGGGCAGGCTCGGGGATATGGTGAACGACCCCTACGCTGATCGCGTAGTCGAGGTCGGAATCGCGAGGCAGGTTCGCGCCGGCGATGTTCATCGTTCGAACGTTCGGCCGTTGCGCAAAGCCTCGCCTGATGACCTCGATCGCCTTCGACGGCTCGACGGCCAGAACTTCGGTCGCGCCCGCGTCGAGCAAACCCTGTATGTGGCGTCCGGTGCCGGCGCCGATGTCGGCCACGCGCGCTCCGGCGAATTTCCGCATGTCGAACGGCTGGATGAAATCCGCGAGCAACTCGCTGGAGCCAAAGAATCCGCTCGTATCGCTGAAATTCGTCCATTGCTCGCCGAAGTCCTCGATCGTTCTCGCGGCAAGCTCGTGATGCGGACTTCGTTTCGCTTTCATTCGCTCCCGCGGATAATCGCTGCCATGGCGCCAGTCATCTCCTGCACGTTGCAAAAACCTCTTCCGTCGCGATGACGCCCGAAAGCGCGCGTCAGCAGCTTCACTACGAGCGTATCCACGACGACTACGAGCGCCATTACTACGACGCGACGTCGATGGCATTCCGCGAACGCTTCGTCTACGGCGTCATGTTCGACGGCCTCGACCTCAACGGCAAGCGCGTCGCCGACCTCGCGTCGGGCAGCGGCCACAATTCCCTCGCGGTGCTGCGGCGATTTCCGCGCGCCGAAGTCGTGGGTTTCGACATTTCGCAGACCGCGTGTCGCCAGTATCGAGCGACGGTTGGCGCGGAAGCCTATCAGCTGGATCTTACCGCCCGCACGGATACCGGGATGGCGTTCGACGTCGCGATCATCGTCGGCGGACTGCACCATTGCGTCAGCGACCTCGACGCGACGTTTCGGACGATCGCGGGCCTGCTTCGCGAAGGCGGCATGTTGCTGATGTATGAGCCGAACAGCGAGTACGTGCTCGAAGGCGTTCGAAAGTTCTGGTATCGCCGCGATCGCTATTTCGACGCCGCAACCGAGCACGCGCTTGCGCACGATCGGATTGCGAGCATGGCGGCGAAGCGCGGCTTTGCGCCGCTCCGATGCCAATACGCCGGTGGGCCCGCATATTTCCTGATCCAGAACAGCCTGCTGTTCCGCATTCCGGTGGGGCTCAAGCGCTACCTGGCGCCGCCGCTCTTTGCGCTGGAGGCCGCCTGCAATCGGCTGCCGTGGAAATGCTGTTTTCCAACGTTCATCGCGTGCTGGCGCAAGACGTGAGCCGGCAACGAATCGGTCGCGTGCTCGGAATCGGTCTTTCGCTCGGCTGCGTCGCACTGCTCGCGCTGCGCGTCGACTGGCATCGCTTCATCGGCGATTTCAGCGGCGTCGCATGGCGACCACTCGCGAGCGCGATCCCTCTGGTGGTGCTCACCTACGCGCTTTTCGCATTGCGCTGGCGACTGCTTCTGAGCATCGAACCGAAACCGCCGGTCATGCAGCTCTTTCGCTACCTGATGCTTGGCTATCTCGCGAACGTTGCGTTGCCGATGCGCGCAGGCGACGGATTGCGCGTCGTGCTGTTGCGCCGGGCGTGCGGCCACGGAATCACGCGCGCGGCAAGCAGTATCGGCCTCGAGCGCCTGCTCGATGTTCTAACCCTCCTCGCCATGGCATTCATGGTCGCGCTCTATGCCGATCTGCCGAACACGATCCTTACAGGACTTCGAGCGGCAGGCATCGCCGCAGCCGCGGCGGTGAGCGCTGTCTTTATGATTGCGGTGCGCCCGCAAATCGCCATTGCGGCGGCCGGCGGTATCTCGCGGCGGTTTGCGCCGCGATTGCACGATCCGTTGATGGCGCAAGCAAGGCATTTCATTGATGCCATCGGCGTCCTGGTTCCGCGCGATCGGCGCGGCTCCGTGCGCGTGGCGGCCGCGGTCGCACTCGGGCTCGCGGGATGGGCGAGCTACGCGCTTGGCATGGCGCTCTGCATGGCGTCGTTCGGCGTACAGCCGGCGATCGTGGCTTCGCTGCTGCTCGTTGTCGTGACGAACCTTGGCGCTGCGATTCCATCATCGCCCGCATCGATCGGCGTCTACCACGCGCTCGGCGTGCTCGCACTTTCGCCCTGGCACGTGCGATTCGATCTCGCGCTGGCAGCCGTCACGGCAACGCACGCAGTCACCGTCGGCGTGCAAGTCGCGCTGGGAATGCTTGCACTGGCGCTAGGGCGAGCGCCATCGACGGCGTCTGCCGCATCGGCGCTGTCAGACCGCGGCGGCTAGCGCGTCCGGTTGGCCGTTTCCTGCCGCGGGGAGCGCGATCCTGCGCAACTCCCGGCGAACCGGCAATGGCGTCGACGCGATGCGTGCGCGATGCCAGGCCGCGAGCACCATCAAGCCCCACAACTCGAAACCGCATTGCGCGCGCCCCTGCATGTGCGATTCCTTGACCAGATCGACTTCGTGCGAATCGAGCATGCCGATGTCTGCGAGGGAACGCGCCGACAGCAAGTCTTCGACCAGGTTGCGCGCGGGTCCTCGCAGCCATTGGTGAACCGGAATGCTGAAGCCCTGCTTTTTCGCGCGCGAGATGCGTGCGCCGTAAAGTGCGTTCGCCATATGGCGGAGGATGCGCTTCGGCGGTCCGGTTCGCGCGAGCTTGAACCGATCGGGAAGACGAAGCGCGTACTCGGCGACGCTCGGAACGAGGAACGGTGCGCGTGCCTCGAGCCCATGCGCCATCGTCATTCGATCGACCTTGGCGAGGATATCGTTCGGAAGATAGTCGCCGATGTCGGCACGCTGAAGTGCGCGAAGCGATAGGCTATTGGTGAGCTGATGCCGTTCGGCCATTTCACGCAGCGCACGACGGGCGCTGGCGCGCGCATCCTCGTTTAGAAGCAACGCGCGCGCACGTTCGGGCAGGAAGCTTCCGTTCCAGGCGAAATGCGCTTCGCCGGCCGGAAGGTCGGCGGCGCGCAGAAAGCGCGCTAACTTGTAGCTCGTGGTCACCTTGCCGGCACTCGTCGGAAGCGCCGGCCCGAGCGCTCGCATTCCGCGACGAACCGCCGACGGGACAATATCGCAAAGAAGCGACTGATACATCGTCGCCCGGTAGGTGAGATAGCCACCGAAAAGCTCGTCGCCGCCGTCGCCGCTGATCGCGACCTTGTAATCGCGCGCGACCTCGCGCGCGAGCGTCCACACGGCCAGCGCCGACGAATCGGCGAGCGGATCGTCGGCATGCTCGACCACCGCGACGAAATCGGCGAGCGCGCCCGCCGAGAGCACCACACGTCGCAATTCGACGCCGAGCCGCTTCGCGACGAACGACGCGTTGTCCCATTCGCTGAAGCCGGCTTCGTCGAAATCGAGACAGTAGGCATGCCGAAGCTTTCCCTGGCGCACCGCGCTCTCGGCGATCACGGACGAATCGATGCCGCCCGACAGGAAAAGCGCAACGGGAACGTCGCTGCGAAGCGCGATGCGGATCGCTTCGTCGATACGCTGCGAGAGCTCGTGCAGCGCTTCGTCGCGATCGATATTTTCATCGACCTGCGCGGGTGGCGACCAGTATCGTTCTTCGCCCACTCCGTCGTGTGAATAAAGGCGCCACGTCGCGGGCTCGAGCCTCCGGATCCCGACCAGAAGCGAGCGGTCGCCGGGAACGTAATTGAGGCAGAGGTACGCGCCGAGCGCTCGTGCGTCGAGCGCCCGCTCGATGCCGGGCATGCTCGACAAGGCACCCACCTCGGACGCGAACGAAATCGCCGAGGGGGATTCGTGAACGAACAGCGGCTTTTCGCCGAAGCGATCGCGGGCGAGATAGAGCGTCTTCGCTACGCGATCGACGATGGCGAGCGCGAACATGCCGACGAGCCGCCGCGCGACATCGGGGCCCCATGCGCGGTAGCCGTGAAGAATGACCTCCGTGTCGGAGTGGGTATCGAACTGCGCGCCTCCCGCTTGCAGCTCGGCGCGCAGCTCGACGAAGTTGTAGATCTCGCCGTTGAACGCGATCACGAAGCGTCCGTCACGCGACGCCATCGGCTGCGCACCTTGCGCGAGATCGATGATCGACAGGCGCCGGTGCCCGAGAAAGAACGGCCCGTCGCTCCACCAGGCGCCATCATCCGGTCCGCGGTGATGCAGTCGATTGGTCGCTTCGCACAGCGCGTCGATGTCGCGAATCGCGCCGTGCAGCGAATAGCAGCCGACGATGCCACACACGCCCGCCGCTCCTCTATCGCCGCATCAGCGACGCTCGACCACGGATGCCGGCCACACGTTGCGGATCCGATAGGCGGATCGATTCTGATTGGAGAAGTAGATCCGCGCGAGGACCTCGCCCATCAGCCCCGCGATGAGGAACTGAATCGACGCAAGGTAGAGGATCAGCGCCGAGATGAACCAGCCGCTTCGCTCGCGCACGACCGCCTGTCCGCCGTCGATCCAGATGCCGAGCAACACCAGCGTGATCGTTGCCGCCACGGCGAACGTCGCGAGCGCGATTTTGCCGAAAATCCGGATCGGGCGATCGAAATAGCGGACGAAGAAATATAGGAAGAAGATATCGATGAAGACGTTGATCGTGCGCGAGAGGCCGTAATTCGATACGCCGTGTGGCCGTTCGATGTTGCCGATGGGAATCTCGTCGATCCGCGCGCCCGCCACTTTCGCGAAGACCGGAACGAACCGGTGGTTTTCGCCAAGCAGGAGCACGTCGCGGATCACTTCGCGGCGATAGGCTCGAAACGTCGTCCCGATGTCGTGGATCGTCAGGCCCGACGCCTTGCGGATCAGCCAGTTCGCGGCGAGCGACGGCCAGCGGCGCACGATGCCTTCCCTGCGCTCGCTTCGCCAGCCGCAGACGACGTCGCTCCCGGCCTCGATCCGCTCGAGAAACAGCGGGATCTCCTCCGGGAAATGCTGCAGATCGGCGTCCATCGAGACGATGACGTCGCCATCGGCGCAATCGAGCCCCGCCTGCAGCGCGGCGGTCTGCCCATAATTGCGTCGAAGCTCGATCACCCGCAGGCGCCGCTCCGACTGCGCCAGCCTCAGCGCGAGCCCGAGGCTGCCGTCGCGGCTTCCGTCGTCGATCAGCACGAACTCAAAACGATAGCGGTCGGCAAGCTTGTCCGCGACGGCTGCCAACCGCGCGAGCAATCGCTCGAGAGCCGCTTCCTCGTTGAAGAACGGCGCCACGATGCTGATCAGAGGACGCACGCGATGGTCTGCAGCGCTCGACTCGTCCCGCGGAGCAGCTGCGGTCGCCTCCGGCTTCGCATCGACGCTTGGCGCCTCGATCGTTCGTCGCGAAACTGCGTGACCCTCGGAGAGTGCCATTGGTCGATGTTCGATGCCGGGGGCCGTGATTTTCACACAACGTCACGGGACTTTGGCCGTGATCGGCACTGACGCGTCGTCGTCGATGACCGATGGCGCGATCGCCTCGGCGCACGTACCACTCGCATCGACCAGTATCCGCTCGATCTCCCCGGCGATCCGCGACCACGCATGACGCTCGGCGACAGGCCGACCTGCTCGTGCGTGGCGATCCGCGCATGCCGGATCGTGCAGATACCGCTCGATCGCACGCGCAAGCTCGTCCGGCGTCTCGACCAAGAAACCGTTCTCGTCGTCGACGACCAGGTCGCGAAACGCGGCGCAATTCCGCTGCGCGATCACGGGCCGCCCGGCCAGCCACGATTCGAGGAGAACGATGCCGAAGCTCTCGCTTTCGCTCATATTGACGAGACAGAGCGCCTGCGAAAGCGCGCCGAGGACGACATCGCGATCCTGCGCGCCATAGCAGAACGCGTGCGGGGTGCCGACCGGCACGCCGTCGTCGTCCGGCCCAATCAGCACGAGATCGACGCGATGATCTTCCACATTGATCTTCGCCACTGCGTCGATCGCCAGGCGATAGTTCTTCGCGCCCGTTTTTCGACCGAGGACCAGGACGAAGGGCGCGGTAGCGCGATGCACGCGCGCGAAGGCCCGCGCACCCGTTGCCAGAACGTCCGCGCGAAACTCGCTCGGGTCGACGCCGCCGCCGGGCACGATGACCGCGTTCGCGCCGATGCGATCGAAGAACGTGCGCTTCGAGGATTGGGGTGCGGCGATCGTGTACCGGGCGTTGCGGAACATCTCGTAATAGAAGCGCCAATGGTAGTAGCGGTCTTCCACGTGGAAATGCGGCAGGCACACGACCGGAACCCCGTGTTGCCCCGCGATCCTTGCGGCAAGCGCCGACGTCGAAAACGGCGTGCCGTGCGCGAGAACGACGTCGTAGCTCGCGATGTTTCCTTCGAGCCAGTGCGCGAGACGAATCGAATGCGGGCCGCGAACGAGGTAGAACAGGCGATCGACGTCCTGCCCGCGCGCTTCCGCGAGCTCGATCAGCGATCGTATCCAGCGATCGTTGTCTTCGCGTCGTGCGACGAGCTCGAAGTCGGCGTCGAGCGGAATCGCGTGCCACGACGTGCCGTCGCTCCACTCGATCGCATCGACGACGAATCCCAGCTCGCGCGGGTCGCCGGCGGGTGCGAAGGTCGACTGCGCGGCGAGCGAAACGACCGGTCCGCCATTGCCGATCGATGTACGCCAATTGAAACGTCCGTCGAGCGCTCGCATAGCGACGCGCTTTCCGTCGCGATGAATCTCGGCAACGACGTTGGCCGGCGCATCGCCGACAATCCGTAGCTCTTTCGCCGCGCGACCTACCTGCACCTCGGATTGTGCGCTGGTCCATCGCCTGATCGACGCACCGCTACGCTCGGAAAGATTCCAGCCACCGAGCAGGACGTGGCTTGCTTCGTCGACGAGCGAGCGCGCCTGCTGCCGCATCTCCTGCATCCACTGGCGAAAAAGCTCGCGACAACGCTCGAAATCGTCGCCAGAGCGTTCGTCGGGCGCAAAACGAAACAGCGAATCGACATACGAAGGCGTGGGGACAGCCACTTCGTTGCGCGTGTATTCCGCCGAGAAGTGCCACTTGTCCGCAATCGTCGCGACGTCGCAGGTGGCGACGTCGACGGTCACGTTCCCGCGCGCATGGAGCGCCTGAACGGTCCTCGCGAGGAACGTCTCCGCACCGCCGGGCGGCGGATCGGCAAAGCGATAGGTGACGACGAGGACGCGCGGCTTCGCCTTGCGCCCGATCACCCCATCGATCGCACGCCGATAGCGGCGGCCGAGTACGTTCCAGTCGAGCGCTCGCATCGCGTAATGGCGCGCTTCGGCGCCGATGCGTTTGCGCAGTTCCGAATCGCGCACCAGCGCTCGCGTCCGCCCGGCAAAGCTGTCGCGGTCGGCCTCGACGTATTCGCGACCGCTCTCGAGCGCATAGCCGCGTACGCCGGTTCGCGTGCTGATCATCGGAAGCCCGGCAGCCATGAAATCCGGCACTTTGAGACTCGATCCCCCACCCTGAAACATCGGATTGAGTGCGACATCCGCACGTGCAAGTAGCGCGTTCTTCTCCGCCTCGGAAACGATGCCGACCGTATGGACGTTCGGCGGCACTCGGATCGCTCC
>DATFCW010000243.1:0-14198 GCA_035252665.1 Casimicrobiaceae bacterium | reverse complement strand
CTCTTGGGGTCGTGGAAGAGATTTTTCTTCCCGTCCGACAGCGACTGATGGCAATGCCCGGAGCAGCCGGGATATTGCTGGCTCCATTTCGCCATGAAGCTCGGCATGATGCCGAAGCGCGCGCCGATCTCCTTGACGCCGGTCTTGAACAGCACGCCGCGATCGGCTGCTTCGAGCGCCTCGGAGAACAGGATCGCGGCTTCGAACACGCCGGGGCCGGTCTCGGTGTGGAGGCCCTCGATCGGCACGCCGAACGCGGCCATCTCCTCGGAAATCGCCTTGAAAAACGCGCGCGAGTGATTGGCGCGCAGAAGCGAGTAGCCGAACATGCCCGGCGTGAGCGGCGTCGGGCCGATGCCCTGCTTGTCCGCCCACGACTGCGGCGTCTCGACGAAATTGAACCACTCGAACTCGAGCCCGCACATCGGCATCACGCCGAGCTTCTCGGCACGCGCGAGCACACGCTTCAGCACCTGCCGGCCGTCGAGCGGAAACGGCATGTCGCGACCGTTCTCGCGCACGACGAATTCGCCGAGGAAGAAGTCGACCTCGTCGTCCCACGGGACCTTGCGATGCGTCGCGACATCGATCCGTGCGAGCGCGTCGGGGAAGCCCTTGTGCCAGCCGGTCAGCGTCGTGTTGTCGTAGCACTGGTCGTGGCAGTCCCAGCCGAACACCACATCGCAGAATCCGAAGCCGCCTTCGATGGCGGACTCGAACTTGTCCTTGTGCAGATACTTGCCGCGCAGGATGCCGTCGATGTCGCAGACCGCGACCTTGACGCGCGTGCCGGGCGATTTTCGAACGGAAGCGACAATGTCGGCGGCAGGCATCAGGTGTCAGGGATCAGGGATCAGGGATCAGGGATCAGGGATCAGGGATCAGGGATCAGGGATCAGGGATCAGGGATCAGGCGCAGAAAAGCGCTGCATTCTAGCGCAGCCGTCATCTCTCCCGCGGGCACAATGGCGGCCCGCGCTTCGGTTAAGAGACAGTTTGGGGTCAGAGACGAAACTCACGTGACAACCGCGCCAATTCGCACACCGCGCACGAGTTTCGTCTCTGACCCCAAACTGTCTGGAGCCCACTCAATCCGACCGCCACGCGTTTGACTCCCCGCGCCGCTCTCGTCGCGCTGCACGCCGCCGTCGCGCTGTTCGGACTGGCGGCGCTCTTCGGCAAATGGATCGGGTTGCCCGCGATCGCGATCGTGCTCGGACGCACCGCCGTTGCATCGGTCACGCTCGTGCTCGTCGCGAAATGGCGGCGCCAGACGCCGGGCCGCCGCGATCGCGCGCTGTTCGTCAATGGCGCGATTCTCGCGATGCACTGGGTATCGTTCTTCGCCGCCGTCCAGGTCGCGAATGTCGCGATTGCGTTGTTGGGCTACGCCGTGTTCCCGGTGTTCGTGCTGCTCCTTTCGCGTCGGCTTCGTATCGATGTCACCGCATGGCGCGAATGGACGACGGCGCTGCTCGCCACCGGAGGTCTCGCGGCCCTCGCGCCGAGCCTGTCGTGGGACGACAGCGCGTTGCGCGGCCTCGGCCTGGCGCTCGTCTCGGCATTCACGTTCGCGTGGCTCACGCTTCGCAACCGCGCGCTCGTCGCGAGCCGCGGCGCACTTGGCATTGCATTGTGGCAGAACGTTTTCGCCACCGCGTGCCTCTTACCCATTGCTGCGATTGCGTTGCGCGGCACCGCATGGCCGCGGCCGATCGACTTCGGGTTGCTGATCGTGCTCGGCACGCTTTGCACGGGCCTTTCGCATACGCTCTTCATCGCCAGCATGCGGCGGGTCTCGGCGCACACCGCCAGCGTCGTCGCGGCGCTCGAGCCGGTCTACGGCATCGCTCTGGCGGCATTGCTGCTTCGCGAAGTGCCCGATGCACGAACGATGGCCGGCGGCATTCTGATCGTCGCCGCGGCGATCGTCGCCTCACGGAATGTCGCCGGCATTGGCGACGTCGTCGGCGTTTCGGTAGCATCGCGCAAGGAGGGAACGAAATGAAGATCGCGATGGTGGGTCTCGGGCGGATGGGCGCCAACATGGCGCGGCGCCTCGTGCGCGGCGGCGTGCAGGTGATTGGCTTCGATCCGAACGCGTCGGCACGGCAGGCTGTCGTGCGCGATGCCATCGACGCCGTCGCCACGCTCGCAGACCTCGTGCAGCGATTGTCGGCACCGCGCATCGTCTGGCTGATGGTGCCCGCAGGCGATCCGACGCAGCATGCGATCGACGAGCTGGCGACGCTGCTCGCGCCCGGCGACCTGGTCGTCGATGGCGGCAACGCGCACTATTCCGATTCGCAACGCCGCGGCGCGGCGCTCGCACCGCGGAAGATCCGCTTCGTCGACTGTGGTGTATCGGGCGGCGTGCACGGACTCGCGAACGGCTACGCGCTGATGTTCGGAGGCGACGACGAATCAGCTGCAATGCTCGCGCCGTACCTGCAAATTCTCGCGCCCGCGCCCGATGCCGGCTGGCTGCACTGCGGGCCCGTCGGCGCCGGTCACTACGTCAAGATGATTCACAACGGCATCGAGTACGGGATGATGCAGTCGTTCGCCGAAGGCTTCGCCCTGATGCACAACCGGACCGATCTTCGTCTCGATGTCGCGAAGATCGCGCAGATGTGGCGCTATGGAAGCGTCGTTCGCTCGTGGTTGCTCGATCTTTGCGCCGAGTTTCTCGCAATCGATTCCCAGTTGTCGGGCGTCGCACCGCTCGTCGCCGATTCGGGCGAAGGGCGCTGGACGGTCGAGGAGGCGATCGGGCAACGGATCGCCGCACCGGTCATCACGCTGGCGCTGATGTCGCGCTTTGCGAGCCAGGGCGGATCGGATTACGCGGACAAGGTCCTCGCGATGATGCGCAAGGGCTTCGGTGGCCACGCGGTTGCGAGCGCCGCACCCACATCGCAATGAGCGAATCGCGATGATCGTCGTCCTCATGGGCGTGTCGGGCTCGGGCAAGACGACGATTGGTGAGGCGCTTGCGCGCGAGCTCGGTTGGCCGCTGATCGACGCCGACGATCTTCATCCGCCCGCGAACGTCGCGAAGATGGTGGCGGGCATTCCGCTTACCGACGAGGACCGCTGGCCCTGGCTCGATCGCATCGTCGAAATGCTTCGCGAGGCGACTGCAAATGGCGGCAACGTCATCCTCGCCTGCTCGGCGCTGAAGCAGAGCTACCGCGACCGGTTGATGGCGGCGGGTGACGTGCGCTTCGTCTATCTTCGCGGCGATTTCGACACCATTGCCGCGCGCGTCGCCGCACGACACCATCGTTACATGCCAGCGAGCTTGCTCGGCAGTCAGTTCAATGCGCTCGAGGCGCCCACGGATGCGATCGACGTCGACGTTACGGCGAGCGTCGACGAGCAGGTGCGCAGGATCGTCGACGCCATACGGGAATGAGCGATCGGCGGCGTTATCGCCCGGCGACCAACGTCGCGCATCTCGGACGCGACCCACGTCGATTCCTTGGCGCTGTCAACACGCCGGTGTTTCGGGCATCGACGATCCTGTTCGAAACCACGGCCGACCTCGAGCAGGCAACGCGCGGCGCGTTTTCCGGGCTCGCCTACGGATTGCATGGGCTGCCGACGATCACCGATCTTTCGCACGCGCTTGCCGCGCTCGAAGGCGGCGACGCCGCGCTCGTTGTCCCCTCCGGGCTCACCGCAACGACGTTTCCGCTCCTTGCGCTGACGAGTCCCGGTGATCACGTGCTCGTCACCGACGCGGTGTACGGTCCGACGCGCCGCTTCTGCGACAACCACTTGCGCCGTCTCGGCGTCGATGTCAGTTATTACGATCCCCTGCTCGGTGCTGGGATTGCGCGCGAATTTCGTCCGCGAACGACGATCGTGTTCGCCGAGTCCCCGGGGTCGCTCACGTTCGAGGTGCAGGACATTCCGGCGATCGCGACCGCGGCGCACGCGCATGGCGCGCGCTTGATCCTCGACAACACCTGGGCGACGCCGCTCGGATTCCGGGCGTTCGATCACGGCGTCGACGTGTCGGTGCATGCGGCGACGAAATACATCGGCGGGCACTCCGACGTGCTGCTCGGCGCCATTGTCGCGACGAAGGAAACGTTTCCTTCGCTTGCGCGCTTGTGGACCGACATGGGGATCGCGCCCTCGACCGACGACTGCTTCCTGGCACTTCGCGGACTTCGGACGCTCGCCGTGCGCCTCGAACGCCATGCCGCGAGCGCGTTGGAGATCGCGCAGTGGCTGTCGAAGCGCCCGGAAGTGCGGCAGGTGCTCTATCCTGCGCTGCCTGGCGATCGCGGCCATGCGATCTGGAAGCGCGATTTTTTGGGCGCTTCAGGCTTGTTCGGCGTCGTGCTTCAGCCCATCAATGCGACGCGCATTGCGCGAATGCTCGATGGCATGCGTTTGTTCGGTCTCGGCTTCAGTTGGGGCGGATTCGAGAGCCTGATCATTCCGACGTGGCCCGAGCGCGCGCGAACCGCGACGACATGGAATCCGGGCGGACCGACGCTGCGGCTTGCGATCGGCCTCGAGGATCCGCGCGACCTGATCGACGATCTCGAGGAAGGGTTTCGGCGACTCGCCTCGTAAGCGCGACCCGCGTGCGTCAGGGATCGCGTAACGCTCGCGGATTCGAAATCGCCACGCGATCGGTGGCGTTGTCGATCAGCGCTGCGGCAAGCGCATTCGCATGGAGGGCGTCATCGAAGCGACCGGCTCGAATCGCCGCGCATACGATGCGGCGGATGTCGCGAAGATCAGCGGGCTTGGGCTCGTCAGGCGAATTCAAACCAGCAATCAGCGACCGAAGACGTTCAGCTTCGCGGCGGGCGGTTTCGTCGCCAAGCGAGACCTCCCGCGCGGCAATGGCCATCGCATTGGCAGTCATCAATGCGTTGTAGCGTTGCTTCGATGCGTTGATCGACGGAACGATGTCGCCGAGCAGCGATTCGCGTGCCGTCGCAAGCAGGTCCGCGGCGTCGGAAATGTCGGAGGAGGGCTGCTCACGCTCGCAGCCGAGCCGCGCATGCGCTGGCTTCGCACCGGTCAGGCGCAGCGCTTCGTACTCGAGCTCGTGCACGATGCGCCCCGTCAGCGCGAGCTCGAGCGAGCGCTCGCCTTCGCGATGGCGTCGTGCCTGCTGCAGGGCGATGATCGCCCAGCGCAGGTGCGCCAACGCCTGCCAATAGCCAAGGTCGCTTCTAGAGACGGCGCGACCACCGTGCGCTTCATAGCCCTCCAGGAAGGGCTCGAGCGGCGCGATGCCGCCCGCTTCGAGGTCGGGTCGCGCGAAGCGCCAGCAGCGCGCGGTAAACCACCCAAGGTCTTCACGCGGATCGCCGAACTCCGCGAATTCCCAGTCGAGCACGGCCACCAGCCGGCCGTCATCGACCAGATAGTTGCCGGTGCGATAGTCGCGATGGATCAGCGTGACGTCGAAGGTCGCAGGCGCTCGCAGCTCGCACCAGCGCAGCCCCCATTCGAGTGCCGGATACGCGTCGTCGAGCGCGTCCAGCCACCGCCGATATTGCTCGATCGACGCGAGGGCCGGGTTCGCGGCGGCATGCGACGGCGGCGGCGGCACGGCGTGAATGCGCGCGAGGTTCTCGCCGAGCGCGCGCCCAAGCTCCGACGGATCCGGCACGAGCGCGTGATCGCGCGTGAGACGGTGCCCCGCGGCCACGCCCGGCAGGTAATCCATCACGAAGAATGACCGGCCGAGCACGGCGCTGTCGGTGCAGAGGAACCGGGGCGCGGGTGCGAGCACCTTTGCATCGTGCGCAATGCGAAGCAGCGCGAATTCGTCGGCGCGCGAATGGCTTGCCGCAATGCGCAGCGCCGGGTCGGTGCGAAGCACGAAGGCGCGCTCGCCTTGCCATGGGCCGCCGTCGATCGCGACGTCGAGCCGCCGGTTGTCCGCGACGGCGCCGCCTTCGAGATGCTCGAAGCGCACGATCGTCACGTCGCGCGCGTTCGTTTCCCGGCGAAGCCACGATGCGACCGCCGCGTGCTGCTCGAGGCATTCGACGTCGTTCATTGCGGCTGCCTCTTGTCGCTTCGCTCACCGCGCAGGATGCGCCGCGCGATGCTGTAGCGATGCACTTCCGACGGGCCGTCGTAGATGCGAAAGGCGCGAAGGTCCGCAAAGATTCGGGCGACGACGGTCTCGCTCGTCACGCCTTGGCCGCCGAGAACCTGCACGCAACGATCCGCGACGCGCCATGCGGCTTCCGACACGATCACCTTGGCACGGCTCGATTCGTGCAGCGCAAGCTCGCCGCGATCGAGAAGCCATGCGCAATGCCAGATCGCGAGACGCGCGACGTGCATGTCCATTTCGTTGTCGGCCAGCATGAAACCGACGCCTTCGTGCTCGCCGAGGCGCTTGCCGAACGCCTCCCGTTTACGCGCGTAGTCGACGGCGACGTCGTGCGCACGCCGAACCGCGCCGAGCCAGCGCATGCAGTGCGTCAATCGCGCGGGTGACAGGCGCACCTGCGCGTATTGAAAGCCGCGGCCGACTTCGCCGAGCACCGCGCTCGGTGAAAGGCGAACGCCGTCGAAGCGCACGACCGCATGGCCGCCGGCGAAGCAGGTGTCGAGCGAATCCATCGTCCGCTCGATGACGATGCCTGGCGCGTTCATGTCGCAGACGAACATCGTCGCGCCCTGGTCCGGCACTTTCGCCATGATGATCGCGAAAGCCGCTCCATTCGCGCCGGTGATGAACCATTTGCCGCCGTCGATGACGTAGTCGTCGTCGTCGCGCGTTGCCAGCGTCGTTAGCATCGACGGATCGGAACCCGCGCCGGGCGGCGGCTCCGTCATGCAAAAGCACGAGCGCATCGTGCCGGCGGCCAGCGGCCGCAGCCATCGCTCCTTCTGCGCCGGCGTCGCGATCGCTTCGAGCATGTGCATGTTGCCCTCGTCGGGCGCGAACACGTTCATGGCGATCGGTCCGAGCGGCGAATAGCCGGCTTCCTCGAACGCGATCGCGCGACCGACATGCGACAGGCCGAGGCCGCCGTATTCCTGCGCAACGTGGGGCGCGAGCAATCCGGCGGCACGCGCCTTGTCGATCAATTCGCGCCGGAAATCGTCCGTGGGACCGTGCGCGGTTCGGCGCGTATCCGATTCGAGTGGAATGATCTCGTCGGCGATGAAGGCCCGGATGCGCGCCTTCAGCTCCGCGAGCTCGCGCGGGATGTCGAAGTCGATGGCCATGGCTGGACGGAGCGCGATTATCGCCTAAGCGACGGGCTCGCCAAGATAGGCGGCCTGTACCTTCGCGTCGGCACGCACCGCCGCGGGCGCACCCTCGGCGAGAATCGCGCCCCGGTCGAGAACGATCACGCGTTCCGCAAAGCCGAAGACGATGTCCATGTCGTGCTCGGTGAAGAGCACGGCGACATGCTCGCGCCTCGCGACCTCGGCGACCTTCAGCATCAGCTCGCGTCGCGCGCGTGGCGCCATGCCGGACGTCGGCTCGTCCATCAGCAGCAGCCGTGGATCGGCCGCAAGCGCAAGTGCCAATTCGACGCGCTTCGCGTCGCCGTACGACAGTGCGGCGCACGCGACGCGGGCCAGCTCTTCGGCGCCCACCCGCGCAAGAAGCGTATCGACGCGGGGATCGTCGATGCGCAACATCGTCGACAGGGCTCTGTGGTCGCGCGCATCGTGCGCGGCGAGGGCAAGCGCGCCCGCTTCGCGCACCGTCATCGACGCGAACGTCGCCGCGACCTGAAACGTTCGCCCGATGCCGAGGCGCGCGATCGCGTGCGTCGGCAGGCCGAGAATCGATCGGCCGTCGAAGCGAACGTCCCCCGCATCGGCGCGAAGCTCGCCGTGAATCAAATTGAAGCAGGTTGTCTTGCCCGCGCCGTTCGGCCCGATCATCGCCACCAGCTCGCCGCGATCGACGCAAAACGAGACGTCCCGGACGGCGTGAACGCCCGCGAACGATTTGACGAGCGACTCGACCACGAGCAGCGGAACGCCCGCGTTGCCGTTCATCTCGGCGATGGCCATGAGCCACGTGCGCGGAAAGTGCCGCCAATGCCGCAAGGAAAGACGCTGACGATCAAGAGGATCGCGATGCCGACGAAAGCGCGCCAGTACTCGGTGTAACGCGCGAGCACGTCCTGCAGCCACGTGAATGTCGCGGCGCCGATCAGCGGACCGAAGAGACTGCCCAGGCCGCCAAGGAGCAGCATGACGATCGCGTCTACCGAGTGCGGAATCGACAATGCATCCGGCGCGACACCGCCTTTCGAGTAAGCGAAGAGCGCGCCGGCCACGCCTGCGAACGCGCCGGCGATGATCAGCCCTTTCCATTGACGCGCGCGAACGTCGATGCCGAGCGCGGCGGCGCGAAGCCGCGAATCTCGCGCGCCGCGAAGCGCGTAACCGAATGGCGTGAAAGCGACGATCGCGAGCGCCGCGAGACCGGTGGCGACGACGATCAGCGCGAAAACGTAGTAGTGCGTTCGCTCGCCGATGAAGTCGGGCGGCCACGCGCCGACGATGCCGTTGGAGCCACCGGTCAGCGAGTCCCACTGCACGGCGACCGACCAGAGAATCTGCGCGAACGCGAGCGTCAGCATCGCGAAATAGATGCCGGATGTGCGAAGCGCCAGCGCGCCGAACGCCAGCGCCGCGACACCCGCAACGATGGGCGCGAGCACGAACGCGACGACGAACGGCTGGCCGTGCACGGACAGAAGCGCGGCGGCATACGCGCCGACGCCGAAGAACGCCGCGTGGCCGAACGATGCCATGCCGCCGGTCGACAACATCAGCGCGAGACTGGCCGTGAAGAGTGCGGCGACCAGCATGTCGGTCGCGAGCACGAGCGCGTACGGATCGCCGATCAATGGCAAAAGCAGCGCGGCCAGCGCAAGAATCGCCGCCACGATGCCGCTGCGCGTGCCGGGTCGCTTGATGCTCGTGCACGCGTTGAAGCTGGCGTTCGCCGGCGCGGTCATGCCGACGGTGCCGAAGAGTCCGGCCGGACGCACGAGCAGCACGAGCGCCATCACGACGAACTCGATCACGAGCGTGAGCTTCGGCATCGCGATGGCAAAGCCGTCGATATGCACCGTCCCGGCCGCGATGCAAAGCGCCTTCGTCACGCCGATGACGATCGCCGCGACGAACGCGCCCGGAATCGATCCGAGACCCCCGAGCACGGTGACGACGAACGCATCCGCGATCACCGAGAGGTCCATGCCGAGATTGGCCGGCTCGCGCGGCAGGGCGAGCGCACCGGCGAGGCCTGCGAGAAACGATCCGAGCGCGAACACCGACGTGAAGAGAAGACGCTCATCGACGCCGAGCGCGCCCGCGATGATGCGGTTCTCCGACGCCGCTCGCACGAGCATGCCGAAGCGCGTGCGCTGCATGACGAGCGTCAGCACGACGAAGACGACAAGGCCGACGACGAGCAGAAAGAGGTCGTACTGCGGCACGGCGCTGCCGAGGAAATGCACGGCGCCATCGAGACCCGCGATGCGAGGACCCAGGCGATCTTCCGGTCCGAAGAGCCCCAGCACGGCGTCGCGAACGATGAGGACGATGCCGAACGTGGCCGTCAGTTGCAAAAGCTCCGGCGCGGGATAAAGGCGCTTCAGCAGCAGCGCTTCGACAAGCGCGCCGAGAACCGCAACCGCGAACGCCGCAGCGAGCGCCGCAGCGAAGAATCCGCTGGTCGATCCGGCAAAGGCGCGAAATGCCGTTCCCGCTGCGTACGCGACGTAGGCGCCCACCATGAAGAACGAGCCGTGCGCGAAGTTGACGATGCGCGTGACGCCGAAGATCAGCGTCAGGCCCGCGGCGGTCAGGAACAGCGATGATGCAGACGCAAGCCCGTTCAGAACCTGGACGGCGAGCGAATCGAGCGTCACTCGGTCAGTCGGGTGGCCGCAGTCGCCGCACGACGTCGTCGGGCGGCAGATAATCCTTGCCGTTCGCGTAGTGCCAGTCGACCATGACGCCCTTGCCGTCCCGAACCGCGATTCGTCCGACGTATGCACCCATCGTCGATTGATGATCGATCGCTCGATACGTGACCGGCCCGAACGGCGTTTCGACGGTGAGATTCAGCATTGCCTCGACGAGCTTTTCGGTGTCGGTCGAGCCTGCGCGCGCGATCGCCGCCGCCGCCGACTTGACGACGCTATAGCCGACCACCGAGCCGAGCCGCGGATAGTCGTGAAATTTCGCCTGGTACGCGTCGAGGAAACGCGTGTGCTCCGGCGTGTGGATCGCATACCACGGGTAACCGGTCACGTACCAGCCGACCGGCGCTTCGTCCTTGAGCGGATCGAGGTACTCGGGCTCGCCGCCGAGCAGGTCGAAGACCGGCCGTCCCTCGAAGAGTCCGCGAAGTCGGCCTTCGCGCACGAAGCGCGCGAGATCCGGTCCGAAGAGCGACGAGAAGATGGCGTCGGGCTTCGCATCGATCAGCGCCTGCACGACGGCGCCGGGCTCGATCTTGCCGAGCGGCACCGCCTGCTCGACGAATTCGATCCCTGAATCCTGCTTGGCCTGCATCTGCTGCTTGAACGTCGCCGTCGCGGCCTGTCCGTATTCGTAGTTCGGATAGACGATCGCCCAGCGCTTCTTCGCGAGCTTGACCGCGTCGGGCACGAGCATCGCGGTCTGCATGTAGGTCGACGCGCGCAGCCTGAAGGTGTACTTGTTGCCGTCCTGCCACACGATCTTGTCGGTGAGCGGCTCGCTCGCGATGAAGAGCACGTGGCGCCGCTTCGCGAGATCGCTGATGGCGAGGCCGATGTTCGACGCGAACGTGCCCATCAGCAGCGCGACCTGCTCGCGCGTCAGGAGCTCCTCCGCCACGCGCACGGCATCGCCGGGGGCGCCGTTGTCGTCGCGCGAGATGACCTCGATGTGCCTGCGCAGTGGTCCGCCTTGCGCGTTGATCTCGTCGACCGCGAGCTCCATCCCCTTGCGATAAGGATCGAGGAACGCGGGGAACTGCTTGTACTCGTTGACCTCGCCCAAGCGAATCGTCTGGCCGAGCGCGCTGCCTGTCGTCGCGGCGGCAAGCAGGATCGCCCACAGAGTCATGAAGCGGCGCGACATGCGAACTCCTGGATTCGGTAGTCTTTGGCGGTACCCAGCGAGCGACAGGGCGGAAGCGCCTCGTACGTCGCGCGAGAGGATTGCGCCGGATGGTAGCAAACGGCGATGCGCGCGCCATCGATTTGTCATGGAAGCGGCCCCATATCCGGACAATGGCCTCCCGATCGCGCATAACGATATGACTCCGGCGCGCTGTCGGCCGGCCGGGCTCACCCGATAAAATTGCCGCTTCCGAACGCGCTCTTGCCGTCCGCTCGCACAATTTCGTACCCGATGCTCCGACTCGCCCACGGCCTCGATTTCGCCGACCTCTACTCGGTCGACGGCGCCGAGCGTATCGACGCGGTGTTCGTCGCGCATGTCGCGCGCGTCGATTCGTTGCTTGCCACGCGGTTGTCGCAAGCGCGTGCCGACCCTTCTTCGCTTGCCGCCAAGGACGAGTCGACGCTACTGATCGACCTTGCGCCGCATCTCGAGGATTTCCTCGCCGACCTCTTCGGTATCCGCGATGCGGTAAGCGCATTGGAAGCGCGGCATCACGAGCTTGCGCCGCTCTTTGCGGTCAAGCGCCAATTCGTGCAACGCAAGGCGATGAACGCGTACAAGGCCGATGTCGCGGCGATCTTCGATGGTTCGGCGTTGCGCAACGCGCTCGATGCAATGCTCGGTACGGCGGGCGCCGACGTCGCGGCGTTCGAGCTCGCGTTCGCGCAACGCATCACCGAATGGCAACGCGACGAGGCGGCCAATGCCCTCGCGCTCGACACCGCGCAACGCTATGCGGCGTGGGCTTCGCACACGCGGGAGGGAAGGGTCGCGCATCGTGGCGGCGTGTTGTTTCGCGCGCCGCACAAGCTCGACATGGCGAGGCTCGTGCCGGTGGAAAGCGTCACGCACAATGGCGTCGCTTCGCTTCAGCGGCCGAGCGACGAAGGATTTCGACGGCGACAGGGATTCAAGCTCACCGATTCGGGCACCGACCTCGTGGGCGGGTTGGATCAGGCGCATTACTGCATCTGGTGCCATGAGCAGGGCAAGGATTCGTGCGCGAAGGGCTTGCTCGAGAAAGCGCCCCGGCCCGAGGACCCGTTCAAGCGATCGGTCTTCGGCGTCACGCTCGCGGGCTGCCCGCTCGAGGAACGGATCTCCGAGTTCCACAAGCTTCGCGCGGAAGGCGTGCCGATCGGCGCCCTCGCCATGATCTGCGTCGACAACCCGATGGCCGCGGCGACCGGACATCGGATCTGCAACGACTGCATGAAGGCGTGCATTTACCAGAAGCAGGAACCGGTCGACATTCCGCAATCCGAAACAAGAATCCTGAAGGACGTGCTCGAATTGCCGTACGGCTTCGAGATTTATTCGCTGCTCACGCGCTGGAATCCGCTCGACCTTCGGCGTCCGACGCCGCGTCGTGCAAGCGGCAAGCGCGTGCTGATCGTGGGGCAGGGGCCGGCCGGCTTCACGCTTGCGCATCATCTTCTGAACGAAGGTCACACCGTCGTTGCGATCGACGGCTTGAAGATCGAGCCACTCGCACCCGAGCTTTCCGGCGTGCGCGCGAACGGCGAGCGCGTGCCGTTTCGGCCGATCGAGGATTTCGAGTCACTGAAGGAGCCGCTCGACGATCGCGTGATGGCTGGATTCGGCGGCGTCGCGGAGTACGGCATCACGGTTCGCTGGGACAAGAATTTCCTGAAGGTGATCCGGCTGCTTCTGGAGCGGCGCGCGAACTACGCCCTTTACGGCGGGGTGCGTTTCGGCGGAACGGTCGACGCCGACGACGCGTTCGCAATGGGCTTCGATCACATCGCGCTCGCCGCTGGCGCCGGGCGGCCGACCGTGCTCGATCTTCCCCACGGCCTCGCACACGGCGTTCGCACCGCGTCCGATTTCCTGATGGCATTGCAATTGACCGGCGCCGCCAAGCGCGATTCGATCGCGAACATGCAGGTGCGCCTGCCCGTCGTCGTCATCGGCGGCGGGCTGACGGCGATCGACACCGCGACCGAAGCGCTTTCCTACTACCCGGTGCAGGTCGAGAAGTTTCTCGCGCGCTACGAGGCGCTCGTCGCGGCCAGCGGGCCGGCTGCGGTCGAGGCCGCATGGAGCTCCCACGAGGCGGCGATCGCGCACGAATTTCTTTCGCACGCGCGCGCGATTCGCGAGGAGCGCGCGAAGGCCGCCGCGGAGAATCGTGCGCCGGCGATCGTCGAGCTCGTGCGCCAATGGGGTGGGGCAACGATCGCTTATCGCAAGCGGCTGATCGACAGTCCGTCGTACACGCTCAATCACGAGGAGGTGGCGAAAGCGTTCGAGGAAGGCATCCACTTCGCCGAAGGGTTGACGCCGCTTGCGGTCGAGGTGGACGACGCGGGCCACGCGAGCGCACTTTCGGTCTCGGTGCAATTGCGAAGCGGCGAGGGTGTTTGGGTCGAAACCGGCCGTGCACGCTTGCCCGCGCGGACGATCCTGATCGCCGCAGGCACCCAACCCAACACGGTGCTTGCGCGCGAGGATCGCGGGCACTTCGCACTCGACGGACGCTATTTCCAGCTATTGCGCGAAGACGGCACGCCGACGAAGCCCGTGCAAGGCCTCGCGAAGCCGCGCGAACCGGCGGTGCTCACGCACATTCGCGACGACGGTCGGGCGATCAGCTTCTTCGGCGATCTCCATCCGTCGTTCCATGGCAACGTCGTGAAGGCGATGGCGAGCGCGAAGCAGGGCTATCCGATCGTCTCAGGAATGCTCGCGCGCGCGCGGGCTGCCGAGCGTCGCCCGGATGCGGAATTCTTCGCGATGCTGAACGACACGTTCCGCGCGCGCGTCGAGCGTGTCGTTCGCCTGACGCCGACGATCGTCGAAGTCGTCGTGCATGCGCCGGCCGCCGCGCGGAGGTTCCGGCCGGGCCAGTTCTATCGGTTGCAGAATTTCGAGTCGCTGGCGCCGCGCGCGCACGGCACGCGTCTCGCGATGGAGGGCCTGGCGCTGACGGGCGCGTGGGTCGATCGCGAGCGCGGGCTCGTATCGGTGATCGTGCTCGAGATGGGCGGCTCGTCGGATCTCTGCGTCGCGCTTTCGCCCGGCGA
>DATFCW010000242.1:0-6922 GCA_035252665.1 Casimicrobiaceae bacterium | reverse complement strand
CGTCGCGAACCCATACCTCTCGATGCAGCTGCTTCGCCTTCGCTGTCAAATCGCGATCCGAGCGTGCGCAACCATCGATCGTAGGGTTGTCGGACGGTTCCGAGATGGCGATGTCTTCCTCGGCAGATCATTCCTCGGTGGCCACCCGTAGGAAAATGAAGGAGTCGCGCCGCGCCGACGATGAGTTCCTGGTCGGTGGCGGAGAGATGGGCGCTCGCATGCGTGCGCTCGACTGGACAAAGACCTCCCTCGGGCCGTCTTCGGACTGGCCGCAATCGCTGAAGACGATCGTGCGAGTGATGCTCGACTCGCGCTATGCGATGTGGATGCTGTGGGGTCCCGAGCTTACTTTTTTCTGCAACGACGCCTATGCGCCGACCTTGGGGGTCAAGCGGGATTGGGCACTCGGCGCGCGCTCGGACAAGGTTTGGGAAGAAATCTGGCCCGACATCGGCCCGCGCATTACGCAAGTGCTCAAGCAGGGCCGGGCGACGTGGGACGAAGCGCTGCTGCTGTTTCTCGAGCGCAGCGGCTTCACCGAGGAGACCTACCATACGTTCTCGTACAGCCCCGTGTACGACGATTCAAGCCGTATTGCGGGGATGCTGTGCGTTGTCACGGAGGTAACCGAGCGCGTTGTAGGAGAGCGGCGGTTGCGCATTTTGAAGGACCTGGCGGCACGAGCCGTCGGTGCTTCGAGCGTCGAAGAGTGTTGCCGCGGGGCCTGCGAGGTGCTGGATCAGTATCCGAACAGCATCCCCTTTGCTGCCATCTATTTGCTGGACTCGCACGTCGCTCATCGCGTCGCGAAGACCAACGACGTTCCGGATCGCGTGGTCCCGCCCGTCGTCGACGAATCGACCCGTGCATGGCCGTTCGCAAGGCTGCTCGAGAGCGAATCGGTGCAGCAGGTGTCGGACCTTCCCGGAGCCGGAATAGAGGTCGCCGCCGGTCCCTGGCCTGACATGGTGCGTCAGGCGCTCGTGCTTCCATTCAAGGGTCCCGGCAACGATCGGCTCGCGGGGATGCTCATCGCCGGCCTGAGCCCGCGACAGCATGTCAACGAGGGGTACCGGTCATTCTTCGGCCTTGTCGCGGGACAGATCGCCGCGGCCATCACTGATGCGCAGGCGGCCGAAGCAAATCTTCGCAGGGCCGCGGCGCTCGCGGAGATCGATCGGGCCAAGACCGCTTTCTTCTCGAACGTGAGCCATGAGTTCCGCACGCCGCTGACACTGATGCTCGCGCCGCTCGAGCAGGCTGCCGCGCATCCCGATACGCCGTCGCAGGTGCGCACCCAGCTCGAACTCGCGCAGCGCAATAGCATGCGGCTGCTCAAGCTGGTGAACAGCCTGCTCGACTTTTCGCGCATCGAGGCCGGTCGGGTGCAAGCCTCGTACGAGCCTACCGATCTCGCCGCGCTGACGAACGATCTGGCGAGCACTTTCCGCTCGACGATGGAGCGGGCGGGTCTCGATTTCGACGTCGAATGCGAGTTGTCGGAGGTCGCGTATGTCGATCGGGAAATGTGGGAGAAGATAGTTCTCAATCTTCTTTCGAACGCATTCAAGTTCACGCTGCATGGCAATGTTACGGTCAGGCTCAGTCGGGATTCGGACAACGCGGTGCTGGAAGTCGCCGATACCGGCGTCGGCATTCCGCGGCACGAGCTACCACGGCTCTTCGAACGATTCCATCGGGTCGAAGGTACGACGGGTCGCACGCAGGAAGGCTCCGGTATCGGACTCGCACTCGTGCAGGAGCTCGTAAAGCTGCACGGCGGCACGGTCGCGGCCGAAAGCGAGCTCGGCAGCGGCACGACATTTCGGGTCAGCCTACCGCTCGGCAACGCGCATCTGCCTTCCGAGAGGATTCAGGCGACGCGCACGCTCGCTTCCACCGCGACGGGCGCCCAGGCGTTCGTGCAGGAAGCGCTTCGCTGGATTCCCTCGGACATCGTCGACGATTCGTTGCGGCTGCGTGCGCTCACGGACCAATCCTTGCCCGATACCCGCGTCAAGCTCGCCGGCGCCCGCATTCTGCTCGCCGACGACAACGCGGACATGCGTGCATATGTTCGCGACTTGTTATCGCCCACGTTCCTCGTGGAGTCGGTCGCCGACGGCGAGCAGGCGCTCGAGGCGGCGCGTCGCGAGCGGCCGGACCTCGTCCTGTCGGACATCATGATGCCGCGTCTCGACGGCCTCGGCCTTTTGAAGCGCTTGCGGAGCGACGACACGCTGCGCGATGTCCCGGTCATCCTGCTGTCTGCGCGCGCCGGCGAAGAGGCGCGCGTCGAAGGGCTCGACGCCGGCGCCGACGACTACCTGGTCAAGCCGTTCTCCGCCAGGGAGCTCGTGGCCCGCGTGGGCGCCCGGCTCGAGCTCGCGCGCATGCGCCGGGAGAGCGATGAGCGGTTCCATACCTTCGTCAGCGCGACCTCCGAAGTCATCTATCGGATGGGCCCCGACTGGCGCGAGATGCTTCACCTGCAGGGACGCAACTTCATTCGCGATACGACCAGCCCAAGCGCCGGTTGGCTCGACAATTACGTTCACCCCGACGACCAGTCGCACGTGATGGCGGCCGTTGAGCGGGCGATCCGCACCAAGAGCACCTTCCAGCTCGAGCATCGCGTGCAGCGCCTCGATGGAACGATCGGATGGGTCTTCTCGCGCGCCGTCCCGCTCAAGGATGAGCAAGGCAACATCGTCGAGTGGTTCGGCGCCGCGAGCGATGTGACGGAGCGCAAACTGACCGAGGAGGCCCTTCGGGAGCGGGAAGAGCAGTTGCGGCTTGCGACCGAGGCAGGTGACATGGGACTGTGGGACGTCGACATGGTCGCAGACCGGTTGTTCTGGCCCCCGCGCGTAAAGGCCATGTTCGGCATTTCGCCCGACGTGCCCGTATCCATGTCCGATTTCTATTCAGGCCTTCATCCGGACGATCGGAAGCGGGTCAGCGACGCCTTCGGCGCTGCGCTCGACCCGGAACGGCGCGCCCTCTATGACGTCGAGTATCGGACCGTCGGCAAGGAGGACGGCGTGGTCCGCTGGGTGGCGGCCAGGGGCCGCGGAATTTTCGACGATGGCGGAAGATGCGTGCGCGTGATTGGAACCGCGATCGACATCACCGCGCGCAAGCAGGCGGAGGAGCAGCTTCACGAGGAGACACGGGTACAGGAGCTTCTGGGCAAAGTGAGCCACGCATTGGTCGCGGCACAGCTCGATCTCGAGCGTGTCGTGCAGGTCGTAACGGACACGGCCAGGGAAGTCTCCGGTGCGGCTTTCGGCGCCTTTTTCTACAACGTGCAGGATCAGAAAGGCGAGTGGTACAGGCTCTATACGCTGTCCGGCGCATCACGCGAAGCCTTCGCCCGCTTTCCCCAGCCACGCAATACCGAGGTTTTCGGGCCGATCTTTCGCGGCGAGGCGGTCGTGCGCAGCAGCGACGTCACGGCGGACCCCCGTTACGGCCACAGCCCCCCCTACTACGGCATGCCCGAGGGACATCTACCGGTGCGGAGCTATCTTGGAGTGCCGGTGAAGACGGCATCCGGCGAGGTTCTGGGCGGCTTGTTCTTCGGCCACCCGGAGGCGGCCGTATTCGACGAGCGATCCGAGCGGCTGGTGCTCGCGATAGCCGCCCAGGCTGCAGTGGCATTCGACAACGCACGCCTGCATCATGCTTCCCAGCGCGAGATCGAACAGCGCAGACAGGCCGAAGAGGCGTTGAGCGATGCCGACAAGCGCAAGGACGAATTCCTCGCGATGCTCGCGCACGAGCTGCGCAATCCGCTCTCGCCCATCACCACCGCGAGCGAGCTCTTGGCGCGCACAACGGTTGGCCACGACAGCCGTTCGCGCAGCGCGGTCGCGATGATCCAGCGCCAGACGAGGCAGCTCACGCGGCTCACTGACGACTTGCTCGACGTCTCGCGGATCACTCAGGGAAGGATCGCGCTGCGTCGCGACGTGATTGATGTGGCCGGCATCATCACTCAGGCGGTCGAAACCGTCGAACCGCAGCTGCGAGCGAAGCGGCTCAAGCTATCCACGCTTGCCGAAACGTACGAACCCTTGTTCGTCAATGGCGATCACGCGCGCCTCGTCCAATGCGTCGGCAATGTACTGACGAATGCGGTCAAGTACACCGACATCGACGGCGAGATCCGTATCCATACGCGCGCAGTAGGCGACACCGTGGTCATCGAAATTACCGACACTGGAGCCGGGATCGCTGCCGACTTGCTGCCGAAAGTCTTCGACCTGTTCGTCCAGAGCGATCGCACGATCGACCGCGCTCAGGGAGGCCTCGGTATCGGCCTGGCCGTAGTCAAGCGCCTGATCGGGATGCACGGCGGCCGAGTGACCGCCCGCAGCCCGGGACTTGGAGCAGGCGCCACGTTCGAAATGCAGCTGCCGCGGGTCACCAGGCCACTCGCCTCGGAGGGCGACGCGGCGCCGATCAACATTCCGCCGCGACGCGTGCTCGTCATCGACGACAACGAAGACGCCGCCAACTCGATTGCGACGCTTCTCGCTCATCAAGGCCACGAGACGCACGTCGCATTCGACGGGAGGCAGGCGCTGAAGGAAATCGAGGCGTTCCGCCCGGACGTGGCGCTGCTCGATCTGGGGCTTCCGGAGATGGACGGCTACGAGGTCGCTAGGAAACTGCGCGCCATGCCGGGCTTGGAGAATCTGTGGTTGGTCGCGCTCACCGGCTACGGGCAGATAGACGACCGTCAGCGAACCGAAGCCGCCGGCTTCGACGAGCACCTCGTCAAGCCGGTCGATCTCGCGACGCTCGAGCACCTGTTGGCCAGATGTCCGTCAGCCGCTCCCTCGCGATCGTCTTGTCTGCGTTAGCCTAGGTGCGCACCGATCGCGCGGGAATCGCGTCGCCGTGGCGACGCGGTGGCTAGCCTGGGACGAGACGTCGAGCAACCCTGCCGCTTAAGATTTCACCCGATTCAGATGTCAATCGGACCTGCGACTCGAAAAGTGAATTACTTGGGTTGGCGATTTTGTTGTGCGCCGATGATGGACTGGACCGACCGTCATTGCCGGTACTTCTTCCGGCTCATTTCGCGTCGCGCGCGCCTCTACACCGAAATGATCACGGCGCCCGCGCTCGTGCACGGCGACGTCGCGCGCCACCTCGACTTCGATCCCGCCGAGCATTCCGTCGCGCTGCAACTCGGCGGCAGCGATCGGAACGATCTCGCGCACGCGGCGCGGCTCGGCGAGCGCTGCGGCTACGACGAGATCAACCTGAACTGCGGCTGCCCGTCGCAGCGCGTGCAAACGGGAAGCTTCGGCGCGTGCCTGATGGCGGAACCTTCGCTCGTCGCCGATTGCGTGCGCGCGATGCGCGACGCGGTCGCGATCCCGGTCACCGTCAAGCATCGGATCGGCCTCGACGCGTGCGACGAATACTCGTTCGTCCGCGATTTCGTCGGCATCGTGGCCGACGCCGGCTGCGACGTCTTCATCGTGCACGCGCGAAACGCCGTGCTGAAAGGCCTCTCGCCAAAGGAGAACCGCGAGATTCCGCCGCTGCGCTATGAATTTGTTCATCGCCTCAAGCGCGATTTTCCGCGGCTTGCGTTCGTCTTGAACGGCGGCATCGTCGACTGGCCGACGATCGAGCGCGAGCTTTCGCATGTCGATGGCGTGATGCTCGGACGCGCCGCCTATCACGATCCGTGGATCCTCGCCGATGTCGACACGCGTCTCTTCGGAGATGCGGGCAGCGGGAAGTCGCGCTCGCACGTGATCGAGGCGCTGATTCCGTACGCGGAACGCGCCATCGCACGAGGCGCGTCGCTTCGTGGCATCGCGCGCCATGTGCTTGGTCTCTACCACGGCGAAGGCGGCGGACGGCGCTTTCGTCGGATTCTTTCCGACGCCGCTCGCCTGCAACTCGCCGACACGTCGCTCTTCGCCGAAGCGCTTCGCGCGGTCGCTTCCTGAACGCGTGGCGCACACGCCGCCGCATGCTTCGCTGCGGCGCCTGTTGTAACTCTTGCAACGTCGCGCGCGAATGAACTGTCCGTTATCGACTGCATCCAACTTACGCCGACGAACGGGTTTGGAGCAGCAAGGTCATGAGTGCCACGGTCAGCGATTTCCTCCTCGAGCGCCTCGCCGAATGGGGCATCAAGCGGATTTACGGATTTCCCGGCGATGGCATCAACGGCATCCTCGGCGCGCTGAACCGCACCGACGAAAGCTTCGAGTTTATCCAGGTCCGCCACGAGGAAATGGCGGCGTTCATGGCGTGCGGGCACGCCAAGTTCACGGGCCAGGTTGGCGTTTGTCTTGCAACTTCCGGACCGGGTGCGATCCACCTTTTGAACGGTCTCTACGACGCGAAGCTCGACCACCAGCCGGTGGTCGCGATCGTCGGGCAGTCGTCGCGTTCAGCAATGGGCGGCAGTTACCAGCAGGAGGTCGACCTGACCACGCTCTTCAAGGACGTGGCGAGCGAATACGTCGAGGTCGTGATGTCGCCGGAGGCGATCCGCCATGTCATCGATCGCGCCATCCGCATCGCGCGGGCGCAGCGCGCGCCGACGTGCGTGATCGTTCCGAACGACCTGCAGGAGTTGCCGTACGAGAAACCGCCGCGTGCGCACAACACGATTCATTCGGGTGTCGGTTACGCGATCCCGCGACCGATTCCCGAAGATCGTGAATTGCAGCGCGCAGCCGATGCGCTGAATGCCGGCGAGAAGGTCGCGATGCTCGTCGGCGCCGGTGCGCTGCACGCCACCGCCGAGGTGCTCGACGTCGCCGACGTGCTCGGCGCCGGCATAGCGAAGGCGTTGCTTGGCAAGGCGGCGGTGCCCGACACGCTGCCGTTCGTCACCGGCTCGATCGGCCTGCTCGGCACCAAGCCGTCTTACCGAATGATG
>DATFCW010000241.1:0-2522 GCA_035252665.1 Casimicrobiaceae bacterium | reverse complement strand
GGTCTCGTCGTCGACGACTGGAAAGCGCGCGCGCAACGCGGCGATGCGCTCAGGACCCAGTCGATTCAGTTCGCAGCTTACCCGCTCGTGATTTTCACAGTGCACGCGGCCGGCGCTCACCGCCTGCTGCAAGGTTGAATCCGCGAAGTAGTGCTGGGCGATCACCATCGCGATGTTCGACGGAATCCTGCGCGCACCCGGACACCCGAGCGCGAGGCGATTACCGGATGCGTCGGCTGCGATCGTCGGCGTCATGTTGCTGACACCCAGCCATCTTCCGTTGCGATTGACCGCCGCACCGCGCGAGAAGTTGTGCATGCCGCCATTCATGATGATGCCCGTCCCAGGAATCGCCCAACGACCGCCGAACTCGACCGGGCCGTGCGTGTACGTGAGCGCGACCATCGTGCCGTTGCCATCGATGGCATTGAGATGCGCCGTGTGCGAGAGTTCAGAGGGCGCTTCTTGGCTGCCCGTGAAAGCGAGCGCACGGTCCACCCAGTCGTCGATCGTCGCTTGCGAAATGTGGTTTCCGCCGGATGTCGTGAAGCGATACTGCCAAATCGACGCCATCGCGCGTGCGAGCTGCGTGATCGCGGTCGGCGCATCGAATCCGACGCGTTCTCCGATTCGTGCAGCGGCCACGCACATCGCGAACAGACTGGCGGAACCGCTTAGCTCGAGCGGTGCGGCCTGAACCCGCACGGCGCCGCAATCGATCGCCGGCGCATCGACCACCTCGACGACTTCCTCCGCGCAACGCCAATCCTCGAGGAGAAACGTCTCTTGATGCGAAGCGCGCAAAGCGGCGTCGGCGACCGGTCCTTCATAGAACCATGCGGGTCCGCGCTCGGCCCACGTTTCGAGCGTGCGCGCGAGGAGCGGCTGACGGAATGCGAGCCGTGTGACGTCTTCGTCGAAGACGAAGCATTCGCGAACGAACGGGTAGTCGCGGCACAGATCGAATGCGCGCCGCGTTTGGGCGCTCGCCTGAACGCCATCGCGCGCGAGATCGATCGCCGGCTGCACGAGCGCCGACCACGGCAGATGCCCGAATTCGCGCCATGCCCGCGCAAGTCCGGCGACCACAGTGGGCATCGACGAGCATGCCGGCCCTGACTCGGGATAGTCGACGCCGAGCGTTTGCGGCGAGCGGTTCGACGGCGCGCACAACGGAAACTGAATGCATCGCGTGTGTTCGTTGCGCCGCTGGACGAGCATGTAGCCACCGTAACCGCCGAGTCCCACGTTGCTCGGATCGGCGACGCACGTCGCGAGGGCGGTCGCGATCGCGGCGTCGACGGCATTGCCGCCGTGGCGGAGAATTTCCGCGCCGGCATCGGCGGCTTGGCGAGTGGAGGCGGTGACGGCGGCGGCCATGTCGTCGTTTGCTCGTGAAGGGCCGAGCACTACTACCCACCATCGAGAGCCGATCGAGCGACACAACCGGCCAATACTGCTGGATTCCATCCGTAGGCCAATGCGGACCTACATTCTCCCTAGGCCAGAAACAAGTTATTGATGGAATGAGTAGGCCATGCTGGACTCGAACCAGCGACCAACGGATTAAGAGACGGCGACCTCGATTGTTATTTTCATTCCTATTTCAACTGCTTACGGCGTCCGCGCAAAGTCACCGTGACAGTCGAATGCAGTGCATCACAAGGGCACGCAAAGCAAGGTTTCTACGTTTTGGTCTACAGGTCCCCGACGCGTTGACCTCTCGAAATTCGCACCCGCTCCCCTTCATGAGAGGTCACGCCGCCTCTCGCGGCGACACCTCGCGTTCGATCCGGACCGACGCCTCTCGCTCCGTGGCGCGTAAATCGTACGCAGCCTGCAAGTTCATCCAGAAGTCTGGCGAGTTGCCGAAGTACCGGGCGAGCCGCAGCGCGGTGTCGGCCGTGATGCCACGCTTGGCGTTGACGATGTCGTTCACGCGAGTCGCCGGGACGCGGATCGCCTGCGACAGCGCATGAGCGGACATTTGTAGCGGCATCAGAAACTCCTCGCGCAGGATTTCGCCGGGATGAATCGGCCGCATGCGGTTCCTGGTCATACTTTGCCTCAATGGTAGTCGATGATTTCTACGTCCCAGGGGCCGTCTTCCCGCCACCGAAAGGAAAGGAGGTTGAATGGCCCGTGAGACCGGAATCTACCGGCGTCCGGACTCTCGTCGCTGGTGGATTGCAGCCACGTTACCGAACGGCAGCCCCATACGCATCAGTGCTGGGACTGAAGACCGAGACGAAGCGTTAGCGTATCTCGCGAAGATCAAGGTCGACGCGTTCCGAGAAGCGAATTTCGGAATCAAACCGCAGCGTTCGTGGCACGAAGCCGTTGTCCGGTACCTCTCAGGCAAGCAGCATCTTCGGAGTTACTACTCGTACAAGCTCATCTGTCGCGCGCTCGACGAATACCTGGGTGAGTTGATGTTGAACCAGATCACGGGCGACGTGAGTGATCGAACGGGTTAACGCAACGTTTTGTTTTCAATGGTAGGCCGTGCTGGACTCGAACCA
>DATFCW010000240.1:0-4780 GCA_035252665.1 Casimicrobiaceae bacterium | reverse complement strand
GGTTGGATTCTGACCGGCGCGGCGCCCGACGAGATTCGGTGACCGATGAAGCGACGGAAAGCGATGCCAACCAGAGCACGCCTCGGCGACATCGGGACGACGGACCCGCGCGAACCCGGACAGGACGCGAAGTTGGCGTGGACGCGCCAGGGACCCGCAAGACCGAAAAGGCCGGCAACGGCCCGCTGTTTTTTCCTGGGGGCGCGCGGTCGATGCATTCGCCGCGCACCGATCTTTCCCAGGACGGGTTCCCGGTGTGACGCGACCGTTTGCCGTTCTCGCCTAGCGGCGCGAGCGTGCGATCGATCGTGCGAGCCATCTACTTCGCGAAAGGAGGTTCCTGTTGGCCCGGTACGAGTACGCACCCCGACACGTGGTGGACGCACGCTGGCTCGGTGATTACAAGGTCTGGCTGGAGTTCAACGATGGACGCAAGGGGGTCGTCGATCTCGCGGACGAGCTGCATGGCGAAGAGCTCGAGCCGCTGCGCGATCTCGATCGCTTCTCGCGGTTCTATCTCGACTATGGCCTCGCGTCGATCGCCTGGCTCGATGGTCAGGATTTCACGCCCGAGTTCCTCTACGACAAATTGACGCCGATGCATTGAAACGATCCCCCGACGGCCGTTCGTCGGGGGATCTTCCTGAAACGAACGCTACGCAAACGACACGAACAACGAGCATTCCGGAGAGCACGCCATGTTGAGCTTCGACGACGATTTCACCGCACAGCCCGCACGCAAATCGCCCGCGACACCTCGCGCGATTGCCGGACAGTTGCCTTCGACGCGACCGCCGCGCGCAATGCCCCAGCCTGCGCGCAACGCGGATGTCGAACACGACGAGGCCGGCTTCCGGCGCGTGCGCGTCGAGGACAAGCGCGTGTTGAACGGCCAGGCCGACGTCAATCAGCTCGTGCCGTTCAAGTACAAATGGGCATGGGACAAGTATCTCGCGGGCTGCGCGAACCACTGGATGCCGCAGGAAATCAACATGCAGCGGGACATCGAGCTCTGGAAGAATCCGGCAGGACTCACTGACGACGAGCGGCTCATCGTCAAGCGCAATCTCGGTTTCTTCGTCACGGCGGACAGCCTCGCCGCGAACAACATCGTCCTCGGCACGTATCGCCACATCACCGCCCCGGAGTGCCGCCAGTACCTGCTGCGTCAGGCGTTCGAGGAGGCGATCCACACGCATGCGTACCAGTACATCGTCGAAAGCCTCGGCCTCGACGAAGCGGAGATCTTCAACGCGTACCACGAGGTGAAGTCGATCCGCGAGAAGGACGAGTTTTTGATCCCGTTCATCGAGACGCTCACCAATCCGCAGTTCAAGACGGGAACGCCGGAAGCCGATCAGCAGCTCTTGAAGAGCCTGATCGTGTTCTCGTGCATCATGGAAGGGCTCTTCTTCTACGTCGGCTTCGTGCAGATCCTCGCGATGGGACGGCAGAACAAGATGACCGGCGCCTCCGAGCAGTACCAATACATCCTGCGCGACGAGTCGATGCACTGCAACTTCGGCATCGACCTCGTCAACACGATCAAGATGGAGAACCCGCACCTGTGGACGCCGCAGTTCCGCGACGACGTGCGAGCGCTGATCAAGAAGGGCGTCGATCTCGAGTACGCCTACGCCGAGGACACGATGCCGCGCGGCGTGCTTGGTTTGAACGCGCCGATGTTCAAGGAATACCTGCGCTTCATCGCGAATCGGCGCTGTCAGCAAATCGGCGTCGACGCGCTCTTCGACAAGGCCGACAATCCGTTCCCGTGGATGGCCGAGATGATCGATCTCAAGAAGGAGAAGAACTTCTTCGAGACGCGCGTCACCGAGTACCAGACGGGCGGGGCGTTGAGCTGGGATTGATGTCGTCGGCGGCGCCGGCGCGGCGCAATGCGTCGGCGCCCGCTGCGTTGGCGTCCGCATTGCCGTCAACGGCGGACCGCCGCGCGTGCAACCTTCGCTCGATCAAGCGTCCGAACGTGAACAGGTTGCCGAGCAGGCCCGCGACCGTCGACAGTTGATTCACCGTGCGTATCGCCTCGAGCGCGAACTGCTGGATGACGACGTGCTCGCTGATCTCCTCGCCTTCGCGAATGCGCGAGAGGCGATGCAACACGTAAAGGCCGAGCGCCGCGGAGATCACGAACAGGAACTGGTAGCGCGTAAAGCCGATGACCGTGGCCTCGCCCTCGGCGCCTGACCACGCCCAACGCACGATGACGGAGAACGCGCCCGCCTCGAACAGATGTGCGAGCGCACCACCGATCAGTGGAGCGATTCCGCCCGTGACCGATGCGACGAGACTCGTCGCCGCGAGGTAAGCCGTGCCCTGCCCTTGCGGCGCGAGCTTGAGGCTCATGTTGCCTGTTGCGAGGCCGATGCCGCCCGCTGCGGCACCCATTGCGATGTGGACCACGTAGAGCAGCGGCAGCGCGACGTCGCGCGCGTGCGGGATCGCCGCGAACGCAAGGCCCAGCATGCACGCGAAATAGACGGGCAGCGCGACCCGCAACACCGCCTTGTTCGACAGCCGATCCGACAGCCTGCCCCAGATGTAGAGCACGACCGCATTCGCCACCTGGCTCGTGACCCAGAGCGTGGTCACCGTGCCGAGCGAAAAGTGCATCTGCTGAATCAGGTACACCGCGAGAAACGGCGCGGCGAGGTTCGTTGCCGCATTCCACGCGAGGATGTAGCGAAGCACGCGGCGAAAGTTCGCATCGCGAAACGGCGCGGCGATCTTGCTTATCACCGACGCGGGCGGTCCCGCTTGCGTCATCACCGGCTCGGGCACGCGCGTCAAGAACCATGTGCTGACGAAACCGGCGACGCCCGCAGCGGCGAACGTGACCGAATAGGCTTGCAGCTTCTCGCCGTATGGCCAAAGATCGACGAGGAGGCCGGCCGCGAGCGTGCCGATGCACGCGCACGCCGTTCCCCAGAACAGGCGCTTGGCGAAAAACGCGCCAAGCCCGCTACTCGGCAGCAACTGGTGCAGCCACGAGTTGAGCGCGCATCCGGCGAGCGAGCCGAGGATCGTGATCGTCAGTTGTGCGACGAGGAGCAACGTGAGTCGCCCTTCCACTACGCTCATCAGCGGAAGGAGCGCGAGCAGCAGGATCAGCACGCGCGACACGGTGACCGACAACACGGTGATCTTGCGACGCTGACGCACGCGTTCGATCAGCGCGATCGCCGGAAGCTGCGCCGCCTGGCCGATGAACGGGATCGCAGCGAGCATGCCGATGACGAACGGCCCGGCGCCCAGCGCCAGCGCGAAGGCGACCAGGACGACGCCGCCGTATAACGACCCGGTGATGCTTGCCCACGCGGCGTCGCGAACGAGCGCGCGCTGGCCGCGCTGTAGGTCGGCCGCGGTGATGGTCGTGTCGGGGCGGAGCTTCATGCGATTGAGCGTGAGAGCCCGATGCACGGCGTTCGGTTCGCATGCGAGACGCGTTCGTGCGAGGCGCATGCAAATGCGAGCCATGATTGGTGTGGCCGTCGATTGATCCCGTTCGTGAAACGGGTTCAGTGCGACTACGCGTCGTCGGGGAACCTTGGCCTTCGCACGGGAAGTCGATCGAGCGGACTCACGACACCGCGGCCACCACGGTTCAGCACATGCGTGTAGATCATCGTCGTGCTGACGTCGGCATGGCCGAGAAGCTCCTGAACCGTGCGGATATCGTGGCCGGCCTCGAGCAGATGCGTCGCGAACGAATGGCGCAACGTGTGCGGCGTCGCAATCTTCGCAATTCCGGATGTGCGAAGCGCTTCGCGCATCGCGCGTTGGAACGATTGGTCGCTCATGTGATGGCGACCCATCTCTCCGGTTCGCGGATCGACCGATCGCCGATCGGCAGGAAACGTGTATTGCCAGCACCATTCTCGGGCCGCACACGGATATTTGCGCGCGAGCGCGGTCGGTAGCCATACGGCGCCATAGCCGTCGCGCAGATCGATGCGATGCAGGTGCTCGACCTCGTGCAAATGCCGCCGAAGCGGACCGAGCAATCGATCGGGCACGACGGTGACGCGATCCTTTGCGCCTTTGCCGTCGCGCACGAGAATCTGGCGACGCGCAAGGTCGAGGTCCTTCACGCGCAGCCGAGCGCCTTCCAGAATGCGCATGCCACTGCCGTAGAGCAGCTCGCCGAACAGCCGGTGAGTGCCGCGAAGGGCGACGAGGACTTTGGCCACTTCTTCGCGGGTCAGTACGACGGGCAGTCGCGTGGCGGCCTTTGCGCGCGCGATACCGGCGAGAAGCGGCAATTCGCGGGCGAGGACTTCGCGATAGAGGAAGAGCAGCGCGCTTTGCGCCTGGTTCTGTGTCGACGAGGCGACGTTCAGGTCGGCCGCGAGATGGGTGAGGAAGCGGACCACGTCCTCGTGATCGAGATCCGACGGATGGCGGTTGCCGTTATGGCGAATGAAGCGTCGAATCCAGTCGACGTAGGCCTGCTCGGTGCGAAGGCTGTAGTGCTTGTAGCGGATGCGCTGGCGAACGAGGTCGAGAAGGCGCGGGGCGGGCGGCGTCGCTTCCGGGGGACATAAATAGGACGTACTATCTTGCGGCACGGCGTTGATTTTGAAGGTGCGCGCGCGCTTCGCGAATCGGTCTTATGGATGATTGACGCGTTTGTTACGTCGATTTCGATGGGTTTGGGGTGGTTCGGGATTTGGGATGGCGATATGGGCGGCGATTTGTTAGGTGGCGATATGGGCAACGTTTCTTTTAGGTGGTCGACTTAACGTTAGGCTGCAACTCG
>DATFCW010000239.1:0-3606 GCA_035252665.1 Casimicrobiaceae bacterium | reverse complement strand
CTAACAACGAGCTTCGATCCAACCGTGTAGATTTCGAGACCATCGGCTGCGAGCGAGCGACTAATGAAGTTCCAATCGGAAAGCTCTGGCCCGAAGTGTGTCGCCTTTGCTTGAAGGACGACCGTTCCGAGCGGCGATGCGTCGACCGTGAATCCGTATTCGAGCGCGATGGCCTGCGCGACCTGCAAGGACGTCTTGTTTTTGAAGAGGCGATACTTCTTCGCCATCCTCATCGTCACTGAAGAGTCGTGCGCGACAATCGTGAGCTTGTCGTAACCGGGATAGCCCCATTGCAGCGACGACATTTTCCCGGCGAAGGCCAGCGACGACACCGACTGCGCGTTACCCAGCTTGCTCAGAAACAGGTTGACGGGGACGTTCGCGAACGCTGGATCGGGGAGCGCGCCGAAGATCTTTCGCTTGGGATCATTGAGAACTGCTGTCAGTACTGAGATCCGTTGCTTCTCCTTTTTGAGTTCCGCCTCGATCGAAGCAACGTTTCCAGTATCGGGCGTGAACGACCATGTCTTCGGAGCAGTCGCGGCAGTCGATGGCGCCGCCACCTCGAGCCGGTAGGCAAGCGCCATGTTGCTCCTGTTTTCGCGATTGGGAAGAAGAACTCAGTTACGAAGAGGCGATCTCAGTGAGCCGCGTTGTCGTCATCCCACTTCTGCTCGACGGCAATGTTGCGCGACCCGCAGCGCGGGCAATGGTTGACGACATACGCCTTGAAGACGCGTCCGAAGTCGTGCAGGAGCACGGACATGCTTGCGAGACATTCACGACAGCTCACGTTCAATTCGGCGAGCGGCTTTCGCTCGGCGTCGGATTGAACGCTCATGCGTGCCATCCAGCCAACCGGCGCTGAAGGAGCTTGTCGTCTGCGCGCACGGTACGGCACTCTTCGCACGTCTCGACGTTCAAGAACTCCGGCGAATCGCAGCGCGAGCAGGCGACGTCATCGACCGGGAGGCCGTGATCCATGATCAACGTCTTCACCGCGTCCGCCGCTTCGTTCGCCTGATCGAGACATTCTTTTGCGACGTCGATCGCCGATGCGATGCGCGTCGCGAGCGGCTCCGGCAACGTCGTGCGCAACTCCGATTTGAGATCTGCGAGAAGCCTGCTCGGTTGATCGATCGCGTCCTGCGCGTGCTCGACTTGGAAGACGGCGTGATCGGTCGTGCAGGTCACGCCGCTCATGACATCACCTCAGCTTCGACCACGACGTCACGAAGATCGAAGTGGCAGTTGCACGCGCGACACGAGAATCTCCGGTCCCAACCGAGCGTGCCGTTGTCGGCGTGTGGACCGTGATCGCTGCACTCGGGACAATCGATCTCGCCCTTGAGAACCTTCACGGCCTCGCTGGCTAGTTGCCGCAACGCCGTCCAACGCTGCTCTTCACTGATCTCGCGATTGAGCAGAATCTCGAGCGCCATCTGATCGGCTTCGCGCGGCGCGCGACCGGCGCGTTCGTCATCCGGCAAGGCGAGTCGGTCGTCGTTGCTCCGGCCCATCAACGCACCTCCGCGTGGTCGAGCGCGCCATCGGCGATCATGCGCGCGACGACGAGGCGTCCGATTCGGCACCCCATGTGCTCGCCGAGGCTCACGCGGTACGCCGCCGCGCGAACTGCGTCCTCTTGGCGACCGTCTCCGTAGGCGAGCGTGATCTCATGCCAGTCGGTGCAGCAATCAAATCGGTTGCAGCCGCGCATCACTTGGCCTTCGCGGTAGCGTTACGCGCAAGCGCAGCGGCGAGCTCTTCGAGGTGACGCTTCATGCCCATGAACTCGCCGCAGAGGCGATCGATGTCGGCACCTTGACGCTGCACCTCGCCGAGCGAGTTGACGTGAGCGTCGGCGCCCTGGGCATCGAGGCGCGCCGCGAGACGGTTCATGTCGTCGGCGAGGTAGCGTGCCTTCTTGGTAAGCTCCTCGCGCGCGTGCGCAGCGCGGCGTTCCAACGTGCGCACCAACTCATCGACCGGCGTAACCGACTTTGAAGTGCTTTCGTTGTTGGTCTTCATTTGCGTCTCCTCGCTGTCGACGAAATGCAGCGAGTGCTCCACAAACACGCTCGCGGAATCTGCGGACATCGGGCCGCTCTTGTCCGCGCGACCGACCCACATCACCACGGTGCCGTGGTCAATCACCACGGCATCGATTGAAGTATCGATTCAAACCGTTGCGGCGTTTCCTGCTAACAGGCGCGAATTACGCCGACCCTTTGTGCCACGGCTCGAGCGCGCCGCCGCTGCGCGGCACCAGAGCGGCCGCGCGCAATCGCAGAGGAGCACAACCTGCAGGACATCGCCCGGTCGCGATCGAGCGCGACGAGGAGATGACAGCCAATGAAGATCAAAGACATCAAAGTCGGCGAGTCGTATGAGACGAATGTTGGACTCGGCAAATGCGTCCGCGTCGGCGGGACGCATCCACCGTCGGTCCGAATGGAAATCTTCGAACCGTTCCCGCGCGGAATCGTCAACGTCCTTCCGCGCGACGTGCTACGGGTCTCCGAGAAGAAGTTCTAGGTCGACGACGGCTTGATCGGCGGGACCACCAGCACGGTATTGACGGCAAGCGCGTCGAGATCGTCGATCCCGTTCGCCTCCGCGAGCTGACGCCAGATCTCCGAGTCGTACTGAAACGTGTTGTATTCGTACGCGGCAATCAGCGGCAACGTCTCGCCGCCGGTGACGACGTGATGCCGCTCCGTCTGCGGCGTACCGACGAGTGCCGATGCTCCGAATCGTGCGTAAGGAGAGAGCGCCATCTTCAACTCCCGTATCGAGGCCGGACGACGATCAGCTCGAGCGTCACGCGCGCCTGTTGAATGCGGAGGTCTTCAGTCCAGATCTTCGGATCAACCTGCATGCGCTCGAGCCGCACACGATCTGATCGAGGTCCAACGGTGAACACCAAGTCTGGCGGTTCGCCACTGCGATCTTTGAAGCGAAAGATCTCCAGCTTCCGAATGTCCGATTCGACGTCGTCTGGTCCGCTACCGTTCAAGATCTTCGGCGCGACCAGCAGCACGTCCGCGTGAATTCGATCTGCTTGGTTGCGTACCCATGCCACCGGCGGCGGATTCGAAACGGGTGACGACGGCGCGTAGTCGGCTCCGGCGATGGGAACCTGCGCATAGACAGCTCCGTACTCGCGGGGGATGCGATCGGGATTGAGCGCGAAGATCACATCGTCCGCGCTCGTGCCCTGCACCGGGCCGAGACGAACGCGCGTCGCGCCTGCCATCAATCACCGCGATACGTCGGCGCTGCACCGTCGACGGTGTGATTGCGAATGCGCCGAGCAATGTGCTTCTCGGTGTGCGCGGCGATCTGCATTCCGTCGAGCTGCACGAGCACCTGCACGTGCGTGTCACCCGAAGCGCCGCCGTGCGCGGCAGGCAGTGCGGGCGGTCCGCCCCCTGGATGATCGACTTGATAGAGGGCCTGTCCGCGCGACATGCCGGTGTTCACAAGATCCTGCACGCGGCGCATTCGCTCTTCCTGCTTGCGCGCGAGATCCTGTTTCCACTTCGCGCTCGACATCTCGACGGCTGCGTCGTCGAGCGACTGCTGTCCCGTGATTGAATAGAG
>DATFCW010000238.1:0-14164 GCA_035252665.1 Casimicrobiaceae bacterium | reverse complement strand
CGCGCGATGCTGTCGGGATCGAGCACGCCCGTGCCTGCTTCTGAAAGCGGCGTCGCGGCATCGACCATTTTTTCGCCTGATGGTCGCGCGAGCGTGACATCGAGCCACGCTGGTTGCGTCGCGAGCACGCGCGCCGCTTCGTCGTGGAACGACGCGAGATCGTTCGCCTGCAATGCGGGCGACGCCGTGACCCCGAGTATCGTCGTGATCGAGCCGCGCAACTCGGCGTCGACGGCGGTCATCATCGCGCGGGCGCGATCGGTCGCGCCCCGCTCGAACGTCCTGCGATCCTGCTCGACGAGCACGACCGACAGGACGAGCGCGAGCGCGAGAACGGGCAACGCTGCACCGATCGCAAGCAACAGCAGGTGCGCGCGGATGGTCATGCCCGAGTGGCGTGACGGAAAGGAAGGCGATCCGAGGAAGGGGCGCGTCGATCCTGCTTCGCGCGCGGGGACGCCGTCGCGAAGGCGTGACGTTATCATGACGAAAAAATGTCCGCCATACGAGGGCCCGCTCACTCGGGAGCACCGTTGTCCCTTCGTGTCCGATGAGCGCCGCAGGGCCGCCCCAAGGCGCGAATTCCGCCCCCTCGAGGGCCAGCGAAGCAGCGGAACTGCGAGCGTGGGGGGATTCTATCGGCGATTCCCGCCACGGAGGTGCCTGGAGCGCCGCGCTCATGCTTTGGCTCGCGGGCAACGGGCTGCGGCTGACGATCCTCGCCGTGCCGCCGGTGATCGCGACCATTCGCGACGATCTCGGCTTGAGCGCCACCGAGGTCGGTCTTCTCTCGAGCATTCCACCAGCGATGTTCGCGATCGCCGCGCTCGCGGGGTCGCTGCTGGTCGCGCACGTCGGCGTCCGCGTTGCGATGGTGGGCGGCCTTGCGCTCGTTGCCGCGGGTTCGGCCTTGCGCGGCGCAAGTCCGGGTTACGTTGCGCTGCTCGTCACGACGATCGTGATGTCGTCGGGTGTCGCGCTGATGCAGCCGATCATGCCAACCGCCGTGCGCCAATGGCTGCCGCGGCGCGTCGGGCTCGGCACGGCGCTCTATACGAACGGGCTCCTCGTCGGCGAGGTACTCGCGGTGCTTCTGACCGCGCCGCTGGTGCTTCCGCTCGTGCACGGGAATTGGCGCCTTTCGCTCGTTGCGTGGTCGGTCCCGATCGCGATCATCGCCGTCGTCGTGTACGCGTTCGCGCCGCGCTCGTCATCGCCGCGCTCGATGAGCGCCGCACCCGGGAAATGGCTTCCCGATTGGCACAACGGGCAGGTCTGGCGTCTGGGGGCGTTGTTCTTTTGCATCAACTCGATCTATTTCGACATGAACGGCTTCGTGCCGATCTATCTCGCGAGCAGGGGGCGCGCGGATCTGATCAGCGGCACGCTGCTCGCCCTGAATCTCGGCCAGTTGCCGGCATCGCTTCTGCTGCTCGTGATTGCCGATCGACTGGAGCGACGCGCATGGCCGTATCTGGCCGCCGGTGTCGGATTGCTCGCCTCTATCGCCGGCATCGTCCTCATGCCCGATTGGCCCGCGATCGTCTGGGCGGCGATTCTGGGCTTCTTCGTCGCGCTCGCGCTGATTCTCGGGCTCACGTTGCCGCCGCTGTTATGTCGGCCGGAGGATGTCGCGCGCACGTCGGCGGGGGTGTTCATGCTGAGCTACAGCGGCGCGGTCGTGCTGGCGCTCTTGAGCGGCGCGATCTGGGACACGACCGGCGTGCCCGCGCTGGCGTTCGTGCCGCTCGCGCTTTGCGGCGTTGCGATGACGGCGATGACCGCGATCATGTGGCGTAGCGGCGAGTTGCGTTGATCGCAAGCGAATCGACGATGGCGCGCGAATCGACCACCGCCGTGATCGCCGCCATCGCGGGAAACCTCGCGATCGCCGCCTGCAAATTCGTGGCCGCCGGCATTTCGGGGAGCGCGGCGATGCTGTCGGAAGCGATCCACTCGCTCGTCGACGCCGGCAACGACGCGCTGATGCTTTATGGCATCAAGCGAAGCGGCAAGCCGCCCGATGCCGATCACCCGTTCGGTTATGGGCACGAGCTTTACTTCTGGACGCTCGTCGTCGGCATGCTGATCTTCGCGGTGGGCGGTGGCATGTCGATCCTGACCGGCATCCTGCACGTCGTCAATCACGTCTCCTCGGAAGCGAGCCTGCTCGGCTATGGCGTCCTTGCCGTCGCGGCCGTGTTCGAGGGCATCTCCTGGTACCTCGGGCTTCGCGCTTTTCGCAAGGAGCAAGGCGACCGCGGCGTCGTCGAAACGATCCAGGTCAGCAAGGACCCCACGACGTTCTCGGTGCTTCTCGAGGATTCGGCGGCGCTTCTCGGGCTCGCCTTCGCTTTCGCGGGGATTTTTGTCGGCCAGCGTTTTGGCCTGCCGTGGGCCGACGGCGCGTCGTCGATCGCGATCGGTGTGCTCCTGTGCGCGATCGCGCTCGTGATGGTCTATGAAAGCAAGAGTCTGCTGGTCGGCGAAGGCGTCGGTCGCACGACCGCGCAAACGCTTCGCGCGCTGATCGCGAGCGATCCGGCAGTCGAATCGATCGGCCGCCTCGCGACGATGTACCTCGGGCCCGACGAAGTGATTCTCGCGCTCGAGATTCGCTTTCGCAGCGATCGCTCGCTGGGCGAGACGCGCGCGGCGATCAGCCGCATGACGAACGCGATTCGCACGCGCTATCCGCGCATCCGGCACGTGTTCATCGATGCGTCGGCGATCGGCGGCGCGGCATGATCTTGGCGTCGCCAAGCGTGATTCATGGCATTTCGGTCGCGGGAATTGTGACTTCGATATGCTGTCGATTTTCAATCGGCGTTTGGCGTTGATGGTGGATCGTGGCCGCTCCGATGACGCGGCTTCGCCACGATCGCCCTGACGGAGGATGCATTCATGAAATCGGCAATGTCCGCTTCGAGCGAATGGACGAAAGTCATTGGCGGCGCGGCGCTCGGCGTCGTCGCGATGTACATGTTCGATCCTGACCGCGGCAGGCGCCGCCGGGCGATCGTCGGCGACAAGGCCTACAGCATCGTGAGCGATGCGCGCCAGGCGCTCGGCGCCGCCGGCCGCGACGCCGCGCACAGGATCGAAGGACTTCGCGCGCGTGCGCGACACCTTCTGACCGACACGCCCGTGCCCGACGATCTGCAATTGATCGAACGCGTGCGCGCGCGGATGGGTCGCCTCGTTTCGCATCCGCATGCGATCCAGGTCGGCGCCAATCGAGGATGCGTCACGCTCTCCGGCCCGGTGCTCGCGCACGAAGTGACGCGTCTTTGCGACGCCGTACGAAGCGTGTGGGGCGTGACGTCGGTCGAGAATCGCCTCGTCGTCTACGACTCTTCCGAATCGATCTCCAGCCTGCAAGGCGGAGGACCCGAGCGCACGCCTCGCGCATTCGGACGCTGGACGCCGGCCGCGCAAGGCGCGGCGATCATGGGCGGCGCTGCGATGGCGATCTGCGGTCTTCGCGCACGCTCGATCGCCGGGGTTGCCCTTGCGGGCGCAGGTGCGGCGTTGATCGTGCGAGGCGCCACGAACCGCCCGCTCGTAGCGATCGCGCAGCGTGAAGAAAACCGTGCACGACCTGCGCTTCGCCTCGCGTCGACCTCGAACGCGCCCGGCCGCGGTGCGGAAGCGGCCGCGCCCGAATCGGCATGACGCGCGCGATGGACGCGATCGAAGCCTTGACGACAAGAATGAGCCCCGGTGGACTCACCGATCCGGCGCCTTCCGCGGAAGCGCTCGACCAGATGCTGCGGGCCGCGATGCGCGCTCCTGATCATGGACGGCTTCGTCCGTGGCGATTCATCATCGTCGAAGGCGCGGCGCGCGAAGGTCTTGGCGGCGTGCTGGCCGATGCGCTGCGACGCCGCGAGCCCAATGTCGCGGACGCCGTGCTCGCGAAGGAACGTGCAAAGCCGCTGCGCGCGCCGCTCATCGTCGTCGTCGCCGCGAAGCTCCGCGAGCATCGCAGCGTGCCGCAGGTCGAGCAGATCGTCGCCGCTGGTGCGGCAGCGCAGAACATCCTCGTCGCGGCCCACGCGCTTCGTTTCGGCGGCTTCTGGCGCACGGGCGCGGCCGCGTACGACGCCGAAGTCAAACGCGCGCTCGGCTTGGGCGAGGACGATGCGATCGTCGGCTTTCTCTATCTCGGCACGCCGGTATCGCCTCTTCCGGCAGTGCCCGCGCCCGACATCGATTCGCACGTCACCCGCTGGACGACGCGGGTTTCCGCTGCCAGCGCCGAGACAACATGACTAGACGCGATGCCATACGCATGCTCGTTTGCGCAGCCACGGTGGCGCTTGCGGGTAAATCGCCGGCACAGGCAGCGTCCGATCCGACGGCGCCCGTCCGCGCGTTCTACGACGCGCTGCTCGACGTGATGAAGCGCGCGAAGACGCTCGGCGTGCGCGGCCGTTACGATGCGCTGGCGCCGGTGATCCACAAGTCGTTCGACCTGCCGGCGATGACGCGTATCGCCGTCGGCCCGCGCTGGACGTCGATTCCGGCCGATCAGCAGACCGCGCTCGTCGATGCATTCAGCCGAATGACGATTGCAACGTACGCGAACCGCTTCGACGGCTACTCCGGCGAGCGCTTCGAGGTCGAGCCCAACGTCGACGCGCGTGGAAGCGGCAGCGTCGTGCACACGCGCATCGTGCAGCCGAAGGGCGAGCCCGTCACCATCAACTATCTGATGCGAAAGTCGGGTGCCGATTGGAAGATCGTCGACGTGTACCTAACCGGCACGATCAGCGAGCTCGCGACGCGTCGCTCCGAATTCGGCTCGATTCTCGATTCGGGCGGCCCGAAGGCACTGATCGGCTCGCTCACGCAGCAGGCGGATCGGCTGCTTCAGCCGGCGCCTTCGAGCTGATTCATTCATGTGGCGGAAACGTGAGCCTGACGTGTTCGCGATGCCAGGCTCTTGTGCCGATCAGGGCTGTGACTGCGGGTCCGAGGGCGTCGTCGCTCCCGGATCGATGAGCTCGGGCGGCGTCGGGGGAAGCCCGCGTCCTTCGCGCAACGTCGCGGCGCGATGCTGGCGCCAGATGCTCTTGAAATGCGTGTAATAGTCGAGCGAGCTCGCCTTGATCGCATCGAGGGCATCGATGTTCCGGGAGCGAAGATCGATGCCATCGACGACTCCGACCGCAAAGCTCGCGACGTTCGCGTCGTGGCCGTGGAACACGAGCGCGGGCGGCGTCGTCGCAAGGTCGACGCCCAGGCCAAATGCGTCGCGAACATCGGACGGTCCGAAAAAGACGAGCACGAGATACGGCCCGTCGGTGACGCCCCAGGCATAAAGCGTCTGGCCGAAATCGCCGGTTTGCTTCGGAAGCCCGTGCAGCGAGGCGACATCGAACATCCCGCCGATGCCGGCGACCGTGTTGACGACGAAGCGCGCGAACGTCGTGCCTGCCGCGTTCACGCGCGCCTGCAGCACGTCGTTCACGAAGATGCGCGGCTCGGCGAGATTGTCGATCATCGCGCGGATGCGGTCGCGCACGAAGGGCGGCACGACCGCGAGATACGCCTTCGCGACCGGCTTGATGACCGCGTCGTCGAGCGCGTCGTTGAACGCGAATACCTTCCGGTTCAGTGGTTCCAGCGGATCGTCCGGCGAGCCCTGCCCGGCCGGCATGCTTGCGCAGCCGGCGAGCCCCGCAAGCGCAAGGATTGCAAGGATCGTCTTGCCGGCCGAGGCAAAATGGATGGGGAATGCGTCGCGCACGCACCCTCCGCGCCCGCATACGGCACAATGCCGGGCGGCGGCAGCGGCCGCCGCGACGCCGGATCGTGAACGAGGAGACATCGCAGGTGGATTATTGCATTGGCAGACGCCGCGAGCGGACAAGACGATGGGCGTAGCGATTTCATGTTGAGCGCCAATCTCCTTATCCACGCGATCGGGCTTGCGTGCTTCGTGCTGGCCGGCTGCGGCTGCATTCACTCGCTCGCGGCGGCGTTTCTCGTGCGGCGTTTTCGCACCGAGCATGTGCCCGAGCTCACCGCGTTTCCGAGCGTCACGATCCTGAAGCCCGTCCACGGCGCGGAAGCCGGTCTCTACGAAAACCTGTCGTCGTTCTGCGATCAGGATTACCAGGGCGAAACGCAGATCGTCTTCGGCGTGCACGACCCGCTCGATCCCGCGGTGCTGGTCATCGAGCGATTGATCGCGGCGCGACCCGACAAGCATCTCGAGCTACGCCTGACGAGCGCATCGCGTGGCGCGAATCCGAAGGTCGCGAATCTGCTTGGCATGGAGGCGTGGATTCGTCACGAAATCGTCGTGATCGCCGACAGCGACATCGCCGTGCCGCGCGATTACCTGTCGCGTACCGTCGCGGCGCTCGGCCGGCCCGGTGTCGGCCTCGTGACTTACCTCTATCGCGGCGATGTGCGCGGCGGCGTGTGGGCTCGCCTTGCCGCGATGGCGATCGACTATCAGTTCCTGCCCAACGTACTCGTCGGTCTCGCCGCGGGGCTTGCGCGTCCGTGCTTTGGCGCGACGATGGCGATGAAGCGCGAAACGCTCGCCGCAATTGGCGGCTTCGATGCATTTCTCTCGCACCTTGCCGATGACAACGCGATCGGCGAAGCCGTTCGCAAGGCGGGCCTCCTTGTGTGGATTCCGCAACTCGTGCTGAGCCACACCTGCGCCGAACGCGACATCGGCGAACTGCTGCGGCACGAGTTGCGCTGGGCACGTACCCTTCGCGCCGCCAGCCCGCTCGGCTACGCCGGTCTCGTGATGACGCACCCGCTGCCGTTCGCCGTGCTGGGCTCGCTGCTCGCGGGCCAGCCGCTGATCAGCGCGGCCATGATTGCCGCCGCGCTTGCATGCCGGCTCGTCCTGCAGGTGCAGGTCGATGATACTCTGGGCATTCGCTCGAATGCGTGGCTCGGACCCGTCCGCGATCTCCTCGCATTCGGAATTCATTTCGCAAGCTTTTTCGTCGGCGTCGTGAGCTGGCGCGGGCATCGCTACAGGGTGCGCGCGGATGGAACGCTCGTGCCGCTCGGAGAACATCGCACGTGATGCGCACGTTGTTTCTGCAGGCACCCTCGTTCGAGGGCTTCGACGGCGGCGCCGGCTCGCGCTACCAGGCACGCCGCGAGATCCGCTCGTTCTGGTATCCGACGTGGCTCGCGCAACCCGCGGCGCTCGTCGAAGGCAGCAAGCTCGTGGACGCGCCGCCGCATGGTCTTGGCCTCGATGACGTTCTGCCGATGGCGCGCGATTTCGATCTCGCGGTGGTGCACACGTCGGCGCCGTCGTTCGCCTCCGATATCCGCACGATCGAGGCGATGAAATCGGTCAATCGCGATCTCAAGGTCGGCATGATCGGCGCGAAGGTCGCCGTCGATCCGTCGGGCAGCCTTGCCGCGTCGCAAGCGGTCGATTTCGTCGCCGGCAACGAATTCGATTTCACGATTCGCGACGTGGCCGAAGGTCGTGCGCTTGCGGATGTTCCCGGACTCTCGTGGCGCGACGATGCCGGTCGCATCGTTCACAATCCACCACGCGCCGCACTTGCGAACATGGACGACCTGCCGTTCGTGACGCCGATCTACAAGCGCGATCTCGACATCGACCGCTACTTCATCGGTTATCTCAAGCATCCGTACGTGTCGCTCTACACGGGCCGCGGATGCAAGTCGCGCTGCACTTTTTGTCTGTGGCCGCAGACGATCGGTGGTCATCGCTATCGCACGAGAAGCGTCGGCCACGTGATCGAGGAGATCGCGTGGGCGCAAAAGGCGCTGCCGCAGGTGAAGGAATTCTTCTTCGACGACGACACGTTCACCGACGACTTGCCGCGCGCCGAGGCCATCGCGCGCGAGCTCGGCAGGCTCGGCGTCACGTGGTCGTGCAATGCGAAGGCGAACGTGCCGCGCAAGACGCTCGAAGTTCTCCGCGACAACGGACTGCGGCTTCTGCTCGTCGGCTACGAGACGGGAAATCAGCAGATCCTCTTCAACATCAAGAAAGGCATGCGCGTCGAATTTGCGCGCCGCTTCACGAAGGACTGCCACGAACTCGGCATCACGATCCACGGCACGTTCATTCTCGGGCTGCCGGGCGAAACGAAAGAGACGATCGAGGAGACGATCCGCTTCGCCACCGAGATCAATCCGCATACGATCCAGGTGTCGCTCGCCGCGCCCTATCCCGGCACCTATCTCTACAAGCAGGCGCTCGACAACGGGTGGCTCGACGACGCGCATGCCGATCTCGTCGACGCGCACGGCGTGCAGATCGCGCCGCTTCACTATCCGCATCTTTCCCACACCGAAATCTTCGATTCGGTCGAGACGTTCTACAGGCGCTTCTATTTCCGGAGCGGAAAGATCGCGTCGATCGTCGGCGAAATGGTGAAAAGCCCGCAGATGATGAAGCGACGGCTTCGCGAAGGCGTCGAGTTCTTCCAGTTCCTGCGCGAGCGCCGGGGGACGGCGCACTGAAGAACCTCATCGTCACCGCCGACGACTTCGGAGCCGCGCGCGAGGTCAACGAAGCCGTCGAGGTCGCGAATACGCGCGGCATCCTGACGGCCGCGAGCCTCATGATGAGCGGCGTCGCGATCGACGATGCGGTGGCGCGCGCGCGACGGCTGCCGTCGCTTCGCGTGGGCCTGCACCTCGTGCTGATCGACGGCAAGCCGCTTCTGGCGCCGTCGAAGATTCCCGAGCTCGTCGATGCGCATGGACGGTTTCCCGCGAATGCGGTCACCGCCGGTTGCAACATCTTCTTCAGCCGATCGGCGCGGCATCAGCTCGCGGCCGAGATCGAGGCGCAGTTCGATGCCTTTCACGCAACGGGCCTGCCGCTCGACCACGTGAACGCGCACCATCATTTCCATCTGCATCCGACCGTGGCGCGACTCGTCTTCGACATCGGACGCTCGCACGGCCTTCGCGCGGTTCGCGTGCCGCGCGAGCCGACGTCGGTGCTCGCGCGCGTCGAGGCATCGCCACGACAACGCGAGGACTGGCGCGCGGTTCATTGCAGGCGCTTGCTTGGCCTTTGCGCGCATCGCCGCGGATTGATGACGCCGAAGAGCGTGTTCGGCCTTGCATGGTCGGGCGCGATGACGAAGGCGCGCATCGAGGGTCTGCTTCGCCACCTTCCCGACGGAATCAGCGAAATCTATACGCATCCGGCGACGAACGACCGTTTCGCCGGCGCGACTGGCCGCCATGCCGACGAACTCGCGGCGCTGATCGCGCCTGGCCTTCCGAAGCTCGTCCTCGACCACGGAGTTGCAACGGGCGGATATTCGGACTTCCTGTAGCGCGATGCGCGAGCCTTCACGATGAAGCGCGTCGCGCGGTTGCTCGCGCTTGCCGGGCTTGCCCTTGCCGCACTGATCTTCGCACGGCAAAACATCGGGCGTATCGCGTCGCTCGTCGTCGATGCGATCCCCGGACTGCTCGTCGCAGCGTCGTTCCATCTCGTGCCGATGGTCGCGAATGCGCTCGCATGGCGGCGACTGTTCCCGCGTGGCGACCGGCCGCGAGTGCTCACGCTGCTTTCCGTCGTATGGATCCGCGAATCGGTGAATGGCGTGCTTCCGGTCGCGCGCGTGGGTGGCGAAATCGCCGCGTATCGGATCCTGCGGCGCCATGTGGCGTCGCGTCCCGCGGTTGCGGCGAGCCTCGCGGCAGATGTCGCGCTCTCCGTGTTGAGCCAGTCGGCATTCGCGCTGATCGGACTGTCGCTGCTGCTCGTCGCCGGCCAGGCAGGCGCGTACACCAATGAAATCGCTGCCGGCATCGGCCTCATGCTTGCCGCTGGCATCGCGTTTCTGCTCGCGCAACGCGTCGGCGCGCTCGCGGGCATGGCCGGCGTTGCGGAGCGTCTCTTCTCGGGACGATTGCGATCGGCGCGCGCGCGCTCGCTTCGCGTCGACCGAGCGTTACGCGCCGTGCATGCGCGTCACGCCGACGTATCCACATGCATCGTGCTGCAACTCGTCGCGTGGCTGTCGACGAGCGGAGAGACATGGCTCGCGCTGCACTTCCTCGGTACGCCGGTCAGCATTCACGAGGCGATCGCTATCGAGGCGTGCGTGCAAGCGATCAACAGCGCCGCGTTCATCGTCCCGGGGGCTGTCGGCATTCAGGAAGGGGCGTTCATGCTGATGGGCAGTCTCGTCGGGCTCGACGCAACGTCCTCTCTCGCGCTTGCCGCTGCGCGCAGGCTGCGCGACATCGTGATCTATATCCCCGGGCTCTTCGCGTGGCATCAAGTTGAAACGCGCGGACGGGAAGCGAACTGATTGTTGAGGGACGCGGGCCAATGCGCGTCTCATCACCGGCGGTGCCGACTCGGCACAGCTGCGAGTCGCGACAGTTCCTGTCACCACCCGCCCTCCTTGTCTCGAATCAGCACTGCGGCACGCTGTCGGCTGCCTCTCGTCAGTCCATCAAGCCTCCCTCCGCGGGTTTCCAAGCAGCGCCGGTAAAAACAACAGCGCCGACACCAGCGTCCATCCGAGCGACAACGCGAGCAGCACTCCCATGCTCGCGGTTCCGGGATGATGCGAAAGCGCAAGGCTTCCGAACGCCGTCCCGGTGGTGAGGCCGCTCATCACCACGGCGCGCGTGAGGCTGGATTGCAACGGATTCGCCCTCCCCGCGCGCCACGCCATCACGAAATAGATGTTGAACGCCACGCCGATGCCGAACAACAGGGGCAGCGCAATGATGTTCTCGAAATTCATCGGCAGGTCGATCGCGACGCAGGTGCCCAGCGTGCCGAGCGCCGACAGGAGAAGCGGCAATAACGTCAGCGCGACATCGTGTGCGCTTCGTAAGGTGATCGCGAGGAAAAGTGTAATCGACACGAACGCGATGATTCCCGCGGTGACGAACGCGCCAACGATCGTGCGGCTCGATGCATCGATCGACACCGGCGCGCCGGTCGCATCGGGTGCGATCGTCTGTACTGCATCGACGAAACGGCGAAGCGCGGCGTTCTCGCTGACGTCGCCCTTCGGATAGACCTCGATCCGCGCGCGTCCATCCGGGGTCACCCAGTCGCGACGAAGCGAATCGGGAAGCGTCCCGAGCGTCACCGGCGACGCCTGCAGCACGGCGCGAAGCTGCGCGAGCGTCGTCTCGAGCGGTGCGATCATGATTGCGCGAGCACGTTGGCGCGCAGCCTCCGATTGATCGGCGAGTGCGCGCAGCGCATTCGACAGGCGCTTCGCCTGCACGGCAAACGGCGCGTCGCGGTGCGCGAGTCGCGCCTCGTCGAGTCGAAGCGCCGCGCGTCGCATCGCGGCGACGTTCTGCGCATCGTCGGGCGGCGGTTTCGTCGAGTCGGGGTTGAGCGTTGGATCGAGCAACAGCGCCGCATCCTGAATCAGCGCGAGCTTCTCGTCCTGATGCTCGGGAACGAAGCTCGCGATCGACAGCACGTGATCGACTTGCGGCAATTGCGAAATGCGATCGCCAAGCGCGACAGCGGCGTCGACCGACGGCGCAAGAACATCAATGGTATCGGGCGCCGTCGCCGAGTCCTTCATCAGGTCGAGCAGCGTCGCGACCGATTCCGCCTGCGCGCTTCGCAGATGCATCGGATTGAAATCGAACGTAAGCCTCGGTACCAGCGCGAGACCCGCGAGCGCAATTGCACCGGCCACGATCAGCACGACGCGTCGATGCGATACGAGCCACGTGTCGAGCGGCGCGAGCGCCGCAAAGCCGACCGATGCGCGTTCGGCGTGCGGCCGCAGCACGGAGATCAGCGCGGGCATGACCGTGATGCTCGCGATGAATGCGATGATCATGCCGGTCCCGGCAATGACGCCGAGCTCGGAAACGCCGCTGTAATCCGTCGGCGCGAATGCGTAGAACCCGGCGGCCGTCGCGGCGGCGGCCAGTGCCAGCGCCGCTCCCACCTGACCGGCGATGTCGCGCAGCGCGTGGCGCGAGTTGCCGGTGATATGCCGGCGCGCCCGATACGCCATCGCGAACTGGATGCCGAAGTCGACGCCCAAGCCGACGAACAGCACCGCGAATGCGACCGAGATCAGGTTGTACGCGCGATAGGCAAGAAGGCCGAACGCGGCCGTCACCGCAAGGCCGACGCCCAGGCTCACGAGCACCGCGAAAATCAACTTCCATGAACGCAACGCGATGAAGAGCAGCGCGACGACCGCGGCGATCGTCAACGCCGCGTTGCGTCCGGCGCCTTCGGCGATCGTCGAGAACTCCTCGTCGGCGAGCGGCACCGGACCCGTCAATCGGACGCGAACCGGTTGCACGGTTTCGCGCTCGATCTCCCGCGCCGCGCTGCGAATCGCGTCGCTCGCCACCTTGCCGGGCATCAGCGCGCTGTAGTCGAGCACCGGCTGCGCGAGGATGAAGCGCCGCAGCTCGCGCGGATCGGCCGGCTGCCCGGTAAAAAGCGCTCGCCACGAGAAAGGCGGCGTCTTGCCGGCCACGATCGCCTCCAAAGCCCCCGCAAGCGCGTCGAGCGGCTTTGCCAGTTCGTCCAGCGCCGCCGAATCTTCTCCGCTTCCCATCGTCAAAAGCGAGAGTGCGTCCATCAGGCCGCGGAGGCTCGGATCGGCCGCGAGCGTGCCGAGCAGCGGCTGCGCAGCGACGAGCCGCTTCGTCGTCTGCGCAACCTCATCGGTCGACTCGAACAGCAGCCCTTCGTGCTCGAAGAAGGGGCCGCCGTCGGGCCGCCACACGGCGCGAAAGTGCGCGTGATCGGATGCAAGGCGCGCGGCAAGACGCGCGGTCGTCGCTTCGGCAGCCTCCGGGGTGGCGGCATCGACGACGACGGCGATCAGATCGACGCGTTGCGGAAACGCCGCGGCAAATGCCAGCTCCTGCTTTCGCCACGGCACGTTGCTCGAAATGAGCTTTGCCGCGTCGGTGTCGATTTCGAAGTGCGAGACAATGTAGAGAATGGCCGCCGCGAAAAGCAGCGCCGCGACGGCGATGACGGCAATCGGGTGCTCGACCGACGCGAGAACTGCCCGGCGTATCGGCGAAACGAGTGGGCGGTCCGGGCCGCGTGTATCCTTCCTCTGAAGGGGAGCGTTTTGTTTCATTGCTTGAAAAGACCAATGTACGCCACCGACGCGCGCTCCATGCCATGCGCGTGATGCTTGCTCAGCCGCGTGGCTTCTGCGCGGGCGTCATACGCGCGATCGACATCGTCGAGCAGGCGCTCGACCGTTTCGGCGCGCCTGTTTACGTGCGCCACGAGATCGTTCACAACCGTCACGTCGTCGAGGATCTGCGCGCGAAGGGCGCGCTGTTCGTCGAAAACCTCTCCGAGGTACCGGTCGGCTCGATCACCGTCTTCAGCGCGCACGGCGTCGCGCGTGTCGTCGAGGACGATGCGCGAACGCGCGGTTTGCGCGTGCTCGACGCGACCTGCCCGCTGGTCGCCAAGGTCCACGGCCAGGGCAAGCGCTACGTCTCCCAGGGCCGCACGGTGATCCTGATCGGCCATGCCGGCCACCCCGAGGTCGAAGGCACGATGGGGCAAATCCCCGGGCCGGTGCTGCTCGTGCAAAACGAGCAGGACGTCGAGCGGCTCGAACTCGCGCCGGATACGCCTGTCGCATATGTGACGCAGACGACGCTTTCGGTCGACGACACGCGCAGCGTGATCGCCGCGCTGAAGCGTCGCTTCACGAACATTGTCGGCCCGGACATCCACGACATCTGCTACGCGACGCAGAACCGCCAGTCGGCGGTGCGGGCGCTCGCGCGGGTGGCCGACGTGATCCTCGTCGTCGGTGCGCGCAACAGCTCGAACTCGAACCGCCTGCGCGAGATCGGCATGGAATCGGGCGTGCCAAGCTATCTGATCGCCGATGGCAGCGAGCTCGATCCCGCTTGGGTGCGTGACGCCGATATCGTCGGCATTACGGCCGGTGCGTCGGCGCCCGAGACGCTCGTCGACGGCGTGATCGAGGCGCTGCGCGCGCTCGGTGCGATCGGCGTCGACATGTTGCCGGGCATCGAGGAAAAGGTCGAGTTCCGGCTGCCAGCGGAATTGCTGCGCAAGCATGCCGAGAGCGGCCACGCGAGCTAGGGCCTGTTAGCGCTATGGACACAAACGCGTTGCATCGCCAAAAACGCCCAGCGCAAGGCGCGAAGGCGAAGG
>DATFCW010000237.1:0-3467 GCA_035252665.1 Casimicrobiaceae bacterium | reverse complement strand
TTAAAGCGGGGATCACCGGCTGGGCGCAGGTCAACGACTTTCGCGGCGACAGCGACCTTCACGAGCGCATTCAGTACGACCTCTACTACATCGAGAACTGGTCGCTATGGTTCGATCTTCGCATCATCGCGCTCACACTCGTGCACGTCTTTCGCAGCCGTAACGCGCGCTGAACATTGTCGATGCAGCCGATCGTGCAAAACGGACCGATCGTGTCGTCGTCAGACGACGAACCGCGCACCGGGGAGCGTGCGTCGGCGCCGCCAACCGCGCGGCCGCGTCGCTCGCCTTGGCGCGCGCCCGCGTTGCTGCTGCTCGGCGTGCTGATCGTGTCCGTGCTCGGCTATCTCGCATGGTCGGTGCCCGGCGCCTGGTTTCCGAACGCGCCCGCAAAGACCTGGTACGCGCAGGACCTGACGCTCGCGCGCGGAACCGGCGGGCTTCGCGACCGCGCGCTCGCCGTGACGGCGACCGATGCGAATGGCGTCGCGGTGATTTCGGTCAACACCGACTTGCGCGCCACGGACTATCCGGGCGTCGCGTGGGTCGTGGCCAATCTCCAGGAAGACGCGGTCGTCAAAATGCTATGGAGCACCGATGTCAGGCCCGACAAGGTCAATTCGATCGTGCTCGGCGTGCAATCGGGGCGCGCGCTGCCCATCGTCATGGCGGAAAATCGCGACTGGGTCGGCCGAATCACCGGGCTCGCGCTCGTCATCGAGGGCCGGCTCGCGCAACCGGTCCTGATCGGCGGCCTGACGGCGAAGCCGATGGGCGTGCCCGGCATGATCCGCGACCGGCTCCACGAGTGGTTCTCGTTCGAGCCGTGGAACGGCGCGTCGATCAACACGATCACCGGCGGCGCCGACAACCAGCCGATCCCGCTCCCCGCCGCGCTCGCCCTCGTGCTCGGCGTCGCCACCGCAATCGCGTTCGCGCTTCGGCGCGCGAAGCCGCGTGCGTTCGCCATCGCGATGCCCGCGATGCTCGCCGCATTCTTTGTCGCGGGCTGGCTCGTCCTCGACTCGCGCTGGACGCTCAACCTCGTGCGGCAGGAGCACGCGACGGCGGTGCGTTATGCCGGCAAGGACGACGTCGCCAAGCATCTTGCAAGCGAGGACGGCGCGCTTTTCGCATTCATCGAAAAGGCCGAGGCGGCAATGCCGAAAACGCCCGTGCGCGTGTTCATTGCGGCTGACGACGATTACCTGCGCGGCCGCGCCGCTTATCATCTCTACCCGCACAGCGTCTATTTCAATCCGCGCGGCAACGCGCTTCCGCCCCCGAGCGCGATGCACGCCGGAGACTGGGTGCTCGTCTTCGAGCGCCGTGGCATTCAATACGACAAGGCGCTCGGAAAGTTGCGGTGGGATGGCCAGCCGCCGATCGACGCCGAATTGAAACTGGTGGCGCCGGGCGGTGCGTTGTTCATGATCCGTTAATCGCTACGCGCAAACCATGTCGCTCGACGTGATTGCACTGTGGCTCGGCTGGCTCCTCGTCTGGACGCTCGGCGCCGCGATCGCGTTCGCGCTCTACCGGCGGTTCGGCGACTTGTCCGCGGATCGCGGCGGCATGGCATTCGTGATCGGCGCCGGATGGTTCGTCGGCCAGTTCGCGCTCACCTTGTGGATGCGCCTGCTGTCGTTCATCCACGTTCCGTTCGGCGTCGCGCCGATTGCCGGGCCGCTGGCGCTCGTCGCGGCGGCCCTCGCATGGGATGCGACGCGCCACGGCGGTCTCGCGCCGGTGCGGCGCGCTCGAGACGCGTACGACGCGTTGCGCGGCGTCGACCTCGACAAGGCGCCGCGTGCATTGTGGCTCGCGCTGCTCGGGTGGCTCGCGTTCCGCTTCGCCCTGCTGTTGCTCGAGGTGCTGCGCAGGCCGCTCTATCCATGGGACGCATGGACGCAATGGGCAACGAAGGCGCGTGTCTGGTTCGAATTGCGCCGCATCGTTCCGTTTGGTTCCGAAGCCGCATGGCTTGCGGCGCCGGCCGGCACCGTCTACTACGATGCGGCGCCGAATTACCCCGGCACGGTTCCGCTGACCCAGGTGTGGTCGGCAACGCTGCTTCGCCGCTTCGATGACGCGCTCGTGAATCTTCCCTGGTGGCTGACCGGCGTCGCGTTCGCGTTTGCGCTCTACGGCTTCCTGCGCAGGCGGGGAATGAAACCGCTCACCGCGCTGGTGGGCGCATGGCTCGTTGTATCGCTGCCGATCCTCGATACGCACGTCGCGCTCGCAGGCTATGCGGATCTCGCGATGGCCACCTACTTCACGCTGACCGCGCTTTCGGCGCTGCGCTACGTCCGCACACGCTCGATCGCCGACCTCGTTCTTGCGCTCGTGCTCGCCGTGGCCTGCGTGCTGATCAAGAGTCCGGGCAAGGTGTGGATCGCGACGCTCGTTCCCGGACTCATCGTCGCATCGTCCCCGCGTCACGGCCTTCGCATCGCCGGCGCGTTCTTCGCGGTCGCGCTCGCCGCGGCCCTGGTGCTTACGCGAACGGGCATCACGCTCCTCGGCTATCACCTGCAGCTCGACTTCGACATGCCGTGGGGCGGCCTGTGGGAAGCGTATTTCGCGTTCGCGAACTGGCATCTTCTGTTCTACGGCGCGATCGCGGTGGCGATCATCGGCTTTCGCGAGCTTCTCTCGCGCGACCTTGCGCCGCTCACGATTGTCGTCGCCGCAGGCGTCGCGTTTTTGCTTTTCGGTTTCGCGTTTACCAACGCACGCGTGTGGGTCGAGGATCAGTCGACGGTGAACCGCGCGACGCTTCATCTCGCGCCGCTCATCGTCATCTGGATGGTGACGACGTTCGATGCGTGGGCGCGAACCTTCTCGCGCGCCGACGAATCACGGCGCGCAGTCGCCGCCGCTGCATAAATGCTGGAGCTTCCGGGCGTCACGCTCGCCTGCGTCGACACCCGAAACCACGTGCTCGCGCTTCGCGCGATCGACCGGTCGATTCGCGACGCGCGCTTCGGCCGCACGCTCTTCCTGACCGACGCGATCCCCGCCGACGTCGACGTTCCCGAAGGCGTCGACGTGCGAGCGATCGAGCCGCTCGCGTCGCGCGACGACTATTCGCGTTTCGTGCTGAAGGGGCTCGTGCGCCACATCGACACGCCGCACGTGCTGCTGATCCAATGGGACGGCTACGTCGTCAATGCGGCCGCTTTCGAGCCGGCGTTTCTCGATTGCGACTACATCGGCGCCAAGTGGTACTGGTTCGATGATGCGATGCGCGTCGGTAACGGCGGGTTCTCGCTGCGCTCGAGAAAGCTTCTCGATGCACTGCAGGATCCGCGCATCGAGCTGGTCGACGCCGAGGACGTAACGATCGGGCGCAGTCACCGGCCCTTGCTCGAATCGGCCTACGGCATCCACTTCGCGACCGAAGCGATGGCCGACCGCTTCGCGTTCGAGGCCGCGTATCCGGCCGGCATGCCGTTCGGCTT
>DATFCW010000236.1:0-2256 GCA_035252665.1 Casimicrobiaceae bacterium | reverse complement strand
GCCGCCGCCGGTGATCGCGAACGTCGCGCCAACGCCGCCACCCGTGCCGGTCGTGATCGCGCCGCCCGCGCCGGTCGCGCCGCCCGCCCCGCCTCCGAAGCCCGCGATCCGCCAGGGCGTCTCATGCACGAAGCGCGACGCGCCGCCGTTCCCGCGCGAAGCGATCCGCGCACAGGTGCAAAAGGGCAAGGTCGAGGCGGTGCTGACGATCGACGAGAAGGGCAATGTTGCCGACGTGCGGATTGTCTCGTCGAACCCGCCGCGCGTTTTCGACCGCGTCGTACGCGACACGCTGGCCGACTGGAAGTGCTCGGCCGAGGGCCAGAAGTATCAGGCGCAGGTCGAGGTGAACTTCACGCTGAAGGACGAGTAGCAGGTCAATCCCGCCGGAGCGCCATCGCCGCGCATGTCCACATCGCGACGCCGAGCGCGACCACGCCGAGCCCAAGGCTCGACAGCGAGAACGGCCTCGCGGCAAAGAGCGTCACCACCTGGCGCGCAGTCTCGAAAAAGACCGCGGGAAGCATCATCGCGACGAGCGTCGCGGCAACGAGCCAGAGCCCGACCACGAACGGACGCCGCCACGCGGGGAGCGCATCGGGCGCCGGCAGCATTCTGATCACGCGTGCACTGAATCCTTCGTCGCGGATGTAGTCGGCGCGATGATCGGCCGCGTCGCTTGCGAGAATCCGATCGAGCCAATCGTCGCTTGCGCCGAGCGGCGTCGCCGAATGCAGGTCGGACGAATGATTCATGACGTGCGCGTGGACACCGACGGCGCCCATGCGGCGAGCGCCGTCTTGAGCTTCTGCTTGCCGCGCAGGATGTGCGTCTTGACGGTGCCGACGGGGCACCCGAGCACGTAGGCCGCCTCCTCGTGCGACAGATCGTTATGGTAGCACTGGACGATCGCCGCACGTTCCGCTTCGGGAAGCCTTGCGAGCGCGCGCTCGAGATCGAGCTTCATCGTCGTCATCGCCGCGTGATCGCCGCTGTCGCGCGCCGCATCGGCATCGTCGCGATCGTCGTCTTCGATGTCCGCATCGCGATCACCGAGCAGCTCCTCCTGGCGTTTTCGCACGTGCGCGAGCCAGCAGTTGGTCGCGATGCGATAGAGCCATGTCGAAAAGCGAGCCTCCTGACGGAACGACTTCAGGTTGCGCCAGGCGAGGACGAACGTTTCCTGCGAGAGATCGTCGGCAAGCGCGTGATTGCCCGCGGTCAGCTTGCGAAGGCATGCCCGCACCGACGACTGATGCCGCTTCACGAGTTCGGCGAACGCGTGCCGATCGTCCTCGACCAGCACGCGCGCGATCAGTTGCGCATCGGCGACCTCGTGCGAACGGATCTCCGCGGCCATTCGTCAGCGGACGGGCGATGTCCGCAAGTGCGCGACACACCCGCCGCGCAACGGCATCGGCATCGCCAATTCGCTCATGCATGGCGACCCTGATCGCGTTTCGTTGATCCCCCGCGCCCCATCATGCGTTTCCCGGAGGTGGCGAGCCCGGCGGCGGGCTGGTGCGGTCCTCGAAGAACCAGATGATGCAGTAGCCGAGGCCGACGAACAGCAGCACGAGACCCACGGAGTTCGCCGATCCATCTTCGATCAACGACCAGAAGCTCAGCGCAAGGCCGGCTGCGGAGAGCAGAACGCCCTTGCGCAGATCGGACCACACCGTACGACGATGCACGAAGCGCGCGCGCTCGTACGCGGGCGTCGCGGCGGCCGCGGCTTGCATGGCGGCGCCTGTCGCGGCGACCGAGGCCGCCGTGTTGCCCGAGGCGACTGCTTCCATCGCCGTCGCCGGGGGAACGACGCCACGCTCGGCGAGCTTCAGCATGGTTTCGCTCGCGAGGCGGTTCTTGCGCATCTTGTACCAGATCAGCAGAACGATCACGAGCAGCGGCACGAGGAAGAGCAGCAGGAGCGTCAGGAAGAAGGCGCCCGCGACCCAGGGCGCGTCGTGGACGAATTGACGGAACGAGTCGTACTCGCGGTCCTGGCCGAGTCCTTCGATGCGAATCTTCTTGTCGCCCTTTTCGATGATGATCCTGTGCCCGTCGCTTTGCACCTTGGCACCGCCGGACGATGCGTCGGAAGACTCCGCGTCATCGTCGCTCGCATCCGGCTTGGTGCTCTGCGAATCTGCAGATCCGTCGGGGTTCGTAGTCGAAGGCGCGGTTGCAGTCTTCCCCGGTTCGCTGGCCGGCGCCTGCGCGATTTGCACGTCGAGATCGGCCGCGTGCACGCTC
>DATFCW010000235.1:0-5694 GCA_035252665.1 Casimicrobiaceae bacterium | reverse complement strand
CGCGACCGCTTACCGGATGGATTTCCGATCATCTCGGTCGCGAGAACACGATGCTGCTGGTCTTTGCGGTCGAAGGTCTCGCGATCTGGGGGCTGATGAACTTCGGTCACCAGCCCGCGGGCTTCCTGATCTTCGCGCCCTTGATCTTCCTCGGATACGGCGAGATCTTCTCGCTCTTCCCGGCGGTGAGTGGCGATACGTTCGGGCCGAAGTACGCCGCGGCCAACAATGGCTTCCTCTACACGGCGAAGGGAACGTCGTCATTGCTCATTCCGCTCGCGAACGTTCTGAAGAGCTCGGCAGGATCTTGGGTGCCGGTGTTGTGGATCGCCGGCGCATTGCCCATCATCGCTGCCCTCCTCGCAAAATTCGTCGTTTCGCCAATGCGGCGGCGCATGCTCGAGGAAGTGGTCGCCGACCCGGTCGAAATTCAGAAGCCGGCGAGCGCCGCAGTACGAACCGCGTAGCGAAGAGACCGATCGCCGCGGTCAGTTGGCAGCGCTCGTGCGCGCGAGCAAGCTCACGAGCGCATGCACGATGTCGACGTTCGGTACCGGGACGCCTGTCACGGTACCGAGCTCGCGCATCACGCCTACCAGCGCTTCCACTTCCATCGTTCGGCCGCACTCGAGATCCTGCAGCATCGACATCTTGTGCGGCCCGAGCGCCTGCGCGCCCCCGAGCCTCCGCTCGGCGCTTACCCGCAGACGCAAACCGAGACGTTCGCCGATAGCGCGCGCTTCCTCCATCATCGCGAAGAGCACGCGCCGCGTTCCCGGGTCGGTCACGACCACGTCGATCGTCGCGCGCGTAAGGGCGCTCACCGGATTGAAACCGAGATTCCCCCAGAGCTTGAGCCAGATCTCATCGCGGATGTCGGCGCGAATCGGTGCCTCGAATCCACTCGAGGTGAATAGCGTTCGCAGACGCTCGATGCGCGCCGTCGTTGATCCGTCCGGCTCCCCGATCGGGAACTTGCCGCCGTGCTCGTGGCGGATCACACCCGGTGCGATGATCTCCGTCGCGGGATAAACCACGCACCCGACGGCTCGCTCGAAGCCAAACGCTGTCCGCTGCACGCCCCCGGGATCGACGCTTTGCAGCGTCAACCCCTGGAAAGGAACGCCCGGCACGTCGAAGTACCAGTACGGAAGACCATTGCTCGCGGTGACGAGCGTCGTGGCGTCGTCGAGAAGCGGCAGCATCGAGCGTACCGCCGCCGGGATCGAATGCGCCTTCAACGCGATGATGACGAACTCCTGCGGACCGAATCGCGAAGCGTCATCCGAGCAGGCAATGCGCTCGACCAGCTCGCGGCCCTCGATCTGCAGGCGAAGACCGTGTTCGCGCATCGCTGCAAGGTGCGGACCGCGCGCGACGAGACTCACGTCGTGTCCGGCGCGCGCCATCTGCACGCCGAGGTAGCCGCCGATGGCGCCGGCGCCGAAGATGCAGACCTTCATCCGATACCGATCAGGCGGGTTTCCCGCGCGGACGCAGTCCGCCTTCGATCAAAATCTCCTCGGGAATCGTGCTCTTGACGTCGCGAATCAGCCGAAGCGCTTCCATCGCTCGCAACACGCCATAGCTGATGTCGAGCTCATACCACGCAAAGCCGGCGCGGGCCGCGGCGCCATAGCGATGATGATTGTTGTGAAAGCCGCCGCCCAGTGTGAACAGCGCCAGCGCCGGACGATTGACCGAATGATCTTGGATGTCGTAGCGCCGATAGCCACCGGGAATCTGCGGCATGTGCGCAAACGTATTGATCATCGATGTCGCGTGAAGCACGAGGCAGCACGGCACGTAGAATCCCCACAAGATTCCGGTGATGCCGCCAATCGCTGCGCCAAGGAGGCCGTAGTGGCAGGCGAGAAACAGCACAAGGCTGCCGGCGTAGAACGGCAGCCAGTAGTAGCGATCGAGAAATCGCAACTCCGGATATTTCGCGAAGTCGGCGATTGCATCGAGATCGGTCGCGGCATGGTGCGGGCGGCGGAACCATGCGACGTACGACTCGAAGAACGAGTGCGTGGCAGGCGAATGCGGATCGAGCTGCGTTTCCGCGTGCTTGTGATGCTCGCGATGCTTGCTGGCCCACCAGAGGCTGCCGCGTTGTCCCGTCTGCGACGCGAGCAACGCGAGCACGAACTGCACGGGACGGCTCGCCTTGTACGCGCGATGCGAAAAATAGCGATGGTTGATGCCTTCGATCGCGAACATGCGAATCGCGAAGCTCGCGGCGGCGAGCGCGAGCAAAGGCCCGGTAAGCGGAACGAACGCGATCGCGAAGAGGGCCCCGACGTGGCGTTCGAGCACGCGCAGCGTCGAAAACCACGGGGCTTCTCCCGGTTGTATTCCGTAAGCGACTTCGTTCGCCATGGTGCGCCGGCGATTATGCTCCCAAGTCTGCGCGTGAGATATCGTGATGTTGTTCCAACGGTGCTTCCGTGCGAATAGTGTTGCGGAAAGTGGGTTTTGAGCAGGCTCCATGGCCTATTATGGAAGCACCCGAGGACGACGGGAACCCGTACCACCGCATGAAAGTTAGCTACGACGCGAAGACCGATACGCTGCGGTAGCGTTTCGTGATGTGGGCTTGCGAAGAGCGACGAAGACAGGCGAGGAGTCATCCTCGACTACGATTCCAAAAGAATATCGTTTCGATCGAAGTGCCGCACCCGATCGAAGCGAGCCGAAGAACCACAAAGATGACCGTTCAAGATTCATCGAGCAGCAAATTTGGGCCCGCCCCTGCCACCGGGCCGTCTTCGGCTATGCTTCCATAGGTCACAACCCCAAGGAGTGCCATGCCGAACATTGGCGCAGTGCTGAAGCAGGAAATCGCACGCCTTTCGCGGCGGGAAATCCGCGGCGAGGTGCAGGCGACCAAAAAGGCGTCGGCGCAGTATCGCCGGCATATCGCGGGCTTGCGTCGTCAGATCGCCGCGCTGGAGCGCCGGGTGGCCCTGCTCTCGCGACGCGTTGCCAACGGCGCAGCGTCGCCGGAGGCGGAAGCGGGACCGAAGATCCGCTTCGTTGCGAAGGGACTGCGGTCACAGCGCGCGCGCCTCGGACTTTCCGCCGATGAATACGCGCGATTGGTCGGCGTAAGCCCGCAGTCGATCTACAACTGGGAGAACGGCCATACGACGCCACGCCCGGCGCAAGTGGCCGTGATCGCGCAATTGCGAAGCCTGGGCAAGCGCGAGGCACGCGCACGCCTCGATGAGGTTCGACCCAAGCGCGCTCGTCGCCGGCGGCGTCGCTCGAAGTCGTGACCGATCGCGTGTAGCGCGGACCGCGATCCCAGGGCGCAAAAAAGCGACACCGGTCGCCCCGGTGTCGCCTGCCCGTGCGGCTGGGCGGGGCTATCGATTACTTGTAGGTGTTGCTCGAGGTTGTCGCGCCCTTGTGCTGCATCGACCCCTGGCTCGACATCGAGCCGGAGTTGCTGGCGCTAGACGCGCCCTGGTTGCCCTGCGACGACGTTTGATTCTGCTCGACACCAAGCGCCGCGAGCGTCTGTTCGTCGAGGTTGCCCGACTCCGGCAAGCCCTTCGATTGCTGGAACTTCTTGATCGCCGCCTCGGTGTTCGGTCCCATCTGGCCGTCCACCGTGCCGACGTTGAAGCCCTTCTCGTTCAACGCTTGTTGCGCCGAGCGTACGGTCTCGGGATTGTTTTCCCCGCTCATCGCGCCCTGCGACGAGCTGGAGTTGCTCATCTGCGACGAGCTGCTTGACGGCGAAATCGCCGACTGCGGGCTCTTCGACATCGAGCTCGGCTGCTCGGTCGAGTTTGGGGCATTGGTCGCGCCGGTCGTCGTGTTCGTGTTACCTGCCGCAGCGGCGACACCGGTGAGCGACAGCGCGGCAAGTGCAACTGCAAGCTTGCGAAGTGTCATTTGAACATCCTTTCCAATCTCATTGCGATCCGACGACATGTCGGTTCGCTACCTATGACGAGCGCTTTTTTCGCGCCCTGCAAACAAATCCATTTGCAAGGCCTGTGCCGCGCCGTAGAAGGCGTCGATGTGCCCCGCAGGGCGTCCGCAAGCCTTCGAACGCGATACGCGTGTCTCGGTGGCATCACGCATTGCAATCATTACAAGCACGATGACCGCGCGCGTGCCTGACGTCAGCCGGAATCGGACACCCCGCGTGGCAGGTGACGTCCTGGGGATGTGACGGTCAAACCAGCACTGATCCGAACCCGTCATTCGCCTGCGACGCATCAGCTAGACTTCGCGTTCGAGCATTTGACGCGAAAACGAAACCGCATTGGATGGACACGACGCAATCAAGCGTATCGAACGACGACGACATCTCCGCACTTTGCCGGCGCATCGTCGAGGCATCGTCGGATGCCGTCATCTTTGCCGATCGCGACGGCGTGATCCGCTTATGGAATCGTGGCGCCGAGCTCGTGTTCGGCTACGCGGCCGGCGAAGCGATCGGGCGCAGTCTCGACATGATTATTCCCGAGCGTCTTCGCCCGGCGCATTGGGACGCGTTCCACCACAGCATCGAAACCGGCCGCACCAAGCATGTCGATCGCGTGCTCACCACGCGCTCCATGCACAAGGACGGCGAAAGGCGCTACGTCGACCTGAGCTTCGGGCTCGTGAAGGATGTCAATGGCGCGGTGCTCGGCGCGTTCGCCGTAGGTCGCGATGCCACGAAGCGCTATCTCGACGATACGGCGATCAAGACGCGCATTGCCGAGCTCGAATCGACGCTCGCCGAGCTTCGGGCCAAGATACAGCCTTCAAAGGCATAGCGTTCACAGCGTCGGCCTGTTCTCCTGCGCGTACGTCCTCTCGACGCGTTCCTGATCCTGGATGCATCGCTCGGCCGTCGGGTAAGCGCACAGGCGCTCGAAACCGATCTCGCCACCGCAATCGATGCAGATACCGTACGTTCCTTCCGCGATCCGCGCCTTGGCACGGTCGATCGACAAAAGCTCTCCCGCATGGCGATCGGTCATCGCCACATTGAGGTGTGCTTCCGTGTCGGCCACCGACTGATCGCCGGTATCGCCGGGAAGGACGCCGACGAGCGAGCCGAACTCGCGCCGATCGGTCTCCTCGAGCTCGTCGTGCACTTCCCTCATGAGCGCTTGCCGCCGCTCGTCGAGCCGCCGCGAAAGCTTCGCCAATTCCTTCTTGCTGAGCGCCATGGCGGTTCCCTCCCTGACTTTGGTCAGATGACACCGGCTCAGGTTCCCCGCCAGGGGCGAGTGATTCAGGTCGGCATGCCGCTCATCAAGTCGAGCGCCAGATACTGCTTGCGGTACTCCTCGAACGGCACTTCGTCCGACGCTTCGAGATTGTGCTGCGCCTCTCGCGATTCGCGGGCGAGCGTGGCGAACCGCGCGGCGGTTTCGTGCGGGAACGGCAACGCGAGAATCGCCTCGCGGTGCGCGAGCGAATGCGCGAGCGCGAAGTCGATGTAGGAATCATCGTAGCGCTCGTGCATCTCCTGCAGCACGCGCGCCGACGGCGTGCGCGCGGGATCGCGAAGACGCGCCTGCGCGACGTCGAGCGCGTCGCGGTGATCCTGCGTTCCGGTGGCGTAGTCGAGCGCATCGGCGATCGGTGCGCAGTCGCGAATCACGGCTTGCCCCCATTCCAGAAGGCCGATCTCGCGGCCGCCGCGCGAAAGGCGCAGGCCCGGCTCGCGCCCGCGCTCCG
>DATFCW010000234.1:0-5600 GCA_035252665.1 Casimicrobiaceae bacterium | reverse complement strand
TCGCCGTCCAGCTTGCCGCGTTCGCCGACGACCGCGGCGCCAACTCGCTCGCCGGCCGCTTGAAGCGCGCCGGATACGCCGCATATACCGAACCTCTGAAGACCAGCAAAGGCACGCTTTGGCGCGTGCGCGTAGGCCCTTATTCGTCGCGCGAGGCGGCGCAGGCCGCCCGCGACAAGCTTCGCAACGAAGGTCAGAGCGGCATTGTCGCTCCCGTCAAATAACCCCGCCGGACGGCGGCCGCCTCGCGACGTTCCGGCGACCTTCGTTCATGACGACGTTCGACTGGGTGGTGACAGGCATCGTGGCGCTGTCGACGTTATTCGCGTTTGCGCGCGGCGTGATCCGCGAGCTCGTGGCGCTGATCGCGTGGGTGGTCGGCATCGTGGTTGCGCTGGCATTGACGCCCGCGGTTGGCGCGCTGATGCCCAACATCGTCGAATACCCGGCAGTGCGCTATATCGCGGCCTTCGCGCTGATTCTGATCACGGCGCTCCTGCTTGGCGCAGTCATCGCGTGGCCGCTGTCGAAGGCGGTGCGTGCGGCGGGCCTGGGCTTCGTCGATCGTTTTCTCGGCGGCGTGTTTGGCCTCGCGCGTGGGATCGTGCTGATGCTCGCGTTCGTGTTCGTTGCAGGCTTGACCGCCATTCCGAAAACGTCGTGGTGGCGACATTCGGCGCTCGTGCCGCCGCTCGTCGCTGGCGTCTATGCGCTGCGGCCGCATCTGCCCGCCGAGCTCGCGGGACGGCTCGATTATTCGCCGCATCAGAAGACAGAAGTCGGAGGACAGAAGTCAGGTGCGGTGGTGTTTCCGGTGGCGCGGCACGTGCCGCGATACGCGCTTACCATGGTCGGGTATGGTTGCGGTTCTGACTTCTGTCCCCTGACTTCTGACTCCTGATCCCTGATGTGCGGCATCCTCGGCGCCGTCGCTCACACGCCCGTCAACCAGCTCCTCTATGACGGGCTGCTCCTGCTGCAGCATCGCGGGCAGGACGCGGCCGGCATCGTCACGTGCGAAGGACCGGTGTTCCACACGTACAAGGGCCCCGGCTACGTGCGCGACGTGTTCCGCACGCGCAACATGCGCGAGCTCTCCGGCACCACCGGCATTGCGCATTGCCGCTATCCGACGGCGGGATCGGCGTATTCCGATCTCGAATCGCAACCGTTCTACGTCAACTCGCCGTTCGGCCTGACGCTCGGGCACAACGGCAACCTGACGAATAGCGAGGCGCTGAAGCGCGAGCTCTGGGAGCTGGACTTCCGGCACGTCAACACCAATTCCGACAGCGAGGTGTTGCTGAACGTGCTCGCGCTCGAGCTCGAGCGAGCGGCACAGCATCATCGGCTCGATCCCGACGCCGTGTTTCGCGCCGTCGCGGGCGTGCATCGGCGTTGTCGCGGCGCGTATGCGGTCGTCGCGATGATCGCCGGCTACGGCATGCTCGCGTTCCGCGATCCATACGGTATTCGTCCATTGATCGTAGGGGTGAGCGAGGCGATGGCGGGCCGCGAGTATCTCGTCGCCTCCGAATCGGTCGCGCTCGAGCCGCTCGGCTTCTCGGTGCTGCGCGATGTCGATCCAGGCGAAGCGATCTTCGTCGACCAGGCGGGCACGTTCCACTCGCGTCGGTGCGCAACGCACCCGTCGCTTCACCCGTGCATCTTCGAGTACGTCTATCTTGCTCGGCCGGACTCGGTGATCGACGGCACGTCGGTGTACGAAGCGCGCCTTCGCATGGGCGCCGCGCTTGCGCAAAAGATCCGCGGCATCGACGCGGCGCGCGACGTCGACGTCGTGATTCCGATTCCCGATTCGAGTCGTCCTTACGCGCTCGAGCTCGCGAATCGACTTGGCAAGACGTATCGCGAGGGCTTCGTCAAGAATCGCTACGTGGGTCGCACGTTCATCATGCCGGGGCAGGCGCTGCGCAAGAAGAGCGTGCGGCAGAAGCTAAACCCAATCGGCATGGAGTTCAAGGACAAGGTCGTGCTGCTCGTCGACGACTCGATCGTGCGCGGCACGACCTCGCGCGAGATCGTGCAGATGGCGCGCGACGCCGGCGCACGCAAGGTGTACTTCGCATCGGCGAGTCCGCCGGTGCGCTTTCCAAACGTCTACGGCATCGACATGCCGAACCAGGACGAGCTCGTCGCCACCGGCCGAACCGAAGCGGAGATCGCGCGCGAGATCGGCGCCGATCTGCTCGTCTACCAGGACCTCGATGCATTGAAGGACGCGGTGCGCGAAGGCAATCCGCGGCTGCACGACTTCGAGGCGTCGTGCTTCGACGGCAAGTACATCACCGGCGACATCACGCCCGATTATCTGTCCTATCTCGCCGCGCATCGCGACGAGAAGCGCGACACGGAAGACCTGCTCGACGAGGCGAAGCTCGAGGTGGCATCGGGAGAGCTCGCCGGCGACTGATGGCCGCGCCGGCACGTGGCCGCCTGCGCCGCCTCGCGCGTGCCGAGTTGCCGGTCGACGCGGAAGATCTCGCGCGCTTTCTCCTTGGCAAATACCTCGTGCGCGACGACGACCACGGGCGAGCGAGCGGCCGGATCGTCGAGAACGAAACGTATCAGCAGGACGACCCCGCGGCGCACACGCATCGTGGCGAAACGCCGCGCAACCGCTCGATGTTCCTCGAGCGTGGTCACGCGTACGTCTATTTCATCTACGGCATGTGGTACGCGGTGAACATCAGCGCCGACGTGCGTGGCATCGGCGCCGGCGTGCTGTTGCGTGCGCTCGTTCCGTGCGATGGCGTGGCGCTCATGCAATCGCGACGTGGAAGCGATCGATTGACCGATCTTGCACGTGGCCCGGGCCGGTTGACCACGGCGCTCGCGATCGATCGAACGCTCGACGGCACCGATCTCACGCGTCGCGGGCCGCTATGGCTCGCCACCGACGATTCCCCGCCGCCGCCGATCGGCATCACGACGCGCATCGGCCTTCGCAAGGAAGCGCACCGGCCGTTGCGCTTCTTCTCGCGCGCGCCGGACGATCTGCCATATGTGAGCGGGCCGCGCCGCGCGTTGATCGGCCGGTGAAATTGCACAACGTGTGCCGCTCGCGCTGCGTTACGCGCGGTGATACAATGCCATTGCGCCGATTTGAGCTTCAGCTTGCGGGCGCTTAGATAAATTCCGCTAAAGCGAGGTCCGCTCCAGCCCGAGGATATCGGGCGGGGCACACGAAACCCGTCCGGCGGAGGCTCGACGGGTTTTTTGTTTTGGGGTTTGCGATGAACGAGAACATGCACGCGCGCGGCTTCACGACCGCGATCCTCCACAGCGACCGCGATTCGCCGATCGAGCACGGCGCGCTCCACAAGCCGCTGCACGTTTCGGTGGCGTACGGCTACAAGGATGCGGCCGACCTCGTCGCCGTGTTCCAGGGCAGGCAATCGGGCTACGCGTACGGGCGACAAGGCAACCCGACCACGGCGGCGCTGGAAGCGAAGATCACCGCGATGGAGCGCGGCGTTGCGACGTGTTGCTTCGCGACCGGCATGGCGGCGATCGAGGCGACGTTGCTCGCGCTCCTTCGCGGCGGCGATCACATCGTGTCGAGCTCGTTCGTCTTCGGCAACACGAACAGCCTCTTCAATACGCTCGCCGACCATGGCACGCCGGTGACGTTCGTCGATGCGACGAGCGTCGACAACGTCGAGCGCGCGCTCACGCCGCAGACGAAGCTCGTGTTCGTCGAGACGATCGCCAATCCGCGCACGCAGGTCGCCGATCTCGCGCGCATTGGCGAGTTGTGTCGCGCGCGCGGGCTGATCTATTTCGTCGATAACACGATGACTTCGCCGTGGCTCTTCCGGCCGATCGACGTGGAGGCGAGCCTCGTCATCAACGCGCTCACCAAATACATCGGCGGCCACGGCAATGCGCTCGGCGGCGCCGTTACCGACACGGGCCGTTACGACTGGACGCGCTTCCCGAACATCGCCGAACCGTACAAGGCGCAGAAGCCGCCGCTCTGGGCGATGACGCAAATCCGCAAGAAGGGACTGCGTGACGGCGGGGGGACGCTCTCGCCCGAACAGGCGCATCACATCTCCGCGGGTGCCGAGACGCTGGCGTTGCGGATGGACCGGCAGTGCGCGAATGCGCAGGCGCTTGCGCAATACCTTTCATCGCATCCGAAAGTCGACGCGGTGCACTTCCCCGGGCTTTCGTCGCACCCGCAGCAAGAGCGCGCGCAGGCGTTGTTCCGCGGGCCGGGCGCGCTTTTCTCGTTCGAGCTCGCGCATGGCATCGACGTGCTCGCGTTCCTCAATCGGTTGCGCGTCGTCGTGCTGTCGTCGAATTTGGGCGACAACCGCACGCTCGCGATTCCCGTTGCGCAGACGATCTTCTGGGAGATGGGGCCGGCGCGCCGCGCGGAGATGGGGATCGCCGACTCGCTCGTGCGCGTGTCGGTCGGGATCGAGGATCCCGACGACCTGCTGGAGGACTTTCGGCAGGCGCTCGGATAGCATTGCAAAAGGTGCATACTTCGCATCCCGAAGGAGGGCTCGTCATGGCCAATCGCGACAAGCAGCGTAAGGAACCCAAGAAACCCAAGCAGAAGAAGCCGCCGAAGGCCTGATCCCGCGCGCGGTCTTCGATCGACGCCGCCCGGCGCGGCGCGCGAGCAGTCGTTCAGCCGGCGATCTGCCGTCTGCGGGCGCCCTCCTCGTCGATCTACACGTAGTGCCCGCGATCGTCCCAATCGGCGAGCACGATGCGCTCGCGCGGCGTGCCATCGACGATCGTGTTGTGCCGCGCCGGACGATGCGTGTGTCCATGGACGATCCGTGATACGCCGAACGTCCGAAACGCGTTCGCGACCGCCTCGGCGTTGACGTCGAGGATCGCGTCCGGCTTGCGCGACGTCGCCGCGCGGCTGCTCCCCCGCAGCGTCAAGCCGATCAGCCGCCGCACGAAGTAGGGCAGGCTCATCAGCCGCCGATAGGTCCGGGGATCGCGCGACCACGCGCGGAAGCGCTGGTACGCGTCGTCGTCGGTGCAGAACTCGTCGCCATGCGTGACGAGTGTCGGCGTTCCACATACGTCGACCACCGTCTGCTCGCCGAGCAGCGTCGCGCCGGCTGCCTTGGCAAATGCTTCGCCGAGCAGGAAATCGCGATTGCCGCGCGCGATATTCAGCGGAACGCCGGCCTCGGCGATTCCGCGCATCGACTCGACGACCGCATGCGCGAACGGCTCCTTGCGCTGATCGTCGCCGAGCCACGCGTCGAACAGGTCGCCCATCACGTAAACCGCCGCAGCGTTTCGTGCAGGTCCGCGCGCGAACGCGTGAAAGGCGGCGAGCGTCGCCGTTCGATCCGGCGCGAGATGCAGATCGGAGATGAAAAGCGTCGTCTTCAAGAAAGGCAACGCTTGCTGCCCGACGCGAGCGTCGGGCCGGGAACTACTCGACGACCTCCGCGCGCTCGATCACGACGTCGGTGCTCGGAACGTTCTCGTGAACGCCCGAGCGGCCGGTCGGCACGCCGGCAATCTCGTCGACCACGTCAATGCCGCGCACGACGTGGCCGAACACGCAGTACCCGTAACCCTGTGGACTCGCGCCC
>DATFCW010000233.1:0-7790 GCA_035252665.1 Casimicrobiaceae bacterium | reverse complement strand
CCGGCGTCCGGTTCGAGAATGCCGAGCACGCATTTCAGCAGCACCGACTTGCCGGAGCCGGAGCCGCCGATCACCACCATCGAGGTATGGGCCGCCACGTCGAGGTCGATGCCGTTCAGCACAGGCGCCGCGCCGAACGATTTGCAGATTCCATGCAGGCTGACGCTGGCCATCGTGATTTCGCCGCGTTCGCTTCAGGCAGCGTGTCGCGGCGGGTACACCTCATGGATGACGTCGTCGATCCAGAAGGTGGAAAGCCCCGGAACGTCGACGTGGCTCACCGCGACGTCGGAACGGTTGAATTCGTAGACCGCCGCGCCGAGGCGCTTCTCGCCGGGGATGTCGGGCTGATTGTCAGGGCCGACGAGAAAACCCGACGATGCGCACCAGACGTAGCGGCAGCCTTCGACGTCGAAGTCGCGCCATTTGTGCAGGTGTCCGCTCGCTACGAGCGAAACGCGAAATCGCCGAATGCGGTCGAGCAGCGCCGCGCGTTCGCGCGGCTTCACCGACCAGTAGCCGGTGTCGGGCTCGTCGGGCGATTCGATGAAAAGCGGCCGATGGAGGAACCACGCGATACGCCGGCCTTTCGCCGATGCGAGCGTCCGGTCGAGCCATTCGAGTTGCCGCGCTTCTTCATCGCTGCGTGCGCCGAAAAGCATCGCGTCGAGTCCAACGAGACGCCAGTTCTCGATGTCATGCACCCACCGGTCATGCCCGAAATGGCGACGCCACCGCGCGAGACGTTCGTCGTTCACCGGCTGGTGACGGTTTCCCGGTTCGCCGACGTCATGGTTGCCCGGCACCGCGAGCACGGGCAGCGAAAGCGAGCGCATGAGACTCGCGCCATCGCGCATGTCGTCTTCGGTGTCGGCGCCATCGACCGTCAGATCGCCGGTATGGATGATGAAGTCTGCGCTTTGCCGCAACGCCCAGTCGCGAAGCGGTGCCCAGTTGGCGGAAAAATGCCGCTTGCCCGGGCTAAGATGCGTATCGGAGATTTGCAGGATGCGCGTCATGAGAGGGTTTCCAGCGATGGTCGGAAGCTTGCGTGCGCGGCTGCAATTCGAGCGCAGGATGTATTGATGATCGGCGAGCGTGACAAATGTATCAATCCGGCGCGAAGCGGCTGATCGTTCTCGATTTCGACGGCGTCGTTGCCGACAGCGAGATGCTGGCGAACGAAGTGCTCGCGCAGTTCGTCAGCGAGCTCGGCGTGCCGATGACGACGCAAGGCTCGATCGACGCGTTCGTCGGCAAGCGGGCGGAGGAGGTGATGGCCAAGGTCGGCGCGATCACCGGCCGGCACGTCGACGGCAGTCTGGAGGCCGAGTTTGTCCACCGCACGCTGGCGCGGTTTCGCACGGACCTGCGTGAAGTGCAGGGGGTGCGCGCGTACCTCGCCACGTTTCACGATGTCGAGCGGTGCATCGCATCGTCGTCCTCGCCCGAGCGGCTTGCGACGTGCCTCGACATTCTCGGCTTGAGGGACGCGTTCGGCGCGCACGTGTACAGCGCGAGCTGCGTGCCGCGCGGCAAGCCGCATCCCGATCTCTTCCTTCACGTTGCCGCGCAATTCGGCGTGGCGCCGGCGCAGGCGATTGTCGTCGAAGACGGCGAAGCGGGGATTCGCGGCGCGGTCGCCGCGGGCATGACGGCGATCGGGCTTTTGGCGGCATCGCACGTCGGACCGGATCACGAAGCACGTCTGCGGGGCGCCGGTGCTCGCTACATCGCGCGCGATTATGTCGAGCTCACGGCGATCACGCACCGGCTCTTGTCGTGATTGCTGCGTCGCGGTCATGCCTCGTCACCCGCCTTTTCGCGCGAGCGCTGCCGCGGCGCGCGCCGTATTCTCGTCGCAGACCAGCACCGAGCCATATCCGCCACGCAGCACGGCCGCGATCGCCTGCACCTTGTGTGCGCCGCCGGCGGCAAACACCACCGTCGACATTTGCGCGAGGTCGCGCAGCGGCAGCGCGATCGCGCGCCGGTTCAGCGGATGGTCGATGGGTCGCCCGCGCGCGTCGATGAACTGCGCGACGATGTCGCAGACGGCGCCCTTCGCGCGCAATGCCTGCACCGTGACGTCCTCGGGCAGCCCATAACGCACGAGCATCGACTTGCGCGTCACGTCGCCGATCGAGAGCACCGCGACGTCGTTCGTCTCGATGCGGCGAAAGGCGTCGCGGAACACGTCCTGCGCGATGATCGTGTCGCGCGAGCGCGGACTTCCCGCGTAGATCGGCGCGGCGAGATACTGGCATTGCGAGTCGAGCCTTCGCGCCAGCTCGCTCACGATGTCGAACGTATTGATCTCGAGCCCGCGCGTGAGTCCGCCCATCATCGAATTGACGCATAGATTCGGATAGCGTCCGGGACGCATGTGCCGGACCATCTCGCGCAGCGTGCGGCCCCAGCCTAGCCCTAGTCCGTGGATCGTCTTGCGTTCGAGGAGATCCGAGACATAGGCTGCGGCCGCGCGCCCGAGAATCACGGGAATCTGCTCGTCATCGGCGGGCGTCGGGACGATGACCGCGGCATCGAGGCCGAAGTCGCTCGTCATCTGTCGCTCGAGCTCGACGCAGCTCGCAAGCTGCGAGTTGAGCGTGATGCCGACGAGGCCGTTGCGCCGCGCGTCGACGAGGATGCGGTTGATGCGAAGGCGCGTGGTGCCGAGGCGCCGCGCGATGTCCGCCTGCGTCAGCCCCTCCATGTAATAGAGCCAGGCGGCGCGGACGTCGGTTTGCCTCTCTTCGACCATCGGGCTTTGAGATCGCGGCGGGAGGGGTAGCTTAATGCGCCGCTCAAACATTTGCAAGGCAGCGATTACATTTGCATCGAATCGACGTAGCGCGCCAGCGTCGTCCGCGTCCGATCGCGCCACAGCGCGGCGAGGGCGCGCGAAAACGCGTCCACGTAGCGCGGGGTCGTATTCTAGGTCGGGGGTCCGGATTTCCTCGGACCGTTCTATGACAAGAACCGAACTTAACGAAATTGGTGCCAGAGATGTATTTGGTAAATGGTGCCAGACATCGCCGGAGACGTGTTCCCTGAAGCGCTTCGGCCACGAGCCAGACAGCGCTTTGAGATGATGCCTGGCACCAATTTCGAATTACATCTCTGGCACCAATTAAAAATACATCTCTGGCACCAATTACCCTGGCACCAATTACCGCCCTACATCGCGTAAACGTCGACCGGCTGCGTCTTGCCGCGCACGGCAACGGCGCCGAGTGCGTCGGTCGACAGCGACGACGATAGCGCACCGCGCGTGTCGGCATCCATCAGAATCGCGCGCTTGGCCTCCTTCGTGTGCTGCTCGAGGCGTGCGGCCAGGTTGACGACGTCGCCGATGCACGTGTAGGTCGCGCGATCGTTCGTGCCGGTATAGCCCGCGATCATCTCGCCCGACGCGATGCCGATGCCGATCCGGATGTCGGCCTTGCCGGCGCTCTTCTGCTCGACGTTGAAGAGCTCGATCATCTCGATCATCTCGAGAGCCGCGCGCACCGCGGCGTCGGCGTGGTTGGCCAGCGCGACGGGCGCGCCGAAGATCGCCATCAATCCGTCGCCGGCAATATGGCTGACGATGCCGCCGTGGCCTGCAACGGCATCGAACATCAGCGTGTAATACGTGTTGAGAAGCTCGATCGTCTCCTCGGGCGGCTGCGCTTCGGCGAGCGGCGTGAAGCCGCGGATGTCCGCGAACAGCACGGAAGCGCGCACGCGCTTGCCGCCGAGCGCGAAGCCCGATCGCTGCAGATCCTGCGCGACCTCGGGCGTCGCGAACCGACGCACCAACTCCTTCTGCTGGTCGCGCAGCCGCTTCTTCTCGAGGCTCGCGCCGATGCGTGCCTTCAAAAGCACCGGGTTGACCGGTTTCGTCAAGTAATCCTCCGCGCCGAGCTCGATGCAGCGCACGACGTTGTCGAGGCCTTCGAGCGACGATGTCACGATAACGGGAACGTCGCGCAGCGCGAGATCGCCGCGCACCTGCTCGAGCACCTGGAAGCCGTCCATCTCGGGCATCTCGATGTCGAGGAGGAGCAGGTCGTACGCATCCTTGCGCAGCATGGCGAGCGCGACCTTGCCGTTTTCGGCGAGCGCCGCCTGATGCCCGGCGAGCTCGAGCGTGCGCGCCAGAAGCAGCCGGTTGACCTTGTTGTCGTCGACCAGCAGCAACCGGCCGCCGCGCACGTCAGCCACGCGTCAGTTCCTCGAGCGCCTTCGACGCGCGGGCGTATTCCGATGCTGCAGCGTCGATCGGCGCACCGCCCGCGCTGCGGACCGGGCTGAGGCCGCCGAGCTCGAGCTCGCGCGCGAGCGTGCCGAGCGTCAGCGCACCGAACGTGTTCGCATTCGACTTGAGCGAATGCGCCGCGCGGCGAAAGCGCTCGGCATCGTCCTTCGCGTACGCGTCGCGCAAGTCGTCGAGCATCCGCGGCGCCTCGGCGAGAAACGTCTCGACGAGCTCGCAGACGAACTCTTCACCCGCGGAGTCCACGAGACCGTCGTACGTCGCGCGGTCGATCGCGGCGTGGTCCATTTCACTGTTCCTCCAGTATGCGCGGCCGCACCTGCGCCAGCGCCTCGACCAGCGCTTCCACGCGGATCGGCTTGGTTACGTAGTCGTCCATGCCCGCGGTGATGCACGCCTCGCGATCGCCCTGCATCGCGTTGGCGGTCATCGCGACGATCCGCGGTCGCTCCGTCGCTCCCCATTTCGCACAAATGGCGCGCGTGGCAGCGAGCCCGTCCATCTCGGGCATCTGCACGTCCATCAGCACGACGTCGTAGATCTGGCGCTGCAAGCTCTCGACGGCCTCGACGCCGTTGCTCGCAACGTCCGCGCGGTAGCCCATCTGCGAAAGGAGGCGCAGCGCGAGCTTCTGGTTCACGACGTTGTCCTCGGCGAGCAGGATGCGTAGCGGATGGCGCGTCGCCATGCCGGCGTCGAGCGCAGCCTTGCCGGTCGATTTGGCCGGCGCGGCGGTAGCGTGCAGCGCATCGCCCTCGGCAAGCAGGCCGGCGAGCGTGTCGAACAACTGCGACTGCCGCAGCGGCTTGCCGAGATAGGCGGTGAAGAGACCGTCGGCGCCATCGGTTTCGCGCCTGCCGAGCGAGCTGAACAGCACGAGCGGCAGCTTCGGCGCCACCGTGCGCATGCGGCGGGCGAGCGTGACGCCATCCATCTCGGGCATGTGCATGTCGAGGATGGCGAGGTCGAAGCGTTCGCCCGCGCCCAGCCAGCGCAGCGCCTCGGCCGGCGACGCGGTTTCGCGTGACAGCATCCCCCACTTCGCGGCCTGCAGGCCGAGCACCTTGCGGTTGGTCGCGTTGTCGTCGACGACCAGCATGCGGCGCCCTGCGAGCAGCGGTTGCGGGCCGACAAAGTCGCGGCGACCGCCCTGCGGCGGCTGCGCCGCCGCCAGTCGCAGGCTGAAGCCGAACGTCGACCACTTGCCCGGCCCGGCGCTTTCGACGCGCATCGTGCCGCCCATCAGCTCGACCAGTCGCTTGCTGATCGCGAGGCCGAGGCCGGTGCCCCCGTATTTGCGCGTCGTCGTCGAGTCGGCCTGGCTGAAGCTCTGGAACAGCTTGCCGATGCCTTGCGGCGTCAAGCCGATGCCCGTGTCGCGTACCGTGAAGTCGAGGTCGACATCGGCTTCGGTGTCCGGCGTCGTTGCTCCATTTGGAACGGCGCGCGCGGAGACCGTCAGCACGACCTCGCCGGTTTCGGTGAACTTGACGGCGTTCGAGAGCAGATTGAGCAGCACCTGGCGTACGCGCGTGACGTCGCCGTTCACGGTCGTCGGCACCTCGCCTTCGAACAGGTACGCAATGTCGAGGCGCTTTTCGGCCGCGCGTGCGCTGACGAGGTCGAGCGCCGATTCGACGCATTCGCGCAGGTCGAACGGATGCACCTCGATGTCCATGCGTCCGGCTTCGATCTTCGAGAAGTCGAGGATGTCGTTGATGATCGTAAGCAGCGCATCGCCGGAATCGCGGATCGTCGTTGCATAGTCGCGCTGCTCGGGCGAGAGCGGCGTGTCGAGGAGCAGTCCGCTCATGCCGATCACCGCATTCATCGGCGTGCGGATCTCGTGGCTCATCGTCGCGAGGAATGCGCTCTTCGCCTCGTTCGCGGTCTCGGCCTGCGCACGCGCCTCGCGCGTCTCGGCGAAGAGCTGCGCATTGCGGATCGCGACGCCCACGCCGGTGGCCATCGTCGTGAGCAAACTCTGATCGGCCGGCGTGAAGCGGCCCTCGTCGCGCGTGCTCTGCACGCTGATCACGCCGATTGCCTTGCCCCGCACCGTGATCGGCACGCCGAGGTACGACTTGGCCTGCACGCCGACCTGCGTTGCGCCGATCGCCTTCACCGCGTCGTCGACGGCATGATTGAACAGCAGCGGCTGACCGGTCTCGATGATCTTGCCGGTGAGCCCTTCGCCGAGTGCGAGCGGCGTGAAGTCGTCGCCGTAGGCATACGGAAAGCGGATCGCGCCCGCCGCTTCGTCGAGCAGCGCGACGTAGACGACGTCGGCGCGAAACATCTCGCGCATCTTCTCGCCGATGGTGCGGATCAGCTCGTCGAGCTCGATCTTCGATGAGAGCGCCTGGCCGAGCGCGTTGATCGTGGCGAGCTCGTTCGCACGCTGCTCGGTTTGCGCAAGCAGCGATTTCGTCTGCTCGAACAGCCGCGCGCGCTCGAGCGCCATGCTCATGCTGCCGGCGAGCGTTGTCAAAAGCCGCACGTCGGCCTCGGCGAACGCGTGCTCGCGGTCGACGTTGTCGAGCCCGATCGCGCCGATGACCTTGCCGTCGACGAGGATCGGCACGCGCAGGAGGCTTTGTGTGGGCTTCGTGCCGGGCAGTGTCTGCGAAACGATGCCGAGCGCGTTGAGGTTCTTCGCGAGGTCGCTGTTCAGCAGCAACGGCTTCGCGGTTCGCACGATGTGCCAGCCGAGCTGCGCAATCGGCGCATCGGGAAACGACAGCCGCTCGCCGCGCTCGTGCAGGTAGTGGTAATGGCGCACGTCGCGTTCCGCGTCGAAGCCGACAATGCTGATCGACTGCGAGTCGAACAGTTCGCGCAGCCGTTCGCCGACGAGCTCGAAGATCGACGGTGCGTCGACCTTGTTGGCAAGCCCTAACTGCACGTCGTTGATCACCGCCAGCTCGCCGTTGCGCTGCTCTGTTTCCTTCAGCAGCCGCTGCGTCTCGTCGAAGTGGCGCGCGTTCTCGAGCGCCACGCCCATCGATGCCGCGACGGTCTGCAGCAGACGCACCTCGGACTCGCCGAAGGCGTTCTCGCGCTCATGATCTTCGACGGTGATGCTTCCCAACACGCGGTCGCTGCCGATGATCGGCACGTCGGCCGATGATTTCGATTGGTCGGTGCCGGGCACGGCCGTGACGCCGGCCGCGATCTGCTCGGCAGCAGTGCCGTAGACGACCGTTCGCCGAGTGGCAATCATGGTTTCGGCAGGTCCTCCGGGCTTCATCGAATTGGGCGCGAACGACAGCCGCTGGCCATGTTCGTAGATGTAGAGCGGATGAACCTTCTTCGTGTCGATGTCGTACCAGCTGATGCCCATGTCTTGCGTGTGCAGAACTTCGCGGAGCTTGTCGCCCACCAGATCGACAATCGCCTGGAAGTCGAGCGAGCCGGCGATGCCCTGCTGGATGCCGGTGATGATCGCAAGCTCGGCCGCGCGCTGCTCCGCCTGCGCCTGCGCGGCGCGCGCCTCCGCCGTGCGGTCCGCAACCTTCGCCTCGAGCCC
>DATFCW010000232.1:0-6554 GCA_035252665.1 Casimicrobiaceae bacterium | reverse complement strand
TGCGCAATGGCCTCATCGAGGTCATTGCGCGCGAGCCCACCGAGCGCATAAACGGGAACGCGCGTGCCGACGATTCGCTTGGCGAATCCTTGCCAGCCGAGCGGCACCGCATCCGGATGCGTCGGTGTCGCGAACACCGGTCCGAGTATCACGAAGTCGACATCGAGCGCCGCGGCACGCGCCACTTCGTCGGTCGTATGGCACGACGCGCCGACCAACAGGTCGCGCGGACGCGCGTGCTCGGCTGCGAGCACGGCGGCGGTCCAATGCACGCCGTCGCAACCGAGGCGACGCGCATCGTCCTCCGATCCATTGAGAATCACGCGCGCGCCCATGGGCTTCGCGAGGCCGATCAATGCATGGGCGAATGCATCGCGCCGCGATTGCTTCCACGTCTTCTCGCGAATCTGAATCAGACGAACGCCGTTGTCGAGCGCGCGCCTTGCACGCCGAAGAAAGGCGTCCTCGCCCATGTCCGCTGCGCACGTGATCGCATAGATCAGGGGCAGCGCCAGCGCGGCGAGCACGCGCGTGTTTGCGGGCAAGAGCGGCGTGACGTCGATTGCGAATGGGTCCTGCCAGGAGAACGCCTGTCCATCGCGCCCCGAAGGCTCGCCATCCCACGCACGCACGCGAAAGAAGTTGAGCTCGACGTGCGCGTGCGGATAGACGAACTCCTGCGTAAGCCACGGCGAAGCCTGTCGCACGACGATGCCGAGCTCTTCGTGCAACTCGCGCGCGAGCGCTGCTTCCGGCGTTTCGCCGATCTCGAGCTTGCCACCGGGAAACTCCCAGTAGCCGCCGTACGCACGATCGGGCGGTCGTTGCGCGAGCAGCACGCGGCCGTCGGCACGCTCGATCACCGCCGCGGCCACCCGAACGATGCCGGACACGTTACTTCGCGAGACCTCGTGCACCCGCGAAGTGGCGCGCGAACTGCCATGCGACGCGGCCGCTGCGCGATCCGCGCGAAAGCGCGAACTGCAACGCCTCGCGGGTGCGCGTCTCGGCGTCCTTCGTTGAAGCCGCCGCCGGAACGTCGAAATGCGCGAGCCAGCGTTCGACCGCTGCCAGGTAATCGTCCTGCACGAACGGATAGAACGAGATCCAGAGTCCGAAGCGCTCCGAGAGCGAGATCTTCTCCTCGACCGACTCGCCGGGATGCACCTCTTCGCCGACGTGCCGCGTCTCGAGGTTCTCGGCGAAGTACTCGGGCATCAGGTGACGGCGATTCGACGTTGCGTAAACCAGAACGTTGCTCGCCGCGCCGGCGATCGAGCCGTCGAGCATCACCTTCAGGCCTCGGTAGCCTGCTTCGCCTGCGTCGAACGTCAAATCGTCGCAGAAGACGACGAAGCGGTATGGTTTGTCGACAAGACGCTCGGCGATGTCGGGCAGATCGATCAGATCGCCCTTGTCGACTTCGATCAGACGCAAGCCATCGCTGGCATAGCGACCAAGCATCGCCTTGACGAGCGACGACTTGCCCGTGCCGCGCGAACCGGTCAGCAGCACGTTGTTCGCGGGCAGCCCGGCGACGAACTGGCGCGTATTGCGATCGATCGCTTCCTTTTGCGCGTCGACCGCGACCAGATCGTCGACCGAGATCGTGTGCGGATTTCGCACGCCCTGCAGGAAGCCGCGCAAACCGCGCTTGCGCCAGCGCGCGGCGAGCGTGCCCGACCAGTCCGGATCGGGCGTCGGCGGAGGAAGCTGCGCCTCGATGCGCTCGAGCAACGACTCGGCGCGCGCGAGGAGCGGCTCGAGCTTATCGTTCATGTGAAGGAAGCCGCGTCAGGAACGGTAGTCCGCGTTGATCGACACGTAGTCGTGCGAAAGATCGCAGGTCCATACCGTCGCGTGTGCGCTGCCGCGTCCGAGATCGACGCGAACGGTGATCTCCGCTTGCTTCATCACTCGCTGGCCCTGTGCTTCGGTGTAGCTCGACGCGCGACCGCCGTGCTCGACGACTTTCACGTCATCGAGCCAGAACGACACCAGCGCGGGGTCGAGATCGGCCGACGCCGCGTTGCCGATCGCGCACACGATGCGGCCGAGATTCGGATCGGAGGCGAAGAACGCCGTCTTGACGAGCGGCGAGTGCGCAATCGCGAACGCGGCCCGGCGACATTCGTCGACGCTGCGCCCGCCTTCGACGCGAATCGTGATGAATTTCGTCGCGCCCTCGCCGTCGCGGACGATCGCCTGCGCGAGCTCGATTGCAACTTCCTCGATCGCCGCGGCAATTGCCGCGAACCTCGGATCGTTCCGATCGACGATTGGTGCGAGCGATGCTTTGCCGGTGGCCGCGATCACCAAGCTGTCGTTCGTCGATGTATCCCCGTCGACGGTGACGGCGTTGAAGGAAACGTCGGCGATCGGGCGTGAGGCCTCGTCGAGCAGCGACGCCGCGATCGGCGCATCGGTCGCGATGAACGCCAGCATCGTCGCCATGTCGGGGTGGATCATCCCCGCGCCTTTTGCGATGCCCGTGACGACGATGCGAGCGCCATCGACGGCGACGTGTCGCGACGCGGCTTTCGGCATCGTGTCGGTCGTCATGATGGCCCGGGCCGCAGCGAACCAGCCATCGGATCGTGCGGCGCGTCGCGCCATCGGCAACGCAGCGAGGATTCGTTCGACGGGCAGCGGCTCCATGATCACGCCGGTCGAGTAGGCGAGGACCTCTTCCGGCTTGCATGCGGCGAGCCGCGCGGCTTCCTCGCACGACGTACGCGCCGCAGAGACACCCGGCGCACCGGTGCCGGCGTTCGCGTTGCCGGCGTTGATCACGAGCGCGCGAAAGTCGAGCCCCCTCTCGCGCTGCGCGCGCAGGTGCTCGCGCGAGACGATGACCGGCGCTGCGCAGAAGCGATTCCTCGTGAACACGCCCGACGCTGCCGTGCCGCGTTCGGCGATGATGAGCACGACGTCGTCGCGCTCCCAGTTCTTGAGCTTTGCCGCCGCCGTGCCGAGCACGATGCCGGGGACGGGCAGCACTTGATCGGCGGTAAGCGGCGCGTAGTTGACGGGCATCGTTCAGCAAGCGCTGGTCGAGGGCGCTCGCCTGAACGCATGCCGTAGCGTGCGGCTCGCAGGCGAGGCGACCCGGAGCGAGGCCCGAGATAGTACTTGGCGGTACAGCGAGGGCCGAGCGAGGACGCAACGAAGCATGCGCGTCGCGCAGCAGGCAGACGTCAGGCGAGCCGACCGTGGCAGTGCTTGTATTTCCGCCCCGATCCGCACGGACACGGATCATTCCGTCCCACCTTCTCGCCCGCGCGCACGAACGGCGGCGCCACGGCGACGGCCACCGCCGTGTCGCCGTTTTCGCCGTTGCCTGCCAGCGCCTGGTCGTAGTCGGTGTGCTGATACTGAACGTTGCGCACGGCAGGCTCGGGCTCGACCGCCTGCACGTCCTCCTCGGTTCGCACCTGGACCGTCATGACGACGCGCACGACGTCCTGCTTGATCCGATCGAGCATGTCGGAGAAGAGCTCGAACGCCTCGCGCTTGTATTCCTGCTTCGGATTCTTCTGCGCGTAACCGCGCAGGTGGATGCCCTGGCGCAGATGGTCGAGCGATGCGAGATGCTCGCGCCAGTAATGGTCGACCTTCTGCAGCATGAGGCTGCGCTCGAACTGGCGCATGAGCTCGGTGCCGACGAGCTCGACCTTGCCTTGCCACGCTTCGTGCGCGAGCTTCTCGATGCGCTCGAGCAGCGCCGCGTCATCCAGATCGGGCTCGGCCTTGAGCCACTCGCCTACCGGCGCCTTCAACTGGAATTCCGACGCAAGCGTCGCTTCGAGACCCGGCACGTCCCATTGTTCCTCGACCGACTCGGGCGGGATGTGGCGCTTGAACGTCGCATCGATCTCGCCGCGGATCATGTTGCCGATCGTCTCGGCGATGTTCTCGCTTTCCAGCAATTCGTTGCGCTGCTGGTAGATGACGCGCCGCTGGTCGTTGGCGACGTCGTCGTATTCGAGAAGCTGCTTTCTGATGTCGAAGTTACGCGACTCGACCCGGTTTTGCGCCTTCGCGATCGAGCGGTTGACGATCGAATGCTCGATCGGCTCGCCCTCCGGCATCTTGAGACGCTGCATGATCGCCGACAACCGCTCGCCGCCGAATATGCGGAGAAGCGGATCCTCGAGCGACAGGTAGAAGCGCGACGAGCCCGGATCGCCCTGCCGTCCGGCGCGGCCGCGTAACTGATTGTCGATGCGCCGCGACTCGTGCCGCTCGGTGCCCACAATGTGCAAACCGCCGGCCTTGACGACCGCGTCGTGACGAACCTGCCACTCCGCGCGCATCGTTTCGATCCGGCGCTCCTTCTCGGCGGGATCGATGTTCGGGTCCTCGCGCAATTTGAGGATCTCGGGCTCGATGCTTCCGCCGAGCACGATGTCGGTACCCCGGCCCGCCATGTTCGTCGCGATCGTGATGACGCCGGACTTTCCGGCCTGCGCGACGATTTCCGCCTCGCGTGCGTGCTGCTTGGCATTCAGCACCTGGTGGGGCAGCCGCTCCTTGTCGAGATGCATCGACAGCATCTCGGAGTTCTCGATCGACGTCGTACCGACGAGCACCGGCTGCCCGCGCTCGTGGCAATCCTTGATGTCGGCGATGATCGCGCTGACCTTCTCGGCGAGCGTGCGAAACACGAGATCGTTCTCGTCCTTGCGGATCATCGGAAGGTTCGTGGGAATCACCATCGTTTCGAGGTGATAGATCTGCGAAAACTCGAACGCCTCGGTGTCCGCCGTGCCCGTCATCCCGGCGAGCTTCTGGTACATCCGGAAATAGTTCTGGAACGTGATCGACGCGAGCGTCTGGTTCTCGCGCTGGATCGGCACGCCCTCCTTCGCCTCGACCGCCTGGTGCAAACCGTCGGACCAGCGCCGCCCCGACATCAGGCGGCCGGTGAACTCGTCGACGATGATCACCTCGCCGTTCTGCACGACGTATTGCTGGTCGCGATGAAACAGCGCGTGCGCGCGAAGCGCCGCGTAGAGGTGATGGACGAGCGAGATGTTGTGCGCATCGTATAGGCTCGTGCCGGGCGCCGTGAGCCCGGCCGACGCCAGCAACTGCTCGATCTTCTCGTGCCCTTCCTCGGAAAGAAGAACCTGGTGCCCCTTCTCGTCGACCCAGTAGTCGCCCGGTCCCTTCTCCTCCTGCTGGCGAACGAGCTTCGGCGGCACCTCGTTCAGTCGGTAGTACATCTCGACGTTGTCGTCGGATTGGCCGGAGATGATGAGCGGCGTGCGCGCCTCGTCGATCAGGATCGAGTCGACCTCGTCGACGATCGCGTACGTGAGGCCCCGCTGCACGCGCTCGCTCGGCGCGAACACCATGTTGTCGCGGAGGTAATCGAAGCCGAACTCGTTGTTGGTACCGTAGGTGATATCGGCGGCGTACGCGGCCTGCTTGTCGGGATGCGCCATCTGCGACAGGTTGACGCCGACGGTAAGCCCAAGGAAGCGATAGATTCGCCCCATCCAGTCGGCGTCGCGCTGCGCGAGGTAATCGTTGACGGTGACGATATGCACGCCCTTGCCGGCGAGCGCATTGAGATACGCCGGCAGCGTCGCGACGAGCGTTTTGCCCTCGCCCGTGCGCATTTCGGCGATCTTTCCGTTGTGTAGCGCGATGCCGCCGATCAACTGAACGTCGAAGTGACGCATGTTGAGCGTTCGTTTGCCGGCCTCGCGGACGACGGCGAACGCCTCGGGCAGCACCTCGTCGAGCGTGGCGCCGTCGGCGACGCGGGCCTTCAGCCCGACGGTTTTCTCGCGCAATTGCGCGTCGGAGAGGACGGAGATCGTCGGCTCGAGCGCGTTGATCGCGCGCACCTGTTGGCCGTACTGCTTCAGGAGCCGCTCGTTGCGGCTGCCGAATATGCGGGTGAGGATATTGATCATCGCGAAGAAGAAAGCTTGGCGCGGCGCGCACAAAAAGCAAGGGGTGAGGACCGCCTCACCCCTCGTTCAGCCGTCCGTTCGTCATGGGAAGCGTCGGCCCGTTGCCATGCAGAAATCGCGCCCGGCAGTCGCTCCGTATCGAGCGAGTCCGCGCCGAACGCGCCGCAGCCACGTCGGCGCTTTCCCGCATACGACCCGACCTGCGCCTCGCTCGTTCAATAGGCGCGAACCACTGCTCGCGTTGCCGTGGCGAATCGAGCGATCTTAACATAGCGCGACCCGATTTCGCCCATGGCACCCGACCCTCCCCGACCGCCACGCGCGCGGCATCATCCGCTCTCGAGCGTTTTCCAGAACGATGCAACGATCGCCGACTGGGCAGCGCGCCGCCGCCATGAACAGCGTTTGACTGCGCTCGTGCGCAAATGCCTGCCGCGCTCGATCGGCGAGCGGGTTCGCGTGCGCGATGCGCGCGGCGATGTGCTGGAGCTCCTCGCGACGGCGGGCGCGATCGCGGCCGCCGTGCGGCAGCGGTTGCCCGAGGTGCGCGCCGCGCTTGCGCGCGAAGGATTCGTGTTTCACGAGCTGCGCGTGCGCGTCGAGGTCGCGAGCTTTCCGCCAGTGCCC
>DATFCW010000231.1:0-5374 GCA_035252665.1 Casimicrobiaceae bacterium | reverse complement strand
AGCCGCCTGCGTACTACGGACCGTACTACGGTTATCCAGCGCCCTATTACTGGGGCCCTTATCCCTATCCGTATCGGTATTACCGGGGGCCCACAGTTTGCGCCGGCGGATTCGGTCACCATTTCGGCGGTCGGATCTGCTTCTGAGTTTCGTTTCACGGCGCGGCAACGCGAGGAGATGCCGTATCGAGACGCTTCGCGCCGTTCTCCTCGCATGCGTCGCGCTGCTCGGCTCCGGCGCCTGCGCGGCGTTCGGCTTCGACGACGTCGCGCGTCGCGCGCGCGACCTTGCCGAGTCCGCGTACAAGAAGCCGGAAGTCAACCTGCCGAAAGCGCTGCAGGAGCTCACGTACGACCAGTACCGCGACATTCGCTTCAAGCCCGATCGCGCCATGTGGCGCAAGCAGAAGCTGCCGTTCGAGCTCATGTTCTTCCACCAGGGGCTCTACTACAACTACCCCGTCAAGCTGCACGAGATCGCGCCCGACGGCGTGCACGACATCCCGTTCGATCCGAGCCTTTTCGACTACGGCAAGAACAACCTCGACCCGAGCACGCTGAAGGGGCTGGGCTTCGCCGGCTTTCGCGTGCACTACGCGATCAACTCGCCGAAGTACAAGGACGAAGTGCTCGTGTTCCTCGGCGCGAGCTATTTCCGCGCGCTCGGCAAGGGACAGCGCTACGGCATTTCGGCGCGCGGGCTCGCGATCGACACTGCACTCATGTCGGGCGAGGAGTTCCCGCGTTTCACCGAATTCTGGATCGAGCGGCCGACGCCGCAGGCACGCGAGCTGCACATTTACGCGCTGCTCGATTCTCCGCGGGCAACCGGTGGATACGGCTTCGTGCTGAAGCCCGGCGTCGACACGGTGCTCGACGTACGCTGCGAGCTTTACCTGCGACAGAATGTCTCGAAGCTCGGCATCGCGCCACTCACGAGCATGTACTACTTCGGCGAAAACCAGCGGACCGGCATCGACGACTTCCGCCCCGAGGTGCACGACTCCGACGGGCTTTCGATCCAGTCCGGCACCGGCGAATGGATATGGCGGCCGCTCGTCAATCCGAAGCGGCTGCTCGTCACGTCGTTCGCCGTCAACAATCCGCAGGGCTTCGGCGTCCTGCAACGCGACAAGAGCTTCTTCGACTACGAGGATCTGGAGGCGCGCTACGAGACGCGGCCGTCGGTATGGATCGAGCCGAAAGGAGCCTGGGGCAGCGGACGTATCGAGCTCGTGCAGATTCCGACGCCCGACGAAACGAACGACAACATCGTGGCGTATTTCGTGCCCGACGTTGCGCCGGCACCACTGACGCCCTACGACCTCCAATATCGAATGCTGTGGCAGAAGGAGAACTAGACGCGGCCCTCGCTCGCGTACGTTTCGCAATCGCGACGAGGCCACGGCTATCGGCGAAAGCCGGACGACAGCATCGCGTTCATGGTCGATTTCGAAGGCGATACGCTGCGCAACCTTCCGCCCGACACGCCGGTGCAGGGTGTCGTGACCACCGACTCGAATATCGAACTGCTCGAAGCCAATGCGTATCACAATGACGTGACGGGCGGTTGGCGGCTCGCGCTTCGCATCCGCCGCCAGGACGACAAGAAGCCCGGAGAGATGCGCGCGTTTCTACGTAACGGCAGCACGACGCTTTCCGAGACATGGAGCTACATCCTGCCGACCAATTGAGCGTTGCGGAGCGGATGCGGCGCTATTTGGCGCGCCTGCCGCTGCCGTCCGAGCGACGCGCAGCGCTTCTCGCGCACGCGCTTGCGGGCGCGCGCGATGCGGCGGAGGCGCTCGGTCGGTTGCACGCGTCGCTCGCGGCTTCCGCCGCGCATTCGGCCAATGCCGCGTACGCGACGATCGGTGCGCGCCTTCGTCTCGCCATCGGGGCGACGGACCCGCGTGTCGGCCCGATTCAGAACCGCGACGTGCACGGCCGCGAACGGATCGAGACGACGCCGCGCCTCGCACGAAGCCCGATGGCGCCGCATGCGTGGCCGGGACGCCGCTCGCGCGAGCGCCTTGCCGATTCGCCACCCGGCGAAGAGCGCCGGGTCGCAGCGAGGCCGGCCGATCCGGGAAGTCGCTGGCGCCTTCGCGCCGCGCATCGGCGCATCGTGCTCGTCGTGCTGATCATCACGCAGACGCTGATCGCGACGAATTACATGACGCTTGTCCTGCCGTATCACGGACGCACGCCGCTCGAGATCGGGATGCTGGTGCTCTTCGGCATCCTGTTCGCATGGATCTCGGCCGGCTTCTGGACGGCGCTCGCAGGATTCTGGGTGCTCGCGCGAGGCGGCGATCCGTACGCGATCTCGCGCCGCATGATCGGCGATGGGCCCGATGCGATCCCCCGCGACACGCGAACGGCGCTCGTCATGCCGATCTGCAACGAAGATGTACCGCGCGTGTTCGCAGGCCTTCGCGCGAGCTATGAATCGTTGCGCGATACGGGCGTGCTCGATCGTTTCGATTTCTTCGTGTTATCCGACACGGCGAATCCCGACACGCGCGTCGGGGAGGTTGACGCCTGGTTCGCGCTTTGCACCGCGGTCGGCGGCTTCGGCCACATCTTCTATCGCTGGCGCCAGCATCGGATCAAGCGCAAGAGCGGCAACATCGCCGATTTCTGCCGCCGCTGGGGACGCAAGTATCGCTACATGATCGTGCTCGACGCCGACAGCGTGATGAGCGGCGAGTGCCTGACCTCGCTCGTGCGGATCGCCGAAGCGAACCCGGATGCAGGGATCATCCAGACGGCGCCGCGTGCCGCCGGCCGCGACACGCTTTATGCGCGCGTGCAGCAATTCGCGACGGGTGTTTACGGCCCGCTCTTCACCGCCGGCCTGCACGCGTGGCAATTCGGCGAATCGCATTACTTCGGCCACAACGCGATCATTCGCGTCGCGCCGTTCATTCGCTATTGCGCGATCGGCCGGTTGCCGGGTCGCGGCGCGCTGTCGGGCGAGATCCTGTCGCACGATTTCGTCGAGGCCGCGCTCATGCGCCGCGCCGGATGGGGCGTGTGGATCGCGTACGATCTGCCGGGCTCGTACGAGGAGATGCCGCCGAACCTGATCGACGAGCTCGCGCGCGATCGTCGCTGGTGTCAGGGCAACCTGATGAACTTCCGCCTGTTCTGGATGAAGGGCCTGCACCCCGCGCATCGCGCCGTGTTCATGACCGGCGTGCTCGCGTATCTCTCCGCGCCGCTGTGGTTCCTGTTCCTCATCCTTTCGACGGCGCTGCTCGCCGTGCACACGCTCTCGGAGCCGCGCTATTTCGTGCATCCGTATCAACTCTTTCCGATCTGGCCCGAGTGGCGTCCCGAGTGGGCGATCGGACTGTTCTCGGCGACCGCGGTGCTGCTATTCCTGCCGAAACTTCTTGCGGGTCTTCGCGTCGCGATCACCGATCCCGCACGTCACGGCGGTCGATTGAAGCTCGCGGTCAGCCTTCTGGGCGAGGTCGTCTATTCGGCGATGCTCGCGCCGATCCGGATGCTATTCCACACGCAGTTCGTCGTTACCGCGCTCGCCGGACGTACCGTGCGTTGGAAATCGCCGCCGCGCGGCGACAACGAGACCGATTGGAGGCAGGCGATCGAGCGTCACGGTTGGCACACGCTTGTCGGCGTCGTTTGGGCCGGCGTCGTATGGTGGCTCAATCCATCGTATCTGTGGTGGCTTCTTCCGGTTGTCGGCGCGCTGATCCTTTCGATTCCTTTGTCGGTACTGACGAGTCGCACGTCGCTTGGTCGCAAGCTGCGCCGTCGCGGTTATCTGCTGATCCCCGAAGAATCGCAACCGCCCGAGGTGATCCGGGCGACGCGACGCCATTGGCGCAAGGCTGCGCTTCCCGCGGATCTCGCGACGGCGATCGTCGATCCCGTCGTCAACGCACTCGTGTGCGCGCAGGCGGTGGCGCGTCCGGTCAGCGGCTGGCCGCGCGAAGCGATCGCCGACGTCCTCGTCGGGCGAGCGTTGCGGCAGGGACTCGATGCACTGAGTACGCAGGATCGCAATCGCCTGCTCGCCGATCCTCCAGCGCTCTCCGCGCTGCACTTTGCGGTGTGGACGTCGCCCGCCGCGCACGAAACTTGGCGCGAAGCCATCGAAGCGGCGCCGTCGCGCGCGCGCACGCGCCATTGGCGCGTGGAGGCCGATAGCGCGCCGGCGATCGCCGATGCGCCCTTCCCCGCGTCCCAAACTGCACATTAGCCGACGCCATGTCGACGATGCCGAGCAACGCCACGACGACCCGCAGGACACGCGCACGACGAAACGGCGCAGTCGATCCGTTGCTCGATTCGATCTGGCCGTTTCTCGCGATCATCATCGTGCTGGTCGCGCTCGCCGTCACCGATTTCCTGCTCGTCGAGCCCGAGCGCTCGGCGCGGATCACGCTGCTCGTGCTGAGGCTCGCCGCCGGCGCCGCGCTCTTGCTCCTCGCGGGCCTTACCCTTCGGCGGCTCTTCCAGCAACGCACGCAATTGCAGCACGCGCTTCGCGCGAGCGAGGAGCGGCTTCGCGATTCGCTGTCGGACCTGTCGATGAGAAAGCAGGTCGAGTCGCTGCTCGAGGACGAGAAGGAGCGCGCGCAAGTCACGCTCGCGTCGATCGCCGATGCCGTCGTCACCGTCGATACGTCGGGACGCATCGAGTTCCTGAATTCCGCAGCGGAACGCGTCACCGGCTGGTCGCTCGACGAAGCGCGCAAGCGCCCGGTCGTCGAAGTGTTCGCCGTCGTGGACGAGGCAACCGGCGCGCCGATCCCCGATCCCGTCGCGCGCGCGCTTACGGAAGGTGTCGTCGTCGAGGCCGAGCGCAACGTCGTGCTGCTTTGCCGCGGCGCCGAATCGATCGCGATCGACTACAGCGTTGCCCCGATCCGAGATCGCGGCGGCAACATCGTCGGCGCGGTTCTCGTGATCCAGGACATGAGCCGTGAGCGGCAATATGCGGCGCGACTTTCGAATCTCGCGAGCCACGATGCGCTGACCGGACTTTTGAATCGGCGCGAGTTCGAGCAGCGCGTGCGGACGATCGTCGAGGATCGCGAAGCGCACGAGGGCCAGCACGCGGTGCTCTATCTCGATCTCGACCAGTTCAAGGTCGTCAATGACACGAGCGGGCATGCTGCGGGTGACGAGCTCCTGCGTCAGGTCGGTGCGCTCTTGCGCCCACGGCTACGCGAGGGCGACGTGCTCGCGCGCCTCGGTGGCGACGAATTCGGCGTGCTGTTGCCGCACTGCCCGCCGGCGCCGGCGCTGCGCATCGCCGAGGCGTTGCGCAAGGCCATCGTCGACTTCCGCTTCGCGTGGCAGCGGCGGGCGTTCACGGTCGGCGTGTCGATCGGCGT
>DATFCW010000230.1:0-2531 GCA_035252665.1 Casimicrobiaceae bacterium | reverse complement strand
GTTTCCCCAAGCCTTTTGCCCGCGGTCCCCGCATCGGCTGCCCCGGGGCGCTCTTTGCGGCCTTCCGGCTGTTCGTGTTGCGATTCCGTCGTCTGCGCCCGTCCGGGCGAGGCGGACCGGCCGCCCGAGCGCATCCTGGCGCGGCCGAAACATGAGCTGCAGGCCCGCATGCCAGGACCCAACGCCATCTTTCTGAAGTCCATCGTCCGATGACCTATTGTGTCGCCATGTCGCTCGACGCCGGAATGATCTTCGCGTCGGATTCGCGCACGAATGCCGGCGTAGATCACATCGCGCGGTTCTCGAAGATGCGCGTCTTCGCGCGCGACGCGGATCGCGTCGTCGTCATGCTGTCGTCCGGCAATCTGTCGGTGACGCAGAATGCGATCAACCTACTGGAGCAGCAGACGCGCGCCGGCGATAACGCGCTGCACGTCTGGAACGCCGCCTCGATGTTCGAGGTCGCGCGCCTGCTCGGCGATGCGTTGCGCGAGGTGCGCGCGCGCGATGGCCCCTACATGGTGCAAAACAACATCGACTCGTCGGCGAATTTCATCGTCGGCGGCCAGATCCACGGCGAGGCGCCACGCCTCTTCGAAGTCTACAGCGAGGGGAACTTCATCGAGGCGACGCCGGACACTTGCTACTTCCAGATCGGCGAATCGAAATACGGCAAGCCGGTGATCGACCGCGTCGTGCACCGCGGGACGTCGCTGCTCGATGCGACGAAGTGCACGATCGTCTCGTTCGACTCGACGATGCGCTCGAACATCTCGGTCGGGTTGCCGATCGACCTGCTCGTCTACCAGACGGGAAGCCTCGCGGTCACGCTGCAGCGGCGCATCCAGGAATTCGATCCGTATTTCCAACTGGTGCATCATCAGTGGGGCGAAGGTCTGCGGCGCGTGTTCGCGCAACTGCCCGATCCCGATTGGCTTTGAAAATGGTAAGGACCCGGTTCGCCCCCAGCCCCACCGGCTTCCTTCATCTGGGCAACATCCGCTCGGCGCTCTTCGCCTGGGCGTTCGCGCGTCATCACGGCGGCGCGTTCATCCTGCGCATCGAGGACACCGACCAGGAGCGATCGACGGCTGAGGCGACGCAGGCGATCGTCGACGCGATGCACTGGCTCGGCCTCGAATACGACGAGGGGCCGTACCACCAGATGCAGCGGATGGCCCGCTACCGCGAGGTGCTCGACGACATGCTCGCGCGTGGCCTCGCCTACCGCTGCTACACGACGCCGGAGGAGCTCGACGAACTGCGGGCGGCGCAGATCGCGCGCGGCGAGAAGCCGCGTTACGACGGCCGCTGGCGACCGGAGAACGCGAAGGGGCGCGAGCCGCCCCCAGTCGCACCGGTGTTTCGCTTTCGCAACCCGGACGACGGCGTGGTCGCGTGGGACGATGCGGTCAAGGGGCCGATCGAGATTTCCAATCGCGAGCTCGACGACCTCGTGATCGCGCGCGCCGATTTCACGCCGACGTACAACTTCTGCGTCGTCGTCGACGACATCGACATGCGGATCAGCCACGTGATCCGCGGCGACGATCACGTGAACAACACGCCGCGACAGATCAATATCATGCGTGCACTCGGCGCTACGCCGCCCGTCTACGCCCACGTGCCCACCGTGCTGGCTCCGAACGGCGAACGCCTGTCGAAGCGCCATGGCGCGCGCGGCGTATTGCAATATCGCGACGACGGCTATGTGCCCGAGGCGGTGGTCAACTATCTAGCCCGGCTCGGTTTCGCCCACGGCGATGCCGAGGTCTTCAGCGCCGAGCAGTTCGTCACATGGTTCGATCTTGGCGGTCTGACGCCGTCGCCGGCGCGCTTCGATCCGGAAAAGCTCGAATGGCTCGACCACGAGCACATCAAGCGCTTGCCGGAAGACGAGCTGGGCCGGCGGCTTGCGCCATTTCTCGCAGCAGCGGGCATGGATCCCACGAACGGGCCGCCGATCGAGCGCGTCGCGTCGCTCCTGCGCGATCGCAGCACTACGCTCGTGCAAATGGCGGAGGCCGCCCGCTATTTCTATCGAACCCCCGACGTCGACAAATCGATCCTCGATGTGCAGCTCGGCGATGCGAACCGGCTGGCGCTCGCCGAGCTCGAGCGCGAATTTGCCTCGATCCCGTGGGAGCGCGCATCGATCGGCGCGTCGATCAAGGCGGCGGCAGCACGACACAAGCTCAAGCCCGCGCAGGTAATGATGCCACTTCGCGCGCTCGTCGCCGGAACACCGGGGACGCCCGCGATCGACGCGGTGCTCGAGCTCGTCGGACGTGATGCGACGCGCATGCGAATGGCGCGCGGCCTTTCGTCCACGAGCGCGTTGTAGCGACGCACGCCGGTCGCGTGACGCGCGGAATTTTCGCCGCGCTGCGCGTTTCCGGCGGCGCGTGGTTCCGGTAAAATAAGAATTTCCCGGAACTGGCCAGCCGATGACCAAGTTCGTGTTCGTGACGGGCGGCGTCGTTTCCTCGTTGGGGAAGGGCATCGCCGCCGCGTCGCTCGCCGCGATTCTC
>DATFCW010000229.1:0-2441 GCA_035252665.1 Casimicrobiaceae bacterium | reverse complement strand
TCGCGCGCGCGAACGCCTTGTCGGTCGCACGCGGATCGCCATGGCGGGCTTCGCACGCAATGTTGTCCGGCGCTTGCTCGATGACGCGCGGCGCACCCGGCGCGACCGCCGCCGCTACATCGACCACCGCGGGCAGCGGTTCGTAGTCGACGACAACGTGCTCCGCCGCATCGCGTGCTTGCGCCGTCGTCTCCGCGATGACCGCTGCAACCGGTTCGCCGACGAATCGCACCGTGTCGACGGCGAGCGCGTAATGCGGCGGTGACGCGGTCGGCGAGCGGTCGGCGCGCTTGAAGTCCGCCGAATTGGGAATGGGCTTGACGCCCGCCGAAACAAGGTCTCGACCGGTGAGGATTGCGATCACGCCCGATGCGCGCGACGCGCGCGTCTTGTCGATCGCTACGATTCGCGCATGGGCGTGTGGCGAGCGTACGAAGCACGCGTGGAGCTCGCCGGACTCGCGAACGTTATCCGAGAAGCGGCCTTCGCCGCGGAGCAGCGCCTCGTCCTCGACGCGCTTGACGGATTTGCCGCTGCCGAAGCGGGCGATGGATTCGGACATCGATGCACGATTGGATGCTGCGCAACGATGCATTCTGCCACGCGCGCACCGCACATGCGCTTGTGCGAGCGCGGTCAGGCGACAGCGGGCTTGCCGGCGTCGATCCGCATCGCGCGCGACCGAAGAATCTCTTCGATGAGGCGCGCCGCTTCCGGCTTCGGCTCGTCGTCGATGAAGCCAGCCACGCCGAGCGTTCGCAGGTGATCGGTGAGCGTCGCGTTGCCGGCCACTTCGCGGGCAAGCGTCAGGACGACGGCGGGCGCATCGCTCCGCGCATCGCCGCGCGCATGCTCATGTGCGAGCAGCATCCGGTGAAGCTGCATCAGCGCCACGCCGTCCCTCATCGGCAGGTCGAGCTCGAGCACGAGCAGGTCGAAGCGGCCACGCTCGAGCTCGGCAAGCGCAGCATCGCCGTCAGCCGCTTCGACGACCGCGATATCGGCGGTCTCGATCAGCGTGCGCAATGCATGACGCACCTCGCTCCGCCGATGCGCGACGAGCACGCGCTGGCGGGCGACGTGCCGGAATTCGATCACCTTCGGCGACATTCGTAGATGCGGAAGCGGAAAGAAATGAAGGTGCGCGGCACCAGGCTTCGCGCACGATAACGGCGGGTTGCTGCATAGGCAACCGCCATTCGTATGACCCTGTCAATTGTGACAGGTGCCGCGACGGCCGAACAGGGCGTCAGGCGGTGTCAGCAGACCGATTCGATCAATCGTTCGAGCGCCTGGGGATCGACCGGCTTGACGAAATGGTGGTCGAAGCCGGCGCTCGCGATCCTCGGGCGCGCCGAACCCGGCGATAGCAGGACGTCGCAGCCGGACTCGCCAAGGCGCCGAGCGATTTCGTAGCCATTCATGCCCGGCAGGCCGATGTCGAGAAGGGCGAGATCGGGACGAAGCGTTTCGATCCGGGCAAGGCCCGCCTCCGCTTCGAACGCGAGCGGTTACAACGGGCAACACGAAGCGTGATGCGCCCGCCTCGGGCGTGTATTTCGCGGCGTTGTTCAACAGGTTCGTGATCATCTGGACCAGGCGCGCCAAATCGCCGTCGACGTGGACGGCGTCCTGCGGCAGATCGACCGGAAGCGCATGCCAGCATCCGGCAGTCAGCGGCCGCGTTGCCTCGACCGCGCGCTGCACACGACATTCGCGAGATCGACGCGCTCCCGGGTGGAGCGAATCTCTCCTCGCGTGATGCGATCATCAGCAAGTCGCTCCACGGACGCATCACGTCGTGGAACGCCGGTGCAACGCGCCTTTGCGGACAGCGTCGACGCCAATGGCGTGATCGCATGGGCAAATCGCGTCGAGCTCGACATGCTGGGCTACACCCGGCGAGTACATTGGGCATCGGATTGGCGAGTTCTACGTCGTGAGGCGCGACGCGGCTCGTTGCACGATCGTGCCACGCGTTTCCGTGCGGTGTTCGTCGCGCATCGCCATTCGTATCGGACTGGCTAACTATCGCATCGAGCATGACGTGTTGAACCGCCGTGCAACAAAACTGCTCCGGCCGTTTCTCCATGTTCCCGCTGTACTTTTCACATTGGTAACGGCGCGGATGCTTCTGAATCGCGTGCGAACACGATGGATTGCAAGAATTTCGCCCGCGCAGTCCTCGTCAACGCGCTAACGCGGTCAGGCCGGGCCGGCGCTTGAGGGCGTCGCCAATAGGACTATGATGCGGTTCGAAGTCGCGGCATTGCTCCGCAAACCACCAAGGGAAACGCATGCGAACGATTCTGTCGTGCGTGGCGCTTGCAGCCTTTGTAGCCGGCTGCGCAACCTCGAAGGTCACCCATGAAATCAATCATCGCATTGCGTCCGGCGCGCCACCGATGATTTATGTCGAGAATTTCGACCTGGGCGAGACG
>DATFCW010000228.1:0-3115 GCA_035252665.1 Casimicrobiaceae bacterium | reverse complement strand
AGGGTCCGCGGGTTCCCCACTTCCTCAATTGTCCGTTGGCGCAGTTCGGAATGGCGAGTTCGCGAGCGCTGCCAAATGGCGTCATTATCGTGACCTACACATGCACGCGCGAGGCATGAATTGGCGGCTGCGTTAACTGCGCAGTACTGGCCCGCTCGCCTTCAGCGACAACACGCCGAGACTGCCGCGCGCGAACGTCATCATCGCCCCCTGAGCCACTGGGATGATGAGGACGGCAACCACCAGCACGATCGCCTCACGATGAGGTGATCGTGTGTCTTGAAGTACCCGACGTTTACCTGTGGAAAACACGGCCAGCGGTACACCTGCAAGGCGATTGAATGAGCTCGTCTGGAGACGCTTCCCCCGCAGCGCGATCCTAATGCGGCGTAGGTAACCAAAGCGTCGCGCCGGCGCATCAATGCCACGAGTCCAACACTCCGGCGTATTTGCGGAATCGGCCGGATGCCGATCACGCGTCACGTGTCGGGAGGCCAGTTCAGATGTCTGCGGCCCCGATCTCGCCGCTCATTGTCGACGATGAGCACCTCGCCCGCGAGCGACTTCGTGTAACCGAGTCGTGTAACGCGGCAACGAAATACTCGATCGCGAGAACGAGATCGGAAGCGTCGCATCCGGCGGGACCGACGTTTCAAGTGAAGCGCCAGCGCTGCACATCGAGCCGCCTGTCATGAGGACGGCACCGACGATCGGCAGATTTCCGTCGTCTCCTCAGGGAATCAGGCACCGGTCCCGCGTTCGGCGTTGCCACTGAGAACAACGATTCGGTCGGTGGCGCACGCGTCGCCGGCAGAGGTGCTCATGAAGCCGTCGGTGCGGCGAATCGCCATGCGCGTGCTTCAAAGAGCGTCGCCGCGGTGGGAAGGCGCGTCGCCAGCGCCCGGACCCGATTCGTCGACCTCGCAATTTGAGGAGCGATCGCCCTGCGCCGGCTACCCGCGCTCATTCATGAAGTTGCGTGGCGCGAACGCAGAATCGTTGAAGTGGAGGTCGAAATTGCTCGTGCCCCGTTTGCGGAAGAGTCGGGTCGATCTGGCCGCGGTGAAGTACGGGAGCGCGTCGTGGCGCCCTCAGCTCGAACCGCAGAGATCGGCGATCTCGCGCCAAGGATTCTTCGCGCCGAGAGCGTTGCGCGAGCGAGTGCACCACGACCCCATCTTGGACCAAAAGCGATTGAAATCGCATTTGCGCCTGGCAGTGAAGCGCCGGCCTGGGTGCTTCGTCGTCGGCGATGCGTGTCCGTCGCTTTCAGCGGCCAGCCTGTGGAACGAGCTCGCGAGCGGGTCGAAACTGCTCCGACGCCGATGAAAAATGTTGTGGTACGTGCCGAAAGTGTTGCGGTCGTTCGTGGAAATATTGGAGCGCGTCCAGCAGACGGGGTGGTAAGTCGTGCATTTGTTGTCGCTAGCAACGCAAACCTTGTTGCTCGTCGCATGCATGCTGTCGTGAGTCGCACGCTTCCTCTTGTGAATCGCACGATTCCTGTCGTGAGTCGTGCAAACCTTTCGGTGCGTCGTACAAATATCGTGGTGCGACCGCAAGTCACCGCGGGCGATCGTGTTTTCACAATGGGTCGAGCGGAGAGTTGTTGTGACGGAGTGCGAATCCACAGCGCTCGATCAGGCAAACGTTGCTGTCCAGCGTGCAAACGTTGTCGTCCACGGACTAGTCGTTGCGATGCATCTCGGTTCACCCGCTGTCGGTCAGACAGATGTTACCGTCGATCATGCAAAGCTTGGGGTCCATCGTGCAAACGTTGCGGTCGATGCTGGGTTTGTTGTTACCGGTCACGCAAACGCCGCGATAATTGCGGGCATTCTTCGCTGCCGGTGGTGAAGATGTTGCCGTCGATCCTGCAGGCGCGGCGGTCGATCGTGCAGACCTTATAGTCGATCGAAGAGACACTGCGATCGATCCCACAAAACTTGAGGTCGATCGTGAAAAACTTGGGATCGATCGTGAAAAAGGGGGCGTCGATCGATCACAATTTGCGGCCGATCGCATGAATACTGTTGCCGATCGGGCCGAACTTGCGGTCGCCGAGTCGGTGCCGCGATCGGTGTCGGGCGGCCAGGTGGTGGCCTGCAGGCCCCGGCGCCGACTTCACCGCACCCCCTATCTTTATAACCGAAAATTGGAGGCTCTGCGCAATATGCAGTTTTTTAACAGTTTCGGCTGGCAGGAGAAATCGCGAATCGCGTTACTCCGCCCGCAGCGCCTCGGTCGTTCCGATCCCCAAACACGTCGCCTCCGCACGCCTGCCTCACCCCGAATCGGCAGCTTCCCTCCCTCCGCAGCTATCCTCTCCAACTATGACAAAGCAGTATTGAGCGATCGAGTGACGTGGTTCTGCAGGAGAGGTATCCTTTCCATTGAAGCGCTCGACGCGCGGGCACCGGAGCAGCCGATGCGATGAGCGAGACGTTCGATTAGCTGGACGAGCTTCTCGTCGCTCTGGGCAAGAGCTCGGGACAGTGACACGTTGCATATTCTGCAGCACCGTTCGATTAGAGCACTCAGCGTCGTCGACGCCGATGCGCTTTTCGTCATGGCGGTGCGACAGGCCGTCTACACGCACCGGCTGGATGTCGCGGAACGACTGGCGTCCGTTCTCAGCAGCACGTCGCGTCCGGCGGAGGAACGGGCGATTGGGTATCACGTTCTGGCATACCTTGCCGCGGCGCAGGGACGATGGCGAATCGCGCGGACGTACGCTGATTCGACGCGTCTTTTCTCTTTTCATTATGGTGTAGAGACCAAAGCACGACTGGCGGTCGTGCCGCTCGCTCCGTACGCAACGAGTGAGCTCACGGAGCTCCGACGCGAGGTGCTCACCGCGCGAACAGTCCATGCAAAGATGGGGAAGGGGGGCTATGGTCGTTATGCGGCCAGTCAGTATCCGGATCGCATGGTGGCTCTAGCGGGCATGCTGTCGGCGCGTATTGGCGACACGGCCGCTCTTCACTCCGCGACGATGGCGCTCGCCACCGATGACACTTCGAGCTTCCGCCCTTGGCGTGAGTGGCGCCGTGACCGGCTCGGCCTCCTTCGCGCTTGGTCTATGCGTATCGCCGGTCGCTCAGCCGATGCCGTC
>DATFCW010000227.1:0-16412 GCA_035252665.1 Casimicrobiaceae bacterium | reverse complement strand
AAGCAGTTCAAGATCGACCAGCTCACGCACGAAATGGCCGTGCTCAAGCGCTGGAAGTTCGCGGCACACAGCGAACAGTTGCATGGCGCACAGCGCACCCTGTTCGACGAGGCGATCGACGCGGATCTCGAGGCCATCGCGACGCTGCAATCGCCAGCGGCAAGCGCCGAAGGACCACATGGGGCGGCCCGATCGTATGGGGTTCCGCGCATGGCGGCGATATAGTCGCCGACATGAAGTTAGATCGGGTCGAGGGGATTGGCGATGACTTCCTTCGCGGTGGCGACCTAGAACTGATCGGCGAGTGAGCGGCTGAGTATTCGGACGCGCGAACTCCTCAAGCAATTTTGCTCAGTGGTCCGGTTCGGCGCAGGCCATACGCCTTAAGACCACGAAGCGCCTTGTTGTTCATAGCTGCGAGAAACTGATGCGGTACGCCTTTTCCTTCTCGCCTTAAGCCGCGACACGCTCAAGCTTGTGCTCCCGTACCACCTGCGCAGCGGCGGCTGCGTCGAGGGGTCGCCCGAGCAGATAGCCCTGGCCGATCGGCGTGCCGAGCTCGATCAGCCGCATGAGCTGGTCATGCGTCTCGATGCCTTCGGCAATGACGTGCTTGTTGAGCGCACGGCCGAGCGACAGGACGGTACGCACGATCTCGACGTTCTGCGCGCTCCGCTGCATGCCGACGACGAACGAGCGGTCGATCTTCATGCAGTCGAAGGGCAGCGTGCTCAAGTAGGCAAGCGACGAATAGCCGGTGCCAAAGTCGTCGATGCCCAGGCCGACCCCGAGGTCGCGCAATTCGCCGAGCGCGTGCAGCGCCTTCTCGCGCTGTTCCATCAACGTGCTCTCGGTGATCTCGAGCACCAGAAGATGTGGCGGGATCCGATGACGTCGCAGGACCTCGCGCACGTGGGGAACGAGCGTGCCGCGCGACAGATCCTTGCCCGAAACGTTGACGTGCATGACGATGTCGCCGGCGTCCGGCATCGCATGCCGCCAGGAAGCGAGCACGCGCACCGCATCGTCGATCGCCCACGCGGTCAGCGCTTCGATGCTGCCGGTCTCTTCGGCGAGTGGAATGAACACGCCCGGACTGACCGCGCCGCGGCGCGGATGGGGCCAGCGTGCAAGCGCTTCGAAGCCGACTAGACGTGGCGGCTCGAGTTCGTACAGCGGCTGAAATGCAAGCGTAAGCTCGCTGCTTGCGATGGCGTGCCGCAACTCGCCCTCGAGCTCCAGCCGGTTCGCAAGCTCGGCATGAAGCGCGGCATCGAAGAGCGCGATCCGGCCCTTGCCCTCGGCCTTCGCCTTGTACATGGCGATGTCGGCGTCGCGCAGGATCGTCTCGGGCTCCACGTAGCCGAGATCGCTGAAGGTGACGCCGATGCTCGCGAGCGGCCGGATTTCGGTGCCTGCGATGCGCGTTGGCCTGCGAAGGATGTCGAGCAGGCGATCGCCGAGCGCCGCCACCGACTCGCGGGAAGGCGCACCGTCGACAAGGATCGCGAACTCGTCACCGCCAAGCCGCGCCACGAGATCCTTCGGCCTGACGCATTCGCGAAGCCGCGCGGCCACCTCCTTCAGGAGCTCGTCGCCGGCGGGATGGCCGAGGCTGTCGTTCACCGTCTTGAAACGGTCGAGATCGAGATACATCACGGCGAACGTCGATCCGGGCTGCTCGCGGCTTCGTTCGAGCGCGACGCGCAGCCGCTCCTGAAAGCAGTTGCGGTTGGCGAGGTCGGTCAGGCTGTCGTGATACGCGATGTGATGCAGCGCGCCTTCGGCACGGCGCCGCGACGTGATGTCGTGGAGCTGGAAGATCAGTCCGTTGCCGGTCGCGTCGTCGGCGAACGGCGCGCAGTGGAGCGATACCCAGATCTCGCGCTGGCCTTCGGCCAGGCAGCGCAGCTCGATGGAAAACGTTTCCGACGCGGGCGGCGTCATGTCCGCGATCCGTCGCTCGAGCAGTGACGCGTCGCTCGGATGCAAGAGTTCGCAGAACGGCCGGTTTCGCACGCGCGAATCGCCGTATCCGAGCAGCGCCTGCAATGCCGTGTTGAACTGCACGACTCTACCCGCAGGCGAGACGATCGCCATGCCGATCGACGCCTGCGTGAACGCTGCATGGAAGCGCTTCTGGGTCTGCGCCGCCTCGAGCTCGGCGGCGGTCACGCGCGCCTCCTGCGCCTCGTGCTCGGCGATCTGGCGGCGGAAATGGACGCGCAGCAACGCAAGGGACAGACCGATCACGAGTATGCCAACCGTGGGCGCCGATCGCCCGAACTCCTCGCCGGTGAGCGAAAGCAGCCCCGCGAACACGGCGCACACGAGGTAGAGCGTCGCCACCCAGCTCGTGCTGCCGAACCAATCTCCGACCGTCAAGCGCACGCCGCGCTTGAGGTAGACGATGTGCATCAGCATCATCGTGCTGATCACGTAATGGACCATCGCCGCGACCGACAGCGCCGCGACGTGTGCCGCCGCATGCGAGACCACCGGCTCGAGCCACGATTGCGCGATGCCGAAGATCGCCCCGCTGGCTGTCATGCCGAGCGCGGCCGCCGACGCGCTGGCGATCCGGCTCGAGAGCCGCTTCGAGCTCCGAACGGCGCCGATGAGGCCCTCGATCGACGCGGCGAGCACGGCGGGCGCGACGCCGTACTGCGCGAGCAAAAGGAAGATGACGAGATCGCCGGTCGCGATCGAGTGCTTGCTGCGCGGGATCTGGATGGGGAACCACGCGGCGACCGCCACGATGCCGATCCAGCCGGCGATTTGCCAAAGCAGGTCTGTGTCCCGTGCGAGCGTCGCAGAACACGAGAGCGCGAGCGCCGTACCGCCGAGCAGCGCAAGCGCGACCCACATGGCGGTCGCGCCGCGATTGTAGTCGTGCAGATGCAGCGCGTAGAAGCGCCACCACCACGTCGGCTTCGCTTCGAGCACGGAGGCGCGTGTGCGCTGCACCGAACCTTGCCTCGAGCGTGCTACGGCTCGCCCGTTGCGCTCGGGTCCATCGCCGAAGCCGGGTCGTTCACCGATTCGCTCAGTAGGAACCCTTCGCTGAGGATGAAGCCCTCGCTCAGGATGAACCCTTCGCTCAGGATGAAGCCCTCGCTCAGGATGAAGCCTTCGCTCAGGATGAAGCCTTCGCTCAGGATGAAGCCGTTGCTCAGCACGAAGCCGTCCGGCATGGTGTAGCCGCCGTTGGCGGCATACGCGGCGAGCACGGCCGTCGAGGTGAGCGGCCCGTTCGCGAAGCTCGAGAACGATCCGTCGAGCCAGATCACGCCCGAGGTCGTGAGGCTCTGGCTCGCCACGCGGCTTTCGGTGATCGACTTGGGGATCGACGTCAAAGGCCAGTAGACGATGCTCGTCTTGAGCACGACATTACGCGTCCAGTTGATCCGCGGGTCGTAGATCGGTTGGAAGCGCGTGAAGAGCGCATTGCCTGACAGCAGGTAGTTTCCACCGGCGACGATCAATCGGCTCCAGTTGAACGTCTGACCCGCGATCGTCGAGCGCGGCGAAGGCAACGTGTGACCTGCAGCGAGCAATGCGTCGCCTGGATGCAGCGTCCCCGCGGCGATGGCCGGGCCAATGTCCGTGCGAAGCGCTGCCGCAAGGCGAAGGGCGCCATCGATGTTCAGAAGGCCGGCGCCCTGCTCGAGAAGATTGGCATTTGGCAACGGCTGTGCCGTGTATTGCAGGATGGCCTTGACGAGCGGTGGCGTAAGGCCCGGATTAACCTGCAGCATTAGCGCGACGGCGCCGGTGACGACGGGCGCTGCCACCGACGTGCCGCTCAGTTGCATCAATGTGCGGTTGGGTTGCTGCGTCGCACCCGGAACCTGGGCGAGCTGCGGATACGTGGTGACGAGCTGGTTCCAGCTCGCGCGCGTGCCGAAGATGTCCGCGGAGAGCGCACCCACCAGGCGGTTCCCTGGCGCGACCAAATCGGGCTTGAGCAGGTTGTCGACCCAGGCAGTGCCGTCGGAGAGGACCGTGCGCCCGCGCGTCGGCCCTCGCGAGCTGAAGCCCGTCACCGTGTCGTCGCTGCGGATCGTCGTCGAGTGCAAGTTAGCAGCGCCGACCGTGATGACGGACGGATCGTGACCGGGCGATCCCACCGCGCCATAGACCTCGTGCCCGTCGGCCGTGAGTCCCGCATTGCCGGCCGCGACGACGACGACGATATTGTTGGCGACGGCCGCACGCGCTGCGCGCGCGAGCGGATCGGTCATGAACGACTCGGTCGAGCCAGCGGCGAGGCTCAGATTCATCACCCGGATGTGCAGCGCACTCGCGTGCTGGATCACCCAGTCGATGCCCGCGATGACGTCCGCCAAATTGCCCACGCCGTCGTTGTCGAGGACGCGTACGTCGAACAAATTCGCGTTCGGCGCGATCCCCGTCGTGTCCGGCGATTGGTACGAAGCGTTTCCGGCAGCGATCGAGGCGACGTGCGTACCGTGGCCGTAAGGATCGGGCCGCGTCTCGCTCGGCAGCTGCAGCTGCTGCAGCATGCTCGTGAACTTGGTTCCATCGAGCACGGCGGATATCGTGCCGGAAAGATCGACGCCTCCAATCCATGCGTCATCGAGAAGCTTGTCACCCGTTTGCACGAAATCCACTTCCTGGCGTACTCGCGTCGGTCCTTTGATGCCCAATGGAGTCGTGCCGATGCTCTGATGATTCCAGTCGATGCCGGAATCGACGATTGCGATGCCGACGCCGCTGCCATTGATCGTTCCGGTGTACGGGACCTGCGTCCCGGATGCTCCGGTGGTGAGCTGCAGCGTGCTCGCTGTGCGCGTGACGAGTCGGTTCGGCGTAATCGACGTCACGTCGCTGCGCGACGCGAGCTGCGACAGCTGCGATGCGGGCACCATCGCGGCGACGGCGCCGATCGACGGGTAGTTGTAGTAGACGGAGCCACCGATGGAAACGAGGAATTGACGCAACAGCGTGAGCGACGTGTCCGTGCTGTTCGACGACACGATCACGCGCACGAGCAGCTGCCCGTTCACGGTCTTGGCCCAGCTCGTCGTGGGCGCTACGGAGGACGAAACGACCGTTTGAAGATCGGCGGCGATCTTTGAGCTCAACGTCGTCGCGGACACCATTGAAGACAGGAGTGCACCGAGCGCAAGCACGAGCACGTTCGACAGCGCGCGCATTGGACGATGACCGTTCTCTGGGAGGCTCATGTTGGCTTTCCGTTGCCGGGTGTTGCCGATGAGCAAGTAATTTGCCAACGGCGTTCGTCGGCGACGAAGCGCGTGTCCGCTACCCGGTGTAGGTCACAGTGAACACGCGACCGTCTCGCGTCTTGAGCAGCGTTGCGGATACGGATGGCCTGGTTTCGTACGGCGGCGCGGACGCCGCTTCGCGTTCCCAAGAGTGTGCAAAGCGCCGCTGTTGTCGTTCGCCTGCGGAGAACGCTCGCAGGTATAGCCAACAGTCAGCAAGTGAACAGACGCCACAGGCTCGTTGCGGCCGCACGGAGCACGGAGCACCTCGTGCGTCTCGATGTGACGAACTGCGCAGCGCGTAGCGTCGGGTGGAACGCCCGGTAGCCTGACAACGTCTCTTGGTGCAATGAGAAACCTTGTCGGCGAATTGACAGGATCTCGACCTGCGCGATTCCGACTTCCTGAAGCGGCGCGCCATCAACGCAGAGGTGCACCGGATAAACAGCGCTACCTCGACATGCTAGGCGCTCGGCTGGCGCCCGAAAGGAAGAGCCCTAATAGCCATGGTATATACGGATCCCTCATCAGCGCTCCCGGTAGCCGCAAAAGTCCTCGCGCGAGCGACCGGAAGTATCGACACCGCGCGGAAAGGCGGCAAACGCTTTCGAGGAATGACAATGTCATCCGAAGCAAACAAGGCATTAATGCGTCGTTTTTATGCCGAGATCGACAAGGGCAACATCGGGACCGTGGACGAAATAGTCGATGAGAACGAGGTCGACCACAACCCGCCGCCCTTTCCGCTGCCGTCCTGGAAGAGAAGGAATGAGGCAGACGTTTTTAATAGTTCGGAAAGCGACACCGGGATTTCACGGAATTGAAGATCAAATTGCGGAAGGCGATCATGTTGTCACATGACTAACCTGTCTCGGAAGGCACGGGGGCGACCTTCCGGGCGCTCCGCGCAATGAGATGAAAGTGGCATCGATTACCATCCATCGCATATCAACGGACAAACGCCTCGAAGGTGGTCGGAGAAAGACGTAATGGCGCTGCGCGAGATGGCGCGAGCGCACCCGTATGAACGCGTACCGCTCGCTCATCGTCGCCTTCTGGCTCATTCTCTTCGCGTACTGGGCGATCGCCGCGATCGGCGCGAAACGGACCGTCGGCACGCGCGAACGCAGGAAAGCGATGGCGCTCCGACTCGGCCTCATCGTGCTGATCGTTCTCGCGCTGCGCGTTCCCGTTTTGCGTCAGATGTTGCGAATCGCGCAGAGCCAGGTGACGAACGTCGCTCTACTGAACATCCTCGGCGTCGTGTTGTGCGGAATCGGCGTCGCCCTTGCCATCTGGGCGCGCGTGCATCTCGCGAGGAATTGGGGCATGCCGATGTCGCGCAAGGAGAATCCCGAGCTTGTCACGACGGGACCCTATGCATACATCCGACATCCCATTTACGCCGGCATTCTTCTCGCCATGCTCGGATCGACCATCGCCTCGAGCGTGGTCTGGGTGCTTCCATTGATCCTGTTCGGAACCTACTTCGTGTATAGCGCGCGGCGTGAAGAAGAGTTGATGACGAGCCAATTTCCCGAAGCGTATCCGGCGTACATGAAACGTTCCAACATGCTGCTGCCGTGGCCGGCCCGCGCGGGCCGAAGCCCGCGCTAGATGTCGTGGCAGTGGTAGCGATGCAGCCACTCGACCAAGCACGCGCTTCGTTCCCGCGAACGGCGATACCTGCGTCCGTACGCCCATTCGCGCAGCGCGGTTTGAACCGCTCGATCATCGATGGCGACGAAGGCTGCCTCAAGCCGGCGTCGCCGACATGCTCCCGCCGACCGCGGGTCGCGCGGTGGCCGGTGCGCTGAATGCGGGCGAGTCGCTTGCTATCGATGTGCAGCAAGCTCCCCCGACATGGCGCGTTCGTCGCGATGCGGCAGGGGAGCCACGGCGCGCTGCGCTGTTCGTTGGCAATGCTGCGTGGCGAGCGATGTTTCCGGGAACTGCGATCGCGAAGACCGGCTTCGCCGTCGGCTCGACAGCGGGTCGCCCATTTACGAACAGCTGGATCGCAATGAATGCCGCGCAACCGAGACCTGCGAGCCAACTCGAACGCTATCGCCTGAATCGACCTCCTCCTTCTCCGCCGCCGAGGCGACCGCCGCCCATCCGCTGCTGGCGCTCGGCGCCTTGCGTGCGCGCCATTCGATCGCGGTCGAGTTGCTCGAATTCGCTGTTTTGAAACATGCCTTGTCCGAGCCTGCCGCTGCCACCTGTCGTCCCGGCACTGCGCTGATTAGCATTCGCCGACCGCCGCTGCGATGATCCGTTGGTCGCGCCCGAAAGATTGTTCTGCGACGCGCCCGATTGACGCGTCTCGCCGGAAAGATTGCCTTGCGACGCGCCCGATTTCTGGGTCTGGCCCGACAAATTGTTCTGGCGCGAACCCTGATTCGAATTCGTCGGCGGCGTCACCGGATTCCACGAGCCGTCGCTCCACTTCGACCAGCCATCGTCAGTGTGACGATAGACGTTTCCATTCGCGCCGGCGTAAACGTTTCCGCCTGAGCCTTTCGCGATCCCGGCGCTGTTTCCGTTCGCACCCTTGACGCCGGCCCCTTCGGCACCGGTGCTCGATTTGAAGCTGCCCGCCGAACCATTTGCGTTGGTCTGGTGCTGTGTGTTGACCGTCTTGTTCGCGCCGCTGAACGTGCTCGACCCCCAGTTCCCGTACTGGTTGTAGTTCTGATTCGTCGCGCCGCTGATGCCGGTGCGCGCGTTGTACCAGCTTGCGTTCGCACTGCCGCTGTTCGTTCCCCACGATGCGCTGCCGTGCGCGTAGCTTCCCGTCGAGGGGTTGTACCCCGACCACGCGCCTGCGCCGCCGTTGGGACCGTACACTGCCGCGCCGTGCGCCCATGCACCCGTGTTCGGGTTGTAGGCGGTGCCGCCCGACACTGCGCCGCCATACGGACCATAGACCGTGCCGCCGCGCGCCCACGCACCGGTATTCGGGTTGTACCAGGTCGCGCCCGACCACGTGTACGGATAAGGGTAGTAGATCGGAATCGGCGCGGGCCAGATGACCGGCGGGTAGTAATAGCCGGTTCCATAGACAATGACGCCGGCCGACACGTAGCTCATCGTGTAGCCCGCCGTGTAGCCGAACGTGACCGTCGTCGGCGTCGTCGAATACACCTTGACATACGTGCAGCGATACATGGGGCTCGACGCCGGAATCGTGTAGATGATCGTCGGCACGTCGTCCGCCAGCACCCACGCGCCAGTCGGCGTGCTCGACACGAACCATGCGGCCTGATAGCACGTGTAGTACTTGTCGGTGACCTGGATCACATCGTAGGTCGTGTTGACTGCATAGAGCATTGTCGTGCCAGTGATCGGCACGAACTTCGGCGGCCCGCTGTAGATCACTTCGACTTTCGCCGAGCTGCGCTCGAGCGTGCCCTGCGTTGGCGCCTGCGCCTGAAGAATCGCGAGCTTCGCTTGTGGCGTTCCGGGCACTGAGACAAGCACCGAGCCGCGCGGACTGGACGGCGGAATGTGCGCGAAATCCGCGGGCAGATTCGTCGTCGCGAACGTCCATGGTCCGTCGAGGCTCGTCGCCGAGAACCAGCGTCCGGCGATCAGATAGTAATAGCGCCCGCTCTTCGAATCGACGAACAGATTCGCGTCGGTATTCGAAACATACTTGAGCGACGTGCCGGGAATCCCGACGAGCTTGAGCGTGCCGGTCGTGACGATGATCTCGGCCGGCACGGTGCTTACGAAAATCGTCGGCATCTCGCGCTCGGTTATGCGCTTGCCGGGGATCGCTTTCTTCACCGCAGCGAAGTTGGCATCGCTGGGCAGCTTCCGAAACGCCAGCGGAAGGAACCCGGCGGGCGACCACTTGCCCTTGAAATCGGAGGCCTTCAACCAGGCGCCGTTATTGAGCCAATACCAGGTCTTGTCGGCGGGATCGACGAACACATCCCAATTCGTGTTTACGGCGACCTGCAACGACGACCCGGTAATCGGCGCGAGCACCGGTTCGCCGTCGAAGACGAGCAGGCTTGCCGGGCGCGAGCTGTAAAAGATGGCCGGCGGATCGTTCTTCACCTCGGCTTGCGGCACCGCTTCGCCATCGCCGAGACTCAGCAGCACGGTGTCGAGCGGCACTTCCTTGCCGCTCATCGCATCAAGCGCGGTCTTGATCGCCTGCTCGAAGTGCTGCAACTGCTCTGGCGTTGCGCTCGGGAAGTTGACCGACGTGAGTTTTGGCGCAGTGAGCGTCACCGTGCGTGCCGCGACATCGGAATCGGTCGTCCACGCTACTTCGATCGTCCCGAGCGTGGGGCCTTTTGCGCCACTCGGCGTTATCCCAAGCGCGACGCGCGTGTTCAACGTGCGTCGATCAGGCCACGAGAGCACTTGCGGCTCGAACACGACTGCGGTGCCGCGCTCGGTCTTGATCGTGTGCGGCCACGACTCGGCGCCCGACGATAGAGTGCGGGCAGCCCCGGTTGATGCGGTCTTCGGTACGGCTGCAGCAGGCGTCGACGCCGCCTTCGCCGCCGGTGCAGCAACGGTAGCAGGCTTTGTCGCGCCGCCTGCGGCGCGCAACGCCTGTTGGCACGCGGGGGATGCCTCGGCAGCGTGTTGCTGCAAACACGCGAGCGATTCCGTGCCTCCGGGCGGCACGCTCGAGCAGTGCGCCATGTAGTCGCTGCGGCAATTCTGTCGAATCGAATTCGCCTGCGCCTGAGACGGTTGCGCGTAGGCTGGTATGTCGGCTGCGAAAACGATTGTCGCTCCGATTGCAGCTCGTGCAAGCCGATCGCGGATCTCGATCAAGTGAATCTCCCACGGTTGTTGTCGCCGGCAGGCACACCCGTCGGCGTTGCTTATTCGGCGCGCCGCATCGCGCGCCAGGCGAGCTCACATCTGTTTCTTGGCCTCGAACAGCTCCCGCTTGCATGGACGCGAGAGCGAACGGAAGTTGGATTTCAGGCATTCCTTGGCCGTCCCCGGCGCAGCATTGCTGCAATACTTGTGCATGTCGTCCTCGCACGCCTGCGCGACTTCCTTCATCGTCTTCGCCATCTGGACCATGCCACGCCGGCACGCGGGCGAGACCTGCTGTCGATGCGACTCGAGACACTTCGCGACGCGCCCTTCGCCTTGCGGCACGCCGGCGCAGAACTTCTTGATGTCCGGCTCGCACGCCTGTTGCGCCGACTGTGCGATTGCAATTCCCGACCAAAGCGCCAAAGCACCGGTGGCGAGCGCGGCGAAGATGACATGCTGTATCGACTTCATGAACGAACCTCCCTATGGTTTGCGGTGCTCTTTAGCGGCCCTGAACGGCGTCGAGCCGTGCCTTGAAGTCCTGCGCCCACGAGGCCAGCACCGGTCCGACATCGTCCCACGTGATTGGCTGACCCTCGACGAATTTGCGATTGCCGACGCCAGTGATCACCGCGGCGAGCAACGGCTTTTGCGACACGCTGTCTTCGCATTCGATCTCGGCCGACACGCGCGCGACCTGTGCCGACGTCCCCGTGGCCGCGCGCACGAGGCTGAACGCTGCCTTGATCGGGATGATGTCGCGCGGCCTGAACGCGGGACGCTCCGGCGTTACGCCCGTGAGCGCAAAGCGGCAGGTCGCAACGCCGGGACCGGGCTGCGCCACCACGGCGTATTGCGGCGCGAGCGTCCGCGCAAAGCTCGACTGATAAATGCCCGCGAGGCGCTCCACCACGTCAGCGGACAACCCGCGATACTGCGCATCGCGATCGACCCAGATCTCCATCGGCGGCAGGATGAAGCGCGTGTAGGGTTTCAGCTCTCCGGTCGGCGCCGTCCATGCGTAGCGGCCGTCCTTGCCTTCTACCGGCCGCAGCATCGAGTAATCCTTGAGAAAGCCGGACGGATTGGGCACGCCGTCCGAGGTGTCTGCCTGCTGCGCCGTCGCATCGATCGCAAGCGCTGCGATGAAGTAGAAAGCGAATGCGGCAATCGCCACTCGTGGCATCGTCATCCTCCGCTCAGCATTGCGTGGGTCATCCGGGCGAACGCTCCGGGCCGGCAGTCTACCCGAAAGCAACCGACCGCACGTCAGTCCGCCAGGCAGCGCTCGAGCGGCGGTGTATGGCGAAAGGCGGCCGAGCACGCGCGGATAATCGGATAATCGATGTCGTTTGGCCTCGATTGGCACCTGTCAGCCCGCCAACTCCACAAGAGGATGAGCACGCCGGAAAACATTCGTAACGTCGTCGTTGTCGGTGCCGGCACGATGGGACCCGGCATCGCCGCGACGTTCGCGCGCCATGGCTACGTGACGACCCTCTCGGATATCGATACGAAGCAGATCGACAAGGCGCGTCGTTCCGTCGACTTCGTATTCAGACAAGCTCGGCGTCGTGGGTCCCGTCGGGAAACATAAATGCGCCGGTGATGATGATGGCGGGGAAGATCGCGGATCGCATGCGTTAACAGGTCCTATTCAATCGCATCGCATAAACCGGACTGTCGATGTGGCGGACCAATATCGCCACGTCGATCCCATCGAACGAGGCGATACGAAACCGCCCGAGCGCGTGCGAGGGATTCACCGCGAAGCGCGAGCGGCCCGCTGCGTCGGCGATCGGATTGAAGCTTTCCGCCACGGGCGTGCAGCGCTGCCAGATCGAAGGCTGCACGAACGCGCCATTCGGCGTCGCAATCAGATGCACGACGCCGGCATCCACGGGCGAGAAATAAACGATCCTGTCGATGCTCGGCGCGTATTCCATCCCGGCGAATGCTTGCAGCCGAGGCTGCTCTCCAACGGATTCGAGCGGCACGATATCTCGTTCCGGATGTGTCGGATCGAGCGCGAACAGCGCATTCCGCGCATGCACGGCAACCACGATGATGTCCTGCTTCGGATGCCACTGCATCGCGTTGCCATTCGCCACGCCGGTGAGCCTGCTCGGGAACATTTCGCCCCAGCGACCGAATGTGCCGGCGCGCTCATCGAAGTCCGGACAGAAGGAGATGAACGCATTGCCTCCTCCGTCGTCGCCCGAATGGCCCCATATCACGCGGCGCGAACCATCCCACGTCGTGAAGCCGCCGGAATTGAGAATTGCCCTCTCATGTCTTGGCCCTCGACGCCACGTCAATGTATCGAGATTGAAGAAATGCGGCGTGGCCACTGCCTTTACGTTCGGACCGAGCTCGGTCTGGCCTTTCAGAAGAATGTAGTCGTTGCCGACCGGGTCGTATTGCACGTAGCCGTACGTATGCGGCGGAAGCGGTGACCCATCCGGATACTCGGCGTTGGCGTAGCGCGCGCCCTCGCCGTATTCGCTGTCGCGGCGGCTGACATAACCGTCGCTGATTCGTCGCCATTGTCTCGTCGCGACATCGAACGCATGAACGTCGGAGCCGAAATAATCGTTGTGGCCGCCGCCGAAGACGATCATCGAGCCGCTCGCGCCGAACCGAGATGCATACACGGCGCCGTTCCACGCTTCGGTGATTGCGCCGAAACCCGCGACGCCGCTCCACGGCGCCTTCGGCTCGCGACCCGATCGCCGGCGCAGCCATTCGCGCATCGTGCGCGCGGGATTCAACGTCGGATCGCGCGCCGGATCGTTGTCGATCAAATAGCGCGTACCGCGTGGGGTCGGCGATAGTCCAAGGTCAGGATGGTCGCCGGAAATCGCGTACCAGCGATGAGCCTCCATGCTCGCAAGCCACGCGGGAACGGCTGGCGGCGCTGTGCTCGTTTTCGCGGCTCGACTCCTTGTCAACTGCGAACGATTTGCGAACGTTGCGAGGCGTTTCTTGACGGCGCGCGCATCGCGCGCTAGGTTCGCTCCGCCATGCGCCGCTCGTTCTTCGTTTGCTGCCTCTTGCTCACGGCAGCGCTCTCCGCATCTGCAGCCGCCGTGCCGATCCCATGGAAGAACTGCGGCAAGCCCACCGATCTCCTGAGCATCACACAGGCCGTCGCGAGCGTGTGGCCGCCGTCCGTTGCGGCGCCGGCGCGCGCAACCGCAACGTTCGACAGCGCAGGCAATCTTGTCGATCTGCGACTCTTTCTCGTGCACGGCATCGCGTGGACCTTCGACAGCGGCCCTCTGCCAACGACGACGAGCTCGGGCTTCGTCTCATTGCCCGCATCGTTCCCGGTCGCGCTGACGAGCCCCACGTTGCCGATTGCCGCCGGACCTTACGTGACGACTCGCACGTTCGCTGGCGCGAGCCCGACGCCGGTCACCATTGTCGACCATGCGAATCTCGCAGCGGACATCGGCGCACCCGTCACGACGACTGCGAGTCTTTCGTTCGAGGGAACGCCGGGGTTCCGCCTGACGCCCGTTGCGGGGAGCGCTTACGGCATCCATGTGCAGATGAGCGAATCGAATGGAGCGGAAGTGTTCTGCATGGATCTGACGGTGCCGCTGAAGGCTGCGACGCCGTTCGTGACAGTCGAGAAGGCGTCGAACATCCCGGCAATGCCGCGTTCAGGCCTGGTCTTGCTGGCGACGCTCCTTGTCGGCGTCGGGACTTTCGTGACTCGGCGACGTCATGCGCGCACGCCATGAATGCGGGCGCGTTTTAGGCCTCACCCATGCCCTCGACGAGTGCGCGAAGCCGCGTCGTCATCTCTTCCGCGGGCAAGTGTATCGGCCATCCGTGCCCGGGCAGCAGCCATTCGAAGCGATAGTCGGCAAGTTTGCGAAGCGATGCCGTGAGCGCGGTCCACGAATACCAGCACGCATCGCGGAAAGCGACGAGGTCCTGGTCTCGCATGCTCCATGCAAGCGAATCCCCCGCGAACAGCACGTGCTCGTCGAGCAGGTACACGACGCTGCCGCGCGTGTGGCCCGGGACCGGGATCGCGACGACGCCCGGTTCCATCGTGTGCGACGATTCGCCTTCGAGCACATCGGTCGCATAGGGCGCTGCGGTCCGATCCGCGCGGTGAATCCACACGCGCGCGCCGAATCGCTTGGCGTATTTATCTGCGTCCGCGACGTCGTCGCGGTGTGAAAGCAGGATGTGCCCGATGCCGCCCGCATCCGCGAGCCACTTCACGAGCTCCGACGCGAAGCGCGGCGAATCGACGAGGAGGTTACCGGCCGGACGCTTGACGAAATACGAGTGCGCGCCGAACGACGAGCGCGCATTGAACCCGCAACGCCACACATCCTGCGTGATCGGTTGGGGAAAGATCGGAAGTTGCGGACGTGGCTGCTTCGTTTCGCTGCGCACCGACGCGGTCGGGCAGACGAGCGCGGCACGCCACGCGGCAAGGTGCTCGTCAGGCGTCGACGGCTGGCGCGCGAAGACGCTCTTGCCGTTTCGCTCGACGACGAGACCCGGCGCGACATGGCGCGATGCGCCGCAGTCGATGCACGCGGCGTCGACGTACCAGTCGCCGGGCGCCGAGTCGGGATTGCGCAAGGGTTTCATCGATGCTTGGATTCACGCGCCGGTCGCCGCACCACGCTCACCTTCGCGGTCCCGCCGCCGCCGCAGAAGAGCCGATCCGCGCCGTCCGATTCGACGTCCGACACGCCGACACCGCGCGGCATCTCGACACTTTCGAGCACCTCGCCCGTTCGCGCGTCCACGCGCCGCAATTCGCTCTCGTCGCCCTCCCACGTCGCATGCCACAACTCGCCGTCAACCCACGTGACGGCCGTGACGAAGCGATTGGACTCGAGCGTGCGAAGGATCGTGCCGGTCTCCGGATCGATCTGATGGATCTTGCGCTCGCGGTAATGGCCGACCCACAACGTTCCTTCGGCCCATGCGAGCCCCGAGTCGCCGCCGCCTGCCGGTGCGGGAATCGTGGCAAGCGCTCGGCCGCTCTTCGGGTCGATCTTCTGAATGCGATCGTCGGCGATCTGATAGAGATGCCGGCCGTCGAATGCAGTTCCCGCGTGCGCCGCGACGTCGACCGAGCGCGACACTTTCCCCTTCGATGGATCGAGCGCATTGAGCTTGTCGCCCGATGCAAACCAGACGTGCGCGCCATCGTACGTGACGCCGTTGACGCGCTCGGCACCAGGAAAAGGTCCGTACTCGCGGACGATTTCCGCTTTCGATCGCTTCATGGTTCTTATCGTAACCTCCCGCGACTTGCGTGGGGAGTAACAGCGCTGTCGCGAATCCCGGCAGGGGGGGCGTGATGCAGCGTCGACCTCGACCCTGACCGAACGACTGCGCCTTGGGACGGTGTCGTCTATCACAGCTATTCGACGTATGCGCGCGGTCTCGACGGGCTCTGGGGCATGTACCAATGGCTCGATCGCGCGCCGAAGGGTCGAAACCAGACCGGCATCTGGTGGCGGCGCCACGACGATACGACAAGCGGTAAAGGAGACATGATGGATCGCCTCGCATCGATGCGAAACCCAACGACGCGGCGTTTCCGAGCGAGCATCCCGATTCGCATTCTTCGGCGTCATGGCGCTGATCGTTGTCATCAGCGCGGCGATCACGATCGACATGTGTAATTCGATGGCGGACGGAATGCCGATGGAGGGCGGTCGGACGATGTCGATGAGCTTGATGAGGATGCCGGAAGAAAGCTGGTGGGGCGCATCGACCAGGTTCCTCGGTATGCGGATCGCCATGATGGTCGCGATGATGCTTCCGTCGATTGCGGCCGTGCTATGGCGCTATCGGCAAATGCTCGACTTGACTGCTGCAACGAGAAATTCCTACCACGCGGCACGCGAGCGGTCGATTTCGGCAGCGCATCGCGACTTGGCGTTCGAATCGGTCTGCGGTGCTGCGCGTGCTGCGGCAACCTGATGGCGATCCTCCTCGTCGTCGGCATCATGGATCTTCGAGCGATGGCGGCCGTGACAGCGGCCATTGCCGCCGAACGGCTCGTGTCCGCTCGAGCGCGTGCCGCGCAGGCGATCGGGGTTATCGTTGTTGTCGCGGGATTGCTGCTCTTGGCGCGCGCGGCATTTTCGATGGTTTAGCATGGCGGCAACGACGATAGCGCTCATCAATAGAGGAGCCCGCCATGGCCGAACACTCGAAACTCGCCGGTCCCGATCTCGCGCTTGGCGTGCCGATCGACACGATCGCCGACGGCGCGATGCTGGCCGGCCACGTAGGCGATGACGCCGTACTGATCGCGCGCCGCGGCAACGAATTCTTCGCCGTCGGCGCCAGTTGCACGCACTACAGCGGGCC
>DATFCW010000226.1:0-4519 GCA_035252665.1 Casimicrobiaceae bacterium | reverse complement strand
GACGGGAAATGCGTCGTCGAGTGGCGAGGCCGTGTATCGGCTCTCGGCGACACAGTCGACGTACTACGCGCTCGGTGCCTCTGGTCAGTCGGCGAGCTTCACCGGACCGAACGACATGCACCTTTTGCCGCTCAACTGGCTCGAGTGGATCACCGCGAAGCCCGGTGACGTGAGCATCTACGTTCTTCAGGTGTCGGCCTCTGGGATCTTCCAGGTGAGCGCGTGCAAATGACGAACGACGACATGCCCGCTGGCGTGAAGCTGCCGCAGTCGGTTCACGATCGCGCGCGCGAATACATGGATGACGGGCACGCGCCGCACGTCGCGTATTCGAAAGCGCTCAAGGACCATCTCGAAGACAGACTCGACGACGACAGCGACGAGCCACGCGGCGCGGACGGAGGCTACTGATGAGCAAGAGAGGCGGCGCGACGAGAACGCGCGCATCGCGACGTGCGCTTGACTCGAAGCAACTGACGGTTCGCGTGCACCATAAGATCGTCGACGTTTTGAGACTTGGCTACTCGTTTCAGACAGGCTGCGACTTTGTCGGTTTGCCGATTGAGCTCGTTGCAGAATGGGTCAGTGCCGGGCAGAAAGCGCAGGGCGAAGATCGACTGCAACAATTCGCCGAGGACGTCCTCACAAACTATCGTCCTCGGCAGTGTTCCCCTGATCGAGATTGCGCGTGTCAGGAGTGCGCGGACGCACGCAGGATCGAGGAGGACATATTGATGAGCGCGGCCATTCATCGTTGTTTGCCACCGCGACCGCCGAAGCGCCATCAACCGTGGAAGCCCGAATGAGTCAATCGCTGCTTGCCAGGGCGCCGAAGCTGACGTCTTCGATCAAGCGGCGCCTCCAGCGAGAGCTCCGCGCGATTCACGTCGATCCGAACATGTGGCCGACCGGCGACGGCGACTATCTCTACAACTGCGCGTGCGGTTCAAAAGTGAATCCTTCGCCGGAGGCGCGCGCGTTTCACGAGCGCCGCTGTCGACTGCGCACCGCCACCGCGGGCGAGGTCACGTGATGCTCGCGCTTGATCCCGATGACGTGTACTTCGTCGTCGCGCATCCGAAGGCGGACGCGACGACTCGTCTGATGAGTCTAGCGACACGCAAGATCATTGAGGTCACGGACTACCAGCTGGCGGCGTTCGATCAAGGCTGCATCGTCACTCTCGACCAACCGCTGAATTCCTGATCGTCAGCAGCGCAAGGAGAACACCAGTGAACGAGTTCGATCCGGAAGATCGCTATGTGCTCATACGCGGGCGCAATCGACACGGGCTTTCGCGCGTGATGAGCCTGACGACGGGCTATGAGTTCGAGGTCACCACGCAGGAGCTCAACGAGATCGTCCAGCTTCTCCACATCGACTACTAGCTTCTCGACGAACGGCTCCGCGTCGCTGCCGATCCCGATCCTCTCTACCTCTAATCGCTGAACAAGAACGCGGTGGCATCGCCGCCGCGTGACCGTTTCCGATCTGCGCGCGTGCGGTGCGTGCGCGGACCTCCTCTTCACCTCACGACAGGAGTTTCGATTGTCCACCGAAGCGGAAGCGCCGTCCGGTAACGGCGCGAGCGGCGGCGGGTCCGATAACCCGAGCGGCCAGGGAGCCGTCAATCCCAAAGACCTGGAGCGCATCGTCAACGAAGCGGTCTCGAAGGCGCTCGGCGCTCGCCTCAAACGACTCGATCTCGACAACCTCGACGAGCGAATCGCAAAAGGCGTCGACGCGCACCTCACGAAGATCGCCGAGTCGATCCAAGCGACTCCGAAGCCGGCGAGCGATCCTGCAGCCGGCGAACGCCAAACCCTGAAGTCGCTCGAGCAGAAGTTCGGCCAGGAGATTGCCGCGCTGAAGAAGCGCGTCGAAGATGAGCAGGCTGCGCGTCGCGCGGCCGAAGAGCAGGCCATCGACGCGCGCGTGCGCTCGGTCGTCGAAGCGAAGTTCGCGGGCGCGTTTGGCCCCGAGTCGCCGCTCGTCGGCACGCTCATGGACTCGCTCTATGACGTGAAGAAGCGATTCGCGCGCGCCGAGGACGGATCGATACAGGTCCGTTTCAAAGGCGAGTACGGTGACGAAACGGTCGCGCTCGACGAAGGCTTCAAACGCCTTCTCGACACGGAGCTGAAGCACCTGGTTCCGGCGAAGACGGCGCAGCTGCCGTCGGCGACGTTTCAACCGACGCGCGGCACGCCCCACGCCCCGAGTCCGCAAGGCGGCGGCGCGGTCAACGGGATCTTCATGGAGTTCGCACGCGCGTTCCAACAGGAATCGCCCGAGCTCGCCGCTCGTCTCCAGCAGCAGGCAACCGCGCCGAAGAAGTAAGTCTCGCTCGAGCGTCTTCGCTAGCTCGCAAAGGAAGCGAAGATGGCCGTTACGTTCACGTTCGCCGATCTGCAGGCGGCGTGGCCGCAGCTCTATCGAGAGCTCGTCCCGTTAATCAATCGAAAGGTTCCGACTCTCCGAGTTCTTCCGATCAAACCGACGGTCACCGGCCAGAACATCGGATGGGACGTCACGTTCAAAGGGCAGTCCGCGGCCGCGGTCAATCTCGACGGCGGCAACTTCGTCACCGCTACTGCCGATCAGCGCGTCGCCGCAACGCTGTCGCACGGCAGCTACAGCGCGCCGATCAAGGTCACCGATAAGGCGCAGCTCTTGGGATCGGTCACGCCGGTCATCAACGGCTTCGACGCGTTCTCGAACCTGCTCGGGCAAAACCTGAGCGAGGCGATCAACGCGCTGGTCAAGCTCCTCGGCCAGCAGCTCTACGTCGGCTCGGGCACCGCGAACCAGATGAACGGGCTGTCGCAGGCGGCCGTGGCGACGGGCTCGTACGCGAACATCAACCAGTCGAGTTTCTCGGACTGGGCCGCGTACATCGACTCAAACGGCGGCACGCTCCGAAATCTCGCGCTCGCGATGATCAAGAAGGCGGCGCGTACGATCGCAGTCGCGAATCAGCCGTACGGGCGACCCGACGTCTGTTTCACGACGCCCGCGCTCATGGACTCGCTCGAGGCGCTGTTCGATGCGTACACGCGCGTCGTCTACGATCCGTCGTCGGGCTCGGTGTCGATGCCGGGCGGCGCGGGCGAGCGCGTGACGATGAATCCGCCGGTCATCACGACGGCGGGCGGTCGCATCAACGCCGACGGGTTCCGCGCGTTCCGCTGGGAGAACCAGGGCATCACGTTCATTGAAGACCCGGACTGCCAGCACACGGGCTTCACCAATTCCACGAACGTGATGATCTTGGCGTGCTCGGCTGCGCTCGAGTGCGAGTTCGTTCCGCCCGCGGGCGATCCCATGTCCGCGACGATGGAGCGCGACGTCCAAGCGGTCGAGCAAATCATGGGACCGATCGCGAACCTTCGCTTTCAAATGAAAGCGAGAGGCAGAGTCGATTGGAGCGACCAGTGGGATCTGTCGTCGATGATCTCGCTCAAGTGCAAGGCGCGTAACGCGCTTGGTGTGATCGCGGACGTGCAGTAGTCGCTGCGCAACGGAGTTCAATCAAGAGGGCGCTACGCATCCGTGCGTAGCGCCCTCTTCTGTTTTCAGCGAAGGAGTCATCTCGCGATGCGTTTCTATCACCCGGGCGACAAGGCCGATCCGAAGCCGCGCGCGCCCGTCGTCAAGCATCCGGTCTACGGCACTGCGATCGCGCGACCGCTCATGTTCTGTCCCACGGACGCGCACGGCAATCACATCCCGCAGTACGACGCGTGCCACCCGAACGCGATCGTGATCGCGTTCAAGGGACACACGCACTGGATCGTGCCGCCGGGCGGGTACGTCGATCTTCCGAACGAGCTGCCGGTCGAGCTCGTCAAAGCGCACGCGCCGCAACTCCTCACGGAGGAAGAAGCGGTCGAACGCGGCCTCGCCGTCGATCAGCCGCGCACCGTGCCCGTGACCGATCCGGCCGGCGCGAATCCCGTCTCGTAGCGCGCTCCCGCAATCCAAAACGCAAAACCGCCCTCGCGCTAGCGATGGCTGAGGACACGCATGGCTTCGTACGATTCGACGCCGAAGGTCGTCACGAGCGACCAGGGCGGCGGCTCCGGTTTCTTTCCCGGCGAAATGCCGGCGGCCGGTGGCGTGCCGGTTCCGTGTGGCGTGATCTGGATGTCGATCGCGGCAGGCGCAGGCGGCGCAGCCGACGACGTGACCGTCTACAACGCGAGCTGCCCGACGAAGTATCGCATCGTCGATTGCTTCTTCATTTGCACAACGAACGTCGCCACGAAGAACGTCACCGTCCGCGACGCCTCCGGTGGCGGCGGCAACGCGCTCTCCTCGGCGCTGTCCTGCAACGCAACGGGTACGGCGCGCAACAACCTGACGAGTGGGACGAAGACCGTCGCGCAAAACGGATCGATCTACTTGCGCCGCGATGATAGTGGCATCGCGGGCGAGCTCTGCATCCTCGTCCTGCCGACGCTGTAGTTCCCGCGCGCGGGCGCACCGGCCTCCTCCGGGCGCGGTTTCCTCCTCGGTG
>DATFCW010000225.1:0-14489 GCA_035252665.1 Casimicrobiaceae bacterium | reverse complement strand
CTCCGATCTGGCGCATCGACTCGGGAAGAGCCATGGCGATTCCTTTCGCTGAAGCGCCGATTCTACGGCGGAGCGGGCTCGCCCGCTGTCTTGAAGACCGCGAGCCGCGGCACGAGCCAGGTCATGACCATCGTGATCGCGCCGACGAACGCGAGCGTCACGAAGACATGGGACAGCGCATACGACAATGCATTCGCAATCGACGCGCGCTGCGCATCGGCGAGCGGCACCGTTGTGCCGCCATTGAACATCCTGCGAATGGTCTCGAGCCCAGCGGCGGCACCGCCCGTCTGCGCGAACGCGCGATACAGGCTGCCGTTCAGCACGGCGCCGAGCGCCGCGGCACCGAACGTGCTGCCGAGGATGCGCGAGAAGATGTTCGATGCGGTCGCGCTGCCGCGTTTCGCCCACGGCACGCTGCCTTGGATCAGGATGATGAACGTCGTGTTGAGAAGGCCCATCCCGAAGCCCATGAGAAATGCGCTCGCACCGATGCCAATCGGGCCGAATGCGCGCGGCATCGACGCAAGCGCGAGCGAGCCGGCGAAAAGCAGTGCACCGCCGACGCGCACCGTCGCGCGTGCGTCGAGCGCGCGAAGGAAGCGGCCGGAAAGCATCGACGCAAGTGGCCAGACAACCGACATGGCGGTCAGCGCGAAGCCCGCGACGATCGCCGAGCGGCCGAGCACGCCCTGCACGTACATCGGCACGAACGACGTCACGCCGATGATCGCGCTGCCGGCGAGCAGCGAGCTCGCATTGACGCTCGCAACGAGACGCGAGCGCCAAAGCGCGAGATCGACCATTGGCTCGGGTGCGCGACTTTCGCGTCGAAGGTACAGCGCGAGTGCGGCAACGAAAAGCACGACGAGCACGAGCGTTTGAATCGACGCCCATGGCCATGCAACACCACCCTGCATCACGGCGACGAGCAGCGATGCGATCGCAATGCAGAAGAGCACGATGCCGGCATAGTCGATCTTGTGCTTGTGATGTGCAACGTCCTCGCGCAGGAACAGCGACAATCCGGCGATCGTGAGCAAGCCCACCGGCACGTTGATCCAGAAGATCCAGTGCCAAGACAGCGCCTCGACGATGATGCCGCCGGCGAGCGGTCCGACGATCGCCGCGAATCCCCATACGCTCGAAAGCCACCCTTGCACGCGCGGCCGCTCCTTTGGCGTGTAGAGATCGCCGACGATCGTCGTCGCGACCGGCTGGATCGATCCCGCGCCAAGCCCCTGCAGCAGTCGAAAGGCGATCAGCGCCGGCATCGACCACGCGAGCCCGCACAACGTCGAACCGATCAGGAACACGGCGATGCCGGCAATCAGCACCGGACGTCGACCATAAAGATCGGCGAGCTTGCCGAAGACGAGAATCGTCGACGCCTGCGTCAGCAGGAAACCGGAGAACACCCACGTATAGAGCGCGAAGCCGCCGAGCTTGCCGACGATTGCCGGCAACGCCGTCGCGACAATCGTCACTTCGACCGCCGCCATGAAGAGCGCGAGCATCACGCAGCCGAGCACGACCGGTCGCCGCGACGGCGCGCGCATCGCCGCCTCTTCCGTTTGCCGTGCGCGCTCGTTCATTTCGCGGTGCCAGCCTTCGCACCGCGCAGCATCGACGCGCAGCTCGCGGCCGCGAGCGCCACCGCGCCCGACCACGCGAACACCACGGCCGGATCATAGCGCTCGAGCAGCGCGCCGCCGATCGCATTGCCGGCGCCGATGCCGCTGACGATGCACGTCGTCGACCAGGTGAACGCTTCCGTTGCATAGCGCGACGGGGCATACGAGGAAATCAGAAGCGACACGACGGTGAGCGACGGGGCGATGCACAGGCCGGCAATGAACGCAACGAGCGCGAGTGCGCCGGCCGAGCCGATCAGCGCCTGCGACGCGAGCGGTATCGCGAGAAACGCGAGCAGGCGACGCAGTTGCGATTCGCGCGCGAGCGCGATCGATACGCCACCGTAGACAAGCCCGCCAACCGCGCTTCCGACCGAATTGACGGCGATCAGCAGACCCGCGAGCGGCGGATGCGCGAGCTTCGTCGCGAATCCGGGATAGCCGATTTCCAGCAGGCCGAGGGCGAGCGTCAATAGAAACGTGGTCACGTAGAGCGCGATCAGGCGCGGTTCGGTGAGCGGGCCGAGCAGATGCCGGTCCGCGTGCGGATCGTGGCGCCAGTAGCGAAGCGCGGGCGAAGCGACGAAGATCGGCACGGCGAGCGTGACGAAACAAAGGGCGACGCCGAACGCCAGCATCGGCGTACCGACCGCGAGCAGCAGCGCGACGAGCGCAGGTCCCGCTGTGAACACGAACTCGACCAGCACGCCATCGAGCGCGAACGCCATGCGGCGCGACGATTCGTCGGCGAAGCGATGGCGCCACATCGTGCGCGTCAGCACGGTGATCGGCGGCGACAGCGCACCGGCAATGGCGGCGATGATCCATATATCGCCGATCCCGAGCGCGAGCGGCTTCGCGAGCAAAAGCACGCAAAGCGCGACGGGACAACCGACGCCGGTCACGAAGAGCGCGGATCGCGGTCCGCGGCGATCGATGAAGCGGCCGAGGATCGGCGCCGTCGCGGCCGCGGCACCCAGATAGCAGCCCACCGCCGCGCCCGCCGCCGCGAACGAATCGGTAAGCGTGCGCACGTGCAGAAGCATCGACAGCGTCACCATGCCGATCGGCATGCGCGACAGCAGCGCCATCGCGAGCATGCGAACGACGTCGGGCAGGCGGAAGAACGACGCGTATTGCGCGGTCGCGCTACGGAGCATGAAGACGGCCGCCGATCGTGATCGGGTTTAGTAGAGAACCTGCACGTTCTCCGGCGCGACCCATTCACGCAGCCGCTCGATCAGCGCATCGTCGGGCGTGACGCGCCAGCTTTCCGGTAGCACGACCTCGCCGCCGACGCGCTCGTTCGTATAGCGAATCGTGACCGGAACCTTGCCCGGCCGGAACGGCGACAGGATCTCGGCGAGACGATCGGCCGACGCGTTGCCGTTGCACGCGATGCGAAGCCCCGTCGCCCAGCGATTGCGAACGCCCGCGAGGTCGTATATGTTCTCCGCGATGACGCGCAGGCCCTGCGCCTCGCCGTCGTCGGTGATCCGCTGCATCACGCGAATGTCCATCACGACGAGTTGGTCCTCGCGCAGGAGCGTGCGCGCGGCGTCGAACGTCTCGTTGTAGACCATCACCTCGGCGCGTCCCTTGCCGTCGTCGAGCGTCACGAACGCCATCTTGCCGCGCCGGCTCGTCTGGATGCGCAGCGCCGTGACGATGCCCGCGACGAGCACCCGATCGTTCTTCGACGAAAGGTTCGCGAGCGACGTGCGCACGATCGGCGCAAGCTCGGCCGCATGCGCGTTGAACGGATGGCCGCTCATGTAGAAGCCGAGCGCCGCCTTCTCGTTGACGAGCCGTTCGGTCTCGGTCCAGTCGCGGACGGTCTCGTTCGACCGCACGGGTGGCGCCGATTCCTCGCCAAAGAGCGATACCTGCGACGCCGTGGCCGCCGCACGTTCGCCCGCATCGAGCGCGAGTCCGACGTTGGCGAAGAGCGCGGCACGTCGCGGATCGATCGCATCGAGCGCCCCGGAGCGAACGAGCGCCTCGACGACGCGCCGGTTGACGAGCCGCTTGTCGACGCGCCTGCAGAAGTCGAAGAGGTCGGTGAACGGGCCGTCGTGCTCGCGCGCCGCGACGATCGCGTCGATCGCCGTCCTGCCGGTGCCCTTGATGCCGCCAAGACCGTACCGGATGCTTCGCGCATCGACCGGCTCGAAGCGATAGCCCGACGTGTTGACGTCCGGCGGCACGATCTCGATTCCCTGCGCGAGCGCGTCGTCGTAGAGCGTCTTCAGCTTGTCGGTGTCGTCCATGACCAGCGACAGGTTCGCTGCCATGAACGCGGCCGGATGGTGCGCCTTGAAGTAAGCGGTCTGGTAGGCGACAAGCGCATACGCGGCGGAGTGCGACTTGTTGAAGCCATAGCCCGCGAACTTCTCCATCAAATCGAAGAGCTGGCCCGCCTTCGCGCGCGCCAGGCCGTTCTTCTCCGCGCCCGCGATGAAGATGTCGCGATGCTGCGCCATCTCCTCGGGTTTCTTCTTGCCCATCGCGCGACGCAACAGATCGGCATTGCCGAGCGTGTAGCCGCCGATCACCTGTGCGATCTGCATCACCTGCTCCTGGTACACCATTACGCCGTACGTGGGCTCCAGGATCGGTGCGAGGCGCGGATCGAGATATTCGACGCGCTCGCGTCCGCTCTTGCGCGCGTTGTAGATCGGAATGAGCTCCATCGGTCCCGGCCGATAGAGCGCGACGAGCGCGATGATGTCTTCGAAGCGCGTCGGCTGCGCCTGTGCGACGAGGTCGCGCATCCCGCGCGATTCGAACTGGGACACGGCGGTCGTGTTCGCCTTGCGGAAGATGTCGAAGGTGGCCCCATCGTCGAGCGGCAGCGTCTCGAGCGAGATCGTGCAGGTCGGGTCGAGCTTTCGCAGATAGCGAAGCGTCCAGTCGAGGATCGTGAGCGTGGTCAAGCCGAGGAAGTCGAACTTGACGAGGCCGATCGCCTCGACATCGTCCTTGTCGAACTGCGACACGGGCGCGTGCGCGCCGGGTTGCACGTAGAGCGGACAGAAATCGGTGAGCTTGCCAGGCGCGATCAATACGCCGCCCGCATGCATGCCGACGTTGCGCGGCAGGCCTTCGAGCTCGCACGCGAGCGTCAACAGCTCGCGCACCTCTTCCTCGTCCGCTTCGCGCTGATCGATCAGCGGCTCGACTTCGCGCGCATAGATCACGTTCGGCTCGGGCTCGCCCTTGCGTCGCCTTAGCGTCACCGTCTTGCCGGGCTGGAACGGAATCAGTTTTGCGATGCCGTCGACGAACGAATACGGAAGGTCGAGCACGCGGCCCACGTCGCGCACGGCGGCTTTCGCCGCAAGCGTGCCGAACGTCGCGATCTGCGACACCGACTCGACGCCGTATTTCTGCTTGACGTAATCGATCACGCGATCGCGGCCGTCCTGGCAGAAGTCGATGTCGAAGTCCGGCATCGAAATGCGGTCGGGATTCAAAAATCGCTCGAACAGCAACGCATAGCGCAGCGGATCGAGATCGGTGATGCCGAGCGAGTACGCGACGACCGAGCCCGCGCCCGATCCGCGTCCCGGTCCCACCGGCACGCCGTTCTGCTTCGCCCAGTTGATGAAATCGGCGACGATCAGAAAGTAACCGGCGAAACCCATCTGCACGATCGTCGCCGTCTCGAAGTCGAGACGCGCTTCGTATTCCGGACGGCGGCGCTCGCGCTCGGCTTCGTTCGGATAAAGCTGCGCAAGGCGAAGCGCGAGACCGCGCGAGGCTTCCGCGCGCAGATGATCGTCGAGCGACACCCCGGCCGGTGTGGGAAATTTCGGCAGGTGGTTCTTGCCGAGCGGGATCGTCAGGTTGCAGCGCGTCGCGATCGCGACCGTGTTTTCGAGCGCCTGCGGCAGGTCGGCGAATTTCTGCGCCATTTGCGACTGCGTCAGGAAATACTGCTCGCCGGTAAAGCGGCGCGGCCTGCGGCTGTCGGAGAGCGTGTGGCCCTCGGCGATGCACACGCGCGCTTCGTGTGCGCGGAAATCGTCGGCGGTCAGGAACTGGATCGGATGCGTCGCAACGATCGGAATGCCGTGCGCTTCGCCGAGCGCGACCGTCGCCTGCACGAGTGCTTCGTCATCGGCGTGGCCCGCACGCTGCACTTCGAGCGCGAAACGGCCGGGAAACCATGTGATCCACTCGCGCGCAAGGCGCTCGGCGCTCGCCTGGTTGCCCTGCAACAGCGCCTGTCCGATTTCGCCGTCGCGCGCGCCGGATAGCGCGATCAGTCCATCGGTGCCTTCGGCAAACCACGCGCGGTCGAACTCGGCGCGTCCGCGGTGCTGATTCGAGAGATACGCACGCGAAAGCCATGCGCAGAGTCGCAGATAACCGTCGCGCGTGGCCGCGAGCAGCAGCGCGCGCGTCGGCTGCAGCGGCTCGCGCGCGTTCGCCATGAAGATGTCGCAGCCGGCGATTGGCTTGATGCCGCGCGCGCGCGCGGCGCGATAGAACTTGACGAGCCCGAACTGGTTCGCGAGATCGGTCAACGCGAGCGCGGGCATCCGGTCGCTTGCTGCCGCGTCGACTGCATCGTCGATCCGCACCGTGCCATCCGCGATCGAGAATTCGCTGTGCAGGCGCAGATGAACGAAGGCGGGCGACGACATGAGGTGCGTAACGGCGAGCGATGGCTTTGCGGACTGCTAGAATTTTACTCTGCCAACTACGCGAGATCGGATCGGTTCGCCGTGACCATCAGGCATCGATCGGCACAGGCTGAGTATCGTTTTGCGCGCACGCTTTCGCTCGCGATCGGCGTCGCGATCATCGTCGCGGGTTGTGCGTCGGCTCCGCTCGGCCCATCCGCGCCACCGGCCAGCGCCGCGCCAATTCCGCGTAACGCCGAGCCGCCGCCGCCTTCGGTCAATCTCTCGGGCTTTCCCTTGCCATATCGCCAGGGCTATTACGACGGCTGCGCGAGTGTGTCGGGCACCGAGCGCAAGGATGCCGCGCGTTTCGCGAGCGATCCCAACTATCGCACCGGCTGGCAGGACGGTCTCGCGCTTTGCAAACGCAAGTAGCGGTCAAGCCATCGGCTTCGCATTTCGTCGACGTTCGCGGCGAGCGCCATCACGTCCAGACGTGGGGCGACCCTTCGTCACCGCGGGTGATTCTGCTGCATGGCTGGATGGACGTCGGCGCATCGTTCCAGTTTCTGGTCGATGCGCTATCGCGCGACTGGTATGCGATCGCCCCCGACCTTCGCGGCTTCGGTCGCTCGGCGTGGCAGCCGCAGGGCTACTGGTTCTACGATTATTTTGCCGACCTCGAAGCGCTGCTCGCGCACTTCGTTCCCGACGAGCCGGCGCGTCTTGTCGGACATAGCCTCGGCGGTAACATCGCAATGGGTTACGCCGGCGTGCGGCCCGGACGCGTGCGTTGCGTCGTGTCGCTCGAAGGCTTCGGGATTCCGGCGGAACCGCCGGACGCGGCGCCACGCAAGGTGGCGGCATGGCTCGCGGGTATCGCGAATCCACCGGGCTTTCGCACCTATGCGAATCTCGATGCCGTCGCCGATCGATTGCAGAAGAAGAACGCGCGGCTTCCTCGCGACAAGGCCGAATTCCTGGCGCGCCACTGGGCGGCGGCGTTTCCCGACGGTCGCGCGGAACTGGTCTCCGATCCGCGGCACAAGCTTCCGTTCCCGCACGTTTATCGGATGGACGAGATCTACGCGATCTGGCGACACATCGCAGCGCCCGTGTTGTGGGTGGCGGCGGAAGATTCCGAGATTCCGCGCTGGCTCGCCGCGCATCCCGAAGGCGAAGCCGGCGCCGACGGTCTCGACGAAGTGCGACGGCGCATCGCGCACGTTTCGGGCGCGCGTCTCGTCACCGTTTCCGATGCGGGACACATGCTGCATCACGATCAGCCGGGAGAGGTCGCGAAACTGATCGAGCCGTTTCTCGCGCAGGCCTGATGCTCGCGCTCAGGTCGCGCCGCGGCGCCTACGCGGCGCTGGCGCTATTGACGCTGATCTGGGGATTCAACTGGATCGCGATGAAGGCCGCGCTCGTGCACGCGCATCCGCTCGCGTTCAACGTGCAGCGAACGTGGCTCGCGGCGCTCGCACTGCTGTTCGTGCTGATCGCGCGCAAGGGCCGCTTCTGGCCGCACAGTTGGCGCGCCGTTGCAGTGACCGCGATCTTCCAGACGGCGATGAACTTCGGCGCGACGACGATGGCAGTCGCGGGCGGTGGCGCGGGGCGAACGTCGGTGCTCGTGTTCACGATGCCCTTCTGGACGCTTTTGATCGCACGCTTCGTGCTGCACGAGCGCGTTCGCGGTTTGCAGATCGTGGCCATTGCGTTCGCGTTCGGTGGGTTGCTGCTCGTCGTGGCGCCGTGGGCGTGGCAAGGCGATCTCGCCGCGAAGCTCTGGGCGGTGCTTTCGGGATTCGGCTGGGCCGCGGGCACCGTCGCGATGAAGTACTACCAGCGTGAGCGCGGTTTCGACATGCTGAGCTTCGTCACGTGGCAGATGCTGATCGGCGTCGTACCGCTCACGATCCTGCCGTTCGCATTCGACGCGCCGGCGACGCAGTGGAGCGCGATGCAGGTCGTGCTGTTGATCATCGTCGGCCTTGTCTCGACCGCCGGCGGGTTCCTGATCTGGATGCAAGTGCTGCGCTTCCTGCCTGCGAGCACGGCGTCGCTCAACATGTTTGCCGTTCCCGTGATCGCACTGATCTCGTCGATGGCGGTGTTCGGCGAGCGGCTCGCGCGCAACGAGTGGACGGGAATCGCACTGATCGGCGTGGGGCTCGTGCTCGTCGCCGCGCGAGCACTGGTCGCCGGCAGGCGAGCCGCACCGCTTCCCGCCGCGCCGACGCCAGTGGACGGGGGGTAGGGTGTCCCTTGGCTCGAGGTGACCGCTCGCGCAGGCGTCGGTGGTCCCTCGAATGGCATGCGCTGCCTTTTACCGTTCGGCGGAATGATAATCGTTATTATTTACATCGCCGACCGGCTTTGCTATGCTCGATCGAAATCTCCGGAGCTTTGGACAACGACCGTGGGTAACGCACTCTTCATCGTCTGGCGCGAATCGGCCGAGGCGATGCTCGTCGTCGGCATTCTCTACGCGTGGCTTCGTCAGCGGCCCGATGCCGCCGTCGGCATGCGCTATCTGTGGGGTGGCGTTGCCGCCGGCGCGGCGCTGGCGATCACGCTCGCGTTGGTGATGCTCGGCATCATGAGCAACCTCGCCGGTTCCGGGCTCGACTACTTCGAGCTGGCGATGATGCTCGTTGCCGCGAGCCTGATCGTGCAGATGGTGTTCTGGATGCGCAAGCACGGCCGCACGTTCAAGAAGGACCTCGAAGCGAGCATGGCGCGAAACGCGCGCAACGCCAACTGGTGGGGACTCCTGATCGTCGTCGCGCTCGCCGTCGGACGCGAGACCGCCGAAGCGGTCGTATTTCTCTACGGCCTCGGCGCGGAGAAGGGCGGCATCGCGCATCTTCCGATCGTGCTCGTGCTCGGACTGGCCGCGGCGTTCGCCACGTTCTGGCTGTTGCAGCAAGGCTCGCGCGTGCTCTCGTGGCGGACGTTCTTTCGCGTGAGCGAAATTCTGCTGCTGCTTCTCGCCGGCGCGCTGCTCGTCTCGGGAACCGAGAAGCTCATCGCGCTGAACGTCGTGCCGTCGCTCCTCGATCCGGTGTGGGACACCTCGCGCATTCTCGACGACTCGGGCCGGATCGGCGGCTTGATCGCGTCGTTCACCGGCTATCGTGCGCGCCCGGCGTTGCTGCCTTTGCTCGTGCTCGTGACGTACTGGATCGTCGTGTGGACGCTGCTCAACCGAAGCAATCGCGCGAGCGCGCCGGTGGCCAAGGTCGCGAAGGTCCCCTCCACACCGGACAGGCTACGCGTCGAGCGGCACTGACGACTTCCAACCGATGACAAGGCGACCGGCGCGTCTGGTCGCCTTTGCGCATCGCGCTCTCGCATTCGCAGGGTAAAATCGCGGGGCGCCGGCCCTTCTTGGCCGGCAATTCGTTTGATGACCGCGACGCCGCCTGATCTCGCCAAACTCCGCATCGATCGCGAGCTCGCGCCGATCAGGCGACGCAGGCGTCGCATATGGATCTGGTTCGGCGTCATCGCCATCGCGATCGTTGCGTTTGCCGGATGGCGCTTGGCGCAGCCGCATGCGCAGGCGGTGCAGACGACGCCGATCGTCACGGCCTATCCGTCGCAGCAATACGTCGTGCTCAATGCAACCGGCTATGTCGTCGCTCAGCGCAAGGCCGCGATCTCGTCAAAGGCGACCGGCAGGCTCGAATGGCTCGGCGTAGCGGAAGGCTCGCGCGTGAAGGCGGGTGATGTGATCGCGCGCATCGACGATCGCGACGTAGCCGCGCAGGCGCAAAGCGCCGAAGCCGCGGTGCGCGCCGCGCGTGCAGCCGTCACGCAAGCCGAGGTCGAGCGCGAGAACGCGCAGGTCGAGTACAAGCGCAACGACGAGCTGGTAGGCAAGGGATTCATCTCACAATCGGCGCTCGACACGGCGAAGGCGCGGCTCGATCGCGCGGTGGCCGGCGTCGCGAGTGCAAAGGCGAATCTCAACGTCGCGCTCGCCAATGCGCGTAACGCCGAAGTCGCGGTCGACTACACGCAGATTCGCGCGCCGTTCGACGGCGTGATCCTGTCGAAGAGCGCGAACGTCGGCGATCTGGTGACCCCATTCTCGAATGCGACCGATTCGAAGGGCGCCGTCGTGTCGATGGCCGACATGGGCACGCTCGAGGTCGAAGCGGATGTCTCCGAATCGAGTCTCTCGAAAGTGCACGTCGGTCAGCCGGCCGAGATCGTGCTCGACGCGCTGCCCGACAAGCGCTTTCGCGGCCACATCGACCGTATGGTCCCGACTGTGGATCGCGCGAAGGCAACGGTGATGACCAAGGTCAAGTTCGACGACATCGATCCGCACGTGCTCCCCGAGATGAGTGCGAAGGTGAGCTTTCTCTCGCAGGAAGTGACGCCCGAGCAGCAGAAGCCGCTCGTCGCGGTGAACAAGGAAGCCATCGTCGATCGCGACGGTCATGCGGTCGTGTTCGTCGTGCGCAACGACCGTGCGGTGGCCGTGCCAGTGACGCGCGGCCTCGCGATCGGCGACACCGTTGCGATCGACGGCGCGTTGAAGAGCGGCGAGAAGGCGGTCGAGAAACCCCCAGCCTCGCTCGCGAACGGAATGGCGGTGACGACCGCGTCGAAATGATGGCGCGTGCGGCGACCTCGGTGGGAGCCGACGCCGTGACATCGATGCATGCGGCCGGTCCGCAGGCGACGATCGCCGACGACGATGCTTCCCTGCCGCTCGTGTCGATCCGCGCCGTGTCCAAGTACTACATCCGCGGCGACCAGGTGATTCCGGTGCTCGTCGACATCGATCTCGACGTTGCGGCCGGTGACTACGTGGCGCTGATGGGACCGTCGGGCTCGGGCAAGTCGACGCTCCTCAATCTCGTCGCCGGCATCGACAAGCCGTCGTCGGGCGAGATACGCGTTGCCGGCGTCGATATCGCGCAGCTCTCCGATGCCGATCTCGCGTTGTGGCGCGCGACGCACGTCGGCTTCATCTTCCAGTTCTACAACCTGATACCCGTGCTGACCGCTTACGGCAACGTCGAGCTGCCGCTTCAGCTCACGTCGCTTTCGAGACGCGAGCGACGCGAACGCGTCGAGACGGCGCTCGCGCTCGTAGGGCTTTCCGACCGCGCAACGCACAAGCCGAACGAGCTGTCGGGCGGACAGCAGCAGCGCGTCGCGATTGCGCGCGCATTGATCGCCGATCCGACCCTGATCGTGGCCGACGAGCCGACTGGCGATCTCGACCGCACCACGGCCGAGGAGATTCTCGGTTTGCTCGCGCGGCTCAACGACGAGCTCGGCAAGACGATCGTCATGGTGACGCACGATCCCAAGGCGGCCGAGAAGGCGCACCGGATGGTGCATCTCGAAAAGGGCGTGCTCGTCGACTGACCGTCGCGGCGAGCGTCGCTTCGCGGATCGCTTCTTCTCCATGTTCGTTCCGCTGCTCGTCCTTCGCAACGCATTTCGCCACAAGTTGCGCACGACGCTGACGATCGTCGGCATCGTCGTCGCGATCGCGGCGTTCGGGATGCTGCGCACGATCGTCGACGCGTGGTACGCGGGCGCGAACGCCAGCTCATCGGCGCGACTCGTCACGCGAAGCTCGGTGTCGCTCGCCTTTTCGCTGCCGATCACTTACGCGCAGAAGATTCGGCAGGTCGATGGCGTGACCGAGGTGGCGTGGGCGAACTGGTTCGGCGGCATCTACATCAACGAGCGCAATTTCTTCGCACAGTTCGGGATCAGCACGCCGAGCTATCTCGATCTGTATCCCGAGTTCATCCTGCCCGACGACGAGCGCCGCGCGTTTCTCGCCGATCGGCAGGGCGCGATCGCGGGACGCAAGCTCGCCGACAAGTATGGGTGGAAGGTAGGCGACCAGATCCCGCTGCGCGGCACGATCTATCCCGGGACTTGGACGTTCAATTTGCGCGGCATCTATGACGGCGCCGACGAGGGAACCGACACGTCGACGTTCTTTTTCCACTTCGATTTTCTGAACGAGACGATCAAGCGGCAATACCCGGGACGCGGCGACCAGGTCGGCGTGTTCGTCGAATCGATTCGCGACGCCGACGACGCGGCCGCCGTGTCGCAGGCGATCGACGCGACTTTCAAGAATTCGCTCGCGGAGACCCTGACCGAAACCGAGAAGGCGTTCCAGTTGGGATTCGTATCGATGTCGGAGGCGATCCTGCTCGCGATCCAGGCCGTGAGCTACGTCGTGATCGTGATCATCATGGCGGTGATGGCGAACACCATGGCGATGACCGCGCGCGAGCGCTACGGCGAATACGCGACGTTCAAGGCGATCGGATTTTCCAACGGCTTCGTCGCGATGCTGATCTTCGCCGAGTCGATGGGCATCGCGCTTCTGGGCGGCGTGCTCGGTATCGCGGCGACGTTCCCGCTCGCTTCGACCTTCGCGCACACGATCGGCTCGATTCTGTCGGGGTTCAAGGTGTCGCAGCAAACGGTGGCGCTGCAATTCGCGGCGGCGCTCGTTGTCGGCGTGGTCGCAGCGGCGATTCCCGCGTGGCGCGCCGCGCGGGTGCGGATCGTCGACGGGCTGAGAGCGATCGGCTGATGGCAGTTCCGCTCAGTTACATCGGGCGCAATCTCGTCGCGCGGCGATTGACGACGACGCTCACGGCCGGCGGCATGGCGCTCGTCGTGTACGTGTTCGCGACGGTGCTGATGCTTTCGGCGGGATTGCAGAAGACGCTCGTCGAGACGGGACAGGACGACAACGTCATCGTGATCCGTCGCAGCTCGCAAACGGAAGTGCAGAGCGGCATTGCGCGGCTCCAGGCAGGCATCGTCGAGAGCCTGCCGCAGATCGCGCTTTCCGCCGACGGCCGCCCGCTCATCTCGAAGGAACCGGTCGTGCTGATCAGCCTGCCAAAGCGAAGCAGCGGCAAGCCGGCCAACGTCGTGATTCGCGGCGTCACGCCGAACGGGCTCGTGTTGCGGCCGCAGGTGAAGCTCGTCGAGGGGCGCATGTTTCGACCAGGCACCGCGGAGGTGATCGCCGGACGATCGATCGCCGACGGCTTCCAGGGCGCAGGCATCGCCGAGACGCTTCGGTTCGCATCGCGCGACTGGAAGGTCGTCGGCGTGTTCGACGCCGGCCATACCGCGTTCGACTCCGAGATATGGGGCGACGCCGAGCAGATGCTTCAGGCGTTCCGGCGCACGGGCTTTTCGTCGCTGTTGTTTCGTTTGAGCGACCCGTCTCAATTCGACGAGGTCAAATCGGCCATCGAGAACGACCCGCGATTGACGCTCGAGGCGAAGCGGGAGAAGCGGTTCTACGCCGAGCAGTCGGAGGCGCTGTCGCGATTCATCAGCTATCTCGGCACGTCGATCTCGATCATCTTCTCGATCGGTGCGGTGATCGGCGCGGCGATCACGATGTATGCGAGCGTGGCGTCACGAACTGGGGAGATCGGGACGCTGCGGGCGCTTGGGTTTTCGCGCGGCGCTATCCTGACGGCGTTTCTGTTGGAAGCGCTGCTGCTCGGCTTGATCGGCGGCATCGTGGGTTTGATCGGTGCGTCGGTGATGCAGGCGCTGACCATCTCGACGACCAACTTTCAGACGTTCGCCGAGATCGCGTTCTCGTTCACGCTCACGCCGCGAATCGTCATCGTGTCCCTGATCTTTGCGCTCGCGATGGGCTTCGTCGGCGGGTTCCTGCCGGCGGCGAGGGCGGCGCGGATGAAGATCGTGGATGCGTTGAGGGCGGCGTGAAAGGGGAACGTGGCGACTTTGCTCGCCTTTCTGGTCTTTAGCAACTCATGTTGGATCGGCCAAGTACAGCGCGTTGATAGTGACCGGAAAAGGCACGACTTCATCACTGTCCGGTACGAGCGGTAACATTTCGATCGAGCGTTTGTCGGGTGTTCCGGGTGCGGCGTCGTCGCCATTGATGACGCATGACGCGTTGTACCATCCATTCACCCCGCGCAGCTTCGATAGCCGGTCAAGTCGGTAACTGATTTGCTGCGGAGTGGCGACGATCATTTGCTCGTGCCGTGGAGGAATGTCGAATGGATCGAGCGGCAGGCACGGACTTTCCTGATTGAGCAACGCCTTCTTTTGTCCTTGGTGTCGACGTGCTTCGATCTTCAAGTGCCGCGTCTTCGCTTTCACTGGTGGATTGAACGGTTCATCTGCGACGTCCAGGTAAGCGATCCGAATGAACCGGCGCGCC
>DATFCW010000224.1:0-3862 GCA_035252665.1 Casimicrobiaceae bacterium | reverse complement strand
GTCTTGACGATGCGCCCGCGATGCTTGCCCACCATGTCCCGGAGCAGCGCATCGTGGCGCCCCACCGCCTGCGCCATCTGCTCCGGCTGCTCCTCCCACTTCGAGGTGCTCCCCTCGATGTCGGTGAACAGAAACGTCAGGCTCGTGGACGCTTGCATGATAAGGCCGACGCGCCGGCCGTTGAGGATTTACCCAGCGCGAGCCGTAGGAGTCCGAAAATCTACCATTTACCAAGAACGACCACGGCACCGGCAGGTGCGATGGGATGAAAGCTCTGTCGAGTCAGTGGGTTATACGAAACGCGACCGTCACCTACACGGGGTAACGGCGACGGGCGACTGCGTTGAAAATGCTGCGCGCTCGTCGGCAACACGTTGCGCGAATAATCCGCAGCCGGCCGTCGGAATGTTCGCGCAAGCGGATGCTCCACCACTCGAAAAACAGAGTAGGGTACAACGTGCGTTGAATCCGCGGAACGACAGGAATCATCGCGACGAAGCTGTCGCACCCTAACGATCACAAAAAGGAGGAAGCGATGCGTTACAGGCAGCGGTTACTCGGCGTCGCCGTAGTGGCGCTCGGCGCGGCGTTCGCGTTGCCGAGCCATGCGGCGACGAAGCAGTTCAGCATCTCCGTCAACACGACGTCGACGACGACGACGTTGACGTACACGAACGGGACGCAGGGCGGGGGATCGAACTCCACCATCAATTCGGTATGGTTCATCCCGCCGTTCGCAGTGTCGAATGTCACGCTTCAGCCCAGCTTGGTGACATCGAATACCACGGTCTCACCGGCGAGCTGTGCTACGGCCGCCGGCTGTCCGGCAAAAACCAAGATCTCGATCACCTTCATCAACGGCATCCCGACCAACGGAGGCGCGGGGGCGGTGACGATGACCGGGTCGCCACCCAATGCAGCGACGTCATGCACGTCGGCGTTCAATTGGTCGGCGCAAGCCTACACCGGCAACGCGCTTGGTGGCGTCAACTTCACCGCGCCAAATGGAACGTTCACCGCGACCGCCACGACGAATGTTTCGTGCGTCCTCCAGTTCGTGAATCAGCCGGCGAACACGACCGTCGGCGCCAACATCGTCGGCACCGACTCGAAGCCGCTCCAGGTCGAGGCGCTCGTCAACGGGTCGGTCGCGAGCTGGTTCGGCAATAACAGCGAAACCGTGACACTGACGTCCTCTTCCGGATCGCTTCTCGGCGGAGGACCGGTGACTGCCAGCGCGGGATTCGCGACGTTCGGAAACCCTCCTACCGCGACTGCGCTGACGCTCAGCCCTGCTGGAACTTATAGCCTGACCGCAATGGCAACCGGGTTCACGAACGCCGTCTCGAATCAATTCAAGATCTTCGACGGTCTATTGGATTGCGGCGAGCCGTTCGCGTCGAATTTCGTCAATCCCGGCAACATCGCGCCAGACCAGCCGGGCTACGCGGCCGGCGGGCGAAACGCGTACAACAAGGACGGTGTGTCAGCCGAGTGCGTTCCGGTGCTCTATACGTTCGAGAACGACATCCTGACGTCGAATCTGGTGCACCTCTCGTGGGATACGGTCTCGCAGCCGAACGCCGCGTTCAGCTATTCGATGAACTGGCAGCCGCAGCTCGTGGTAACGAGCAACCCCGGTAACGTGCAGCCGAGTCCGATCGGCTGGCCCGTCGCTCCGCGTCCCGGGGTGGCATGGCTCAATGTTGATGGCAGCACCACGTCCATTCCGGGCACGCCGGCATTCATCCCGGGCCTCGCCTGCCTGAGCGACAAGCTCCCCGCGCCGTACGGAACGCTGGGATCGGACGTGCAGGTGAATGGCCCCGACACCGTCACCATCAAAGGAATCGCAGCGAACCCGACGGTGAACATCCCAGGCAGCATGCCGCCGGCGAACGTTGCCGTTCCGAGCCCGGGCTGGCCCGCGGTTCCGACACCACCGTTTCCGATCGTCATCGCGAATACCGACGCCAACGGCAACCAAACCACCGCCACGGAGCGGATGACTGCGACGTCGATCAACGGAAGCATATCGCCCCCGCCAAGTTCCGGTTACACCGGGACCTATACGATTACGTACAACGTGACGCGCAACACGGCGACCGAGGGTTTCTCGGCACGGGCGTTCCATGCTGCTCAGGTGACCACGCCAGGGCCCAATAACGGCAACGACCCCAACACGTACGTCATGAGCACGCCGCTGCCGATCATTCCGAACGACACGACAACGTTCCCCGCACCCTACCACGTGCAAAGACAGGCGCAGATGTGCATCGCCGCCCAGGGCTTCACCGCGTTCACCAACGTCGAGAGCCATATGCCGATGAGCGATTTCCCGAACAATGTGAACTTGAATGCGCAGGTGCTGTACTCGACGACGGTGATCGACATCGGCGACGGCTACGTCAAGGGCAGCTTCTGAACGAGTCGAAGCGCGCAACTGAAAGCGGCCCTGCGGGGCCGCTTTTTTTCCATGCAACTTTCGGGACAGGACGCTCGAAACACCGATCAGGCAGCCGCAGCCATCTCGACAGGACGTGGAGCGATCGCGCAGGTGACGGCCTCTTCCGTCGACTGCTCGCGACCGCGCGCGAACGAGGCTTCGAACGCGGCGTCGCCAGCAAGCTGCCGCGCATGCGCGATCGTCCGCTTCCAATCCTCTTCGGCGCGCTGCGGTCGCGACAGACCCAAGCGCTCGCGCAACGACGTCGCGTTTCCCATGAGATTGACAGCGTTGTCCACGAGCCCCGTCGTGGCGAGCAGCTCGGCGAAATCCTCGAGGCACCCGACGAGCTCGGCGTTCATCTCGAAAGCGTGGAAAGCGCGCAGCGCATTGCCGAGGCGCAAGCGCGCGCCGTCGACGTCGTGCCGGCGCAAGTTGACCCGGCCGAGCCACCACATCGCAACGGCCTGATTGCGCTTGTCCTCCGATTCAGCGCAGATCTCGAGCGAGCGCTCGAATCGCGCGACAGCACCATCGAGGTCGTTCTTGTTCAGGGCAAGCTGGCCGAGCGTCAGCTCACACTCGGCTTCGACCTCCGCGTAGCCGATATCGCGCGCAAGAGCGATGCCCTGTTCGAGATGACGCCGGGCATCGACATCGTTTTCCGCGTAGGCCTCGATCTGACCCAGGTGCACGAGTGCCATCGCTTCGCCGACGCGATGCTCGATCTCGCGAAAGATCGTTACTGCCTCGCTCTCGTCCGCGCGCGCCTGGTCGGCAAGGCCCGCGTGTAGCAGGACGATCGATCGTGTCGACAGCGTCGCGGCGAGGTCGAAGCGGTTGTCGAGCTTCTTGCGCAACGCGAGACACTCTCCGAGCATGCGCTGGGCCTCGCCATGGAAGCCCTGGCTGTCGGCGAGCGCCGCACCGACGTAAAGCGCATGTCCTTGCGCGACTTCATTCTCCCGCACCGCGGGCAGCGCGAGTGACGCCCGGACATAGCCACGCCCTTCGGTGACATAGCCGCGAAGGAGCCAGAAGCCCATCAACGCAACCTCGAGTTTGACCGAAATGACGGGGTCGACGGCGCCACTGAGCGCGTGTGCCATCGCGGCACGCATGTCGTCATTGGCATCTTCCAGGCGCCTGATCCACTGTGCCTCGTCGGGTCCATCCATTCCGTGGCTCGAGTCCTTGGCGATCTGCAGGAAGTAATCGCAATGCGCGGCACGCAGGGCGACCTGCTCGTCGCGCAGGACGAGCTTCTCGCGCGCGTAGTCGCGAATGGTCTCGAGCATCCGGTAGCGCGCGCCATCCTCCGAATCCTCCGCCCGCAGCAGCGACTTCTCCACGAGCGAGGTGATGATGTCCAATGCGTCCTCCGGCGCCAGCGGCTCCGCACCGCATATGGCCTCG
>DATFCW010000223.1:0-8966 GCA_035252665.1 Casimicrobiaceae bacterium | reverse complement strand
GTCTTGACGATGCGCCCGCGATGCTTGCCCACCATGTCCCGGAGCAGCGCATCGTGGCGCCCCACCGCCTGCGCCATCTGCTCCGGCTGCTCCTCCCACTTCGAGGTGCTCCCCTCGATGTCGGTGAACAGAAACGTCAGGTGCTGCGCTGCCTGCATGAAGAAGCCCCCGGTCAGCCCCACGTCAGCGCACGGGCGCAGTGCATACTGTAGTCATGGTGGTCATATTGCCGCAATTCGAAAATTCATCCCCGGAGCAGCGGAAAATGACCGAGGCCGAGTGGTGCGCGCTTGCCGACGCCGCAAAAGCGGCGTGCGAGCGCGCCTATTGCCCGTACAGTGATTTCCCGGTGGGCGCCGCAGCCATGTGGGGCAACGAAGCGATCGCGAGCGGATGCAACGTCGAGAACGCCTCGTTCGGGCTCACGATATGCGCGGAACGTAATGCGATTTTTCGCGCAGTCGCCGACGGGGCGAGATCGATCATCGCGCTGGCGATCTATACGCCGACGCCGATGCCCGTCACGCCCTGCGGCGCGTGCCGGCAGGTGCTTGCGGAGTTTGGGCACGAGGCCGAAATACGCTGCCTTTGCGATGGGTCGAATGTGGAGCAGTTCACGCTCGCGGATCTGCTGCCGAGAGGATTTGCGCTGGCGAAACCACGATAGGGTCAGACACCAGACTCGCGCAATCGACTTTCGCATCTCACGGACTCGCGTTCGCGAGTCTGGTGTCTGACGCTATAAATTCGGCGCCAGCCGCCGTCTCGCCTCGTCGATCGCCAAGCCGGTTCGCACAGCGAAATCCGCGAGTTGATCGTCGCCAATCTTGCCCACCGCGAAATAGCGCGACTGCGGATGCGCGAGATAGAAGCCGCAGACCGACGCCGCAGGCAACATCGCATAGCTCTCCGTGATCGACATGCCGGCATCAAAGGCGTGAAGCGCCGAGAACACGTCGGCCTTGACCGCGTGATCGGGACAGGCCGGATAACCGGGTGCGGGACGAATGCCGCGGTATTCCTCGCGAATCAGCGCGTCGCGGTCGAGACACTCGTCGGCCGCATATCCCCATAGCGTGGTGCGGACTTCGCGATGCAGCCATTCGGCGAATGCCTCGGCGAGCCGATCGGCGAGCGCCTTCAGCATCAGCGCCGAATAGTCGTCGTTCGCCTGCTTGTAAGCTGCAACGCGCGCCTCGACGTCGCCACCCGTGGTAACCGCGAACGCTCCGGCATAGTCGCGCACGCCGCTCGCTCGCGGCGCGACGAAATCAGAAAGGCAATAGTTCGGTTTGCCCGCCGGTCGCTCGTTCTGCTGACGCAGGTTTCGCCATGTGAGCAGCGGCGTTTCGCGCGACTCGTCGGTCCAGAGCGCGATATCGTCGCCGATCGCATTCGCGGGCCAAAATCCGACGACGCCGTTCGCCACCAGCCAGCGCTCGCCAATGATTCGCGCAAGCATCGCCTTGCCTTCCTCGAGAACGTTGCGCGCCGCTTCGCCGACGATCGGATCGTCGAGTATCCCGGGATACGGGCCGGACAATTCCCACGCCTGGAAGAACGGCCCCCAATCGATCAGCGCCGCGATGTCGGCGAGCGGGACATCGCGCAGCAATCGATGACCGATGAACGTCGGCACCGTCGGCGAGTAACCCTGCCAGTCGAACGCGAACGCATTCGCGCGTGCATCGGCAAGCGAGACGAGCTTGGGCCCGCGCTTCGCCGCATGCTGCGCGCGTATCTTCGCGTAGTCGTCGGCGACTTCGGCGACGAACGCATCGCGGTTGTCGGCCGATAGCAGGTTGGTGACGACGCCGACTGCGCGCGATGCGTCGGGCACGTACACCGTCGGACCGTTCTTGTAATTCGGCGCGATCTTCACCGCCGTGTGCACGCGCGACGTCGTCGCGCCGCCGATCAGAAGCGGGACAGTGAATGCCTCACGCTGCATCTCGGAGGCGACGTGCGCCATCTCCTCGAGCGACGGCGTAATGAGTCCCGACAAGCCGATCGCGTCGGCGTCGTGCTCGCGCGCCGTCGCGAGAATTTTTTGCGCAGGCACCATCACGCCAAGATCGATCACCTCGTAGTTGTTGCATTGAAGGACGACGCCGACGATGTTCTTGCCGATGTCGTGCACGTCGCCTTTTACCGTCGCCGTGACGATGCGTCCCTTCGAATGCACGTCGCCACCCGCCGCCTTGTCGGCCTCGATGAACGGGATCAGGTGCGCGACCGCCTGCTTCATCACGCGCGCGCTCTTGACGACCTGCGGCAGGAACATCTTCCCGGCGCCGAAGAGATCGCCGACGACGTTCATTCCGTCCATCAGCGGGCCCTCGATCACCTCGATCGGCTTGCCGCCCCGCTTCGCAACCGCAACGCGCGCCTCCTCGGTGTCGTCGACGACGAACGTCGTGATGCCCTTGACGAGCGCGTGCGACAAGCGTGACTCGACGCTCGCATCACGCCACGACAAGTCCTCCTCGCGCTTCTTTCCCTGCGCCTTGTAGCTCTCGGCGAAGGCAACCAGCTTTTCGGTCGCGTTGCCGTTGTCGGCCGGCGTCCGATTCAGCACCACGTCCTCGATCAGCGTGCGAAGCGTCGGATCCAGCTCGTCGTAGACGCCGAGCTGTCCGGCGTTGACGATGCCCATCGTCAATCCCGCACGGATCGCGTGATAGAGGAACACCGTGTGGATCGCCTCGCGGATCGCGTCGTTGCCGCGGAAGCTGAAGCTCACGTTCGAGATGCCGCCCGATACCTTCGCATACGGCAGGTGCTCGCGCACCCATGCGGTCGTACGGATGAAATCAAGTCCGTAGCGCGCGTGCTCCTCGATGCCGGTCGCGATCGCGAACACGTTCGGATCGATGATGATGTCTTCGGGCGGGAACGCGATGCGCGTAACGAGCAGGTCGTACGCGCGGCGCGCAACTTCGATGCGACGCTCATAGGTATCGGCTTGGCCGCGCTCGTCGAAGCACATGACTACGGCGGCCGCACCGTAGCGGCGCACCAGCTTTGCCTGTCGCAGGAACGTCTCCTCGCCTTCCTTGAGCGAGATCGAGTTGACGATCGGCTTGCCTTGCACGCACTTGAGTCCCGCCTCGATCACGTCCCACTTCGACGAGTCGATCATCACCGGCACGCGCGCGATGTCGGGCTCGACGGCGATCAGGTTCAGGAAGCGCACCATGGCCGCCTTCGAGTCGAGCATCGCCTCGTCCATGTTGACGTCGATGATCTGCGCGCCGTTCTGCACCTGCTGGCGTGCGACGTCGACCGCCGCGGCGAAATCACCGGCGAGGATCATCCGCGCGAATGCGCGCGAGCCGGTGACGTTGGTACGCTCGCCGATGTTGACGAAGAGCGAATCTTCGTCGATCTCGAGCGGCTCGAGACCGGCGAGGCGTAGCGGGCGCCTCCCCCTGCCGTCAGGCAACCGCGAGCTCCGCGTGCGACGGCAGCTTGCGCGGCGCTACGTTGCGCACGGCGTCGGCGATCGCGCGAATGTGCGCGGGTGTGGTGCCGCAGCATCCGCCGACGATATTGACGAAGCCGCTTCGCGCAAACTCGCCGATCATCCGCGACGTCTGCTCGGGCGTCTCGTCGTAACCGGTCTCGGACATCGGATTCGGCAAGCCGGCGTTCGGATAGCACGAGACGAACGTGTCCGCGACGCGCGACAGCGCCTCGATGTAGGGACGCATGAGCGCAGCGCCAAGCGCACAGTTCAAGCCGACGGCGAGCGGCTCGACATGCCGGACCGAATTCCAGAATGCTTCCGGCGTCTGGCCCGAGAGCGTTCGTCCCGATGCGTCGGTGATCGTGCCCGACACGATGATCGGCAGGCGCGCACCGCGACGCTCGAACACGTCTTCGATCGCGAAGAGCGCGGCTTTCGCATTGAGCGTATCGAACACCGTCTCGACGAGCAGGATGTCGACGCCACCATCGATGAGACCTTCGGCCGCTTCAGAATAGGCCTGCACGAGATCGTCGAAGCGGATGTTGCGAGCGCCCGGATCGTTGACGTCCGGCGAGATCGACGCGGTGCGATTGGTGGGACCGAGCGCGCCCGCGACGAAGCGCGGACGATCGGGCGTGCGCACGGACCACCGATCGGCGGCTTCGCGCGCGATGCGCGCCGCGGCGTCGTTGATTTCTCGCGCCCGCGCTTCCATCCGATAGTCGGCTTGCGCGATTCGCGTGGCGCTGAACGTGTTCGTCTCGACGATGTCGGCGCCCGCCTCGAAGTACGCATCGTGAATCGAGCGCACGGTGTCGGGCCGGGTCAGCGACAGCAGATCGTTGTCGCCGGCAAGCTCGTGCGGATGATCGTTGAAGCAGCCGCGAAAATCGCGCTCCGAGAGCCGACACTGTTGAATCATCGTGCCCATCGCGCCATCGAGGATCAGGATGCGCTTTTCGAGCAGGCGTCGAAGTTCGGTTGAGCGGTCGGGCTGCATGACGAAATCGAAGGTATTGACGCGCAATCAACGGAGTTTATCAGCCCGATTCATCGCGGCACTCCGTCCGCAACGCGCATGAACCACGCTCAACGCGCCAACGCGAGCGACATGTACGCGACGCCAGGCAGCGGATTGTCGTAGTACGGCGTGCAGTCGCGAAAGCCGAGCGATGCGTAGAGCGCACGCGCCGCGCGCATCGTCGCGAGCGTGTCGAGCTTCACCTCGTCGTAGCCGATCGCTCGAGCGCGCGCGATCACCGCGTCGGCAAGCGCACGGCCGATGCCTGCGCCGTGCCATGTCGGATCGACATAGAGACGCTTGATCTCGCCCGTTCTGTTGGCGAGCGGTCGCAGCGCGACACAACCCACGGCGCCGTCGCGAACGCGCGCGAGCAACAGGCATCCCATGGGTGACGCGTAATCGCCGGGCAGCGTCGCGAGCTCGTGCGCGAAGTTCTGGAAGCAAAGATCGACATCGAGCGACGCCGCGTAAGCCTCGAAGAGGCCCTTCGCCGCAGCGATGTCGGACGCGCCGCGCGCGTCGTCGATCACGACGTCGGTGCGCAAGGGCCAACCTTCACGTCGGTGCCGGCATACTGTCCCGAAAGCTCCTTCATCCGCGCGACGACCGGCTGCGGGGGATCGCGCACGATCAGCACTTCTTGCGTGGCGCCGCCTTGCGCCCTGGGCTCGACCTGCGTGCCGACAACGCCGCGCGCCGCGAGCGTTTCGGCGCGGGCATTCGCCGCAGCTTGCGTGCGAAAGACGCCGAGCGAGACGGTGAACTGTCCGCGCGGATAGTCGACGACCGACAGATCGCTGATCGCCTGCGCGCGCAATTCGGCCGCGCGTCGATCGGCAGCGGCGCGATTCTGCATGCCGCCGAGATTCACCCAGTATTGCGCGTCAGCCGGCACCGTGCGCTGCGAAAGCGTGCGCCCGAGCGCGAGCGGCGCGAGATCGTTCTCGGCGCGCGAACGATCGGCATCGGCGAATGGCCCCCACTCGGCGCAGACATCGGGCAGCGCCGCCGCCTTCGCCGGGGAGAGCGCGGCGACGTCGCTTGGCTTCAACAGCTTGACTCGCTCGGGAGCGACCTGCTGCGACAAGCGCGAGGTCTCGCTTTGCCCGGCGCTATCGAGGCGCGCGTAAACGAACAGAACGACGTTGACGAGAACGAGGATGACGACCGCGATGCGCATCAGGCGTTGTCGCTGGCCGCCTTGCCGTGCGCCCGCGGCAACAACGCGAGCACGAGCACGCCTTCGAGCACGAGGTTGTCCACGACCTCGACCGGCGGCGCAAGCCGCGGCGCGATGTCCTGCGTGCCGCCGCCGGCGAGATAGCAGGTCACGGCGTCAGACTTCCCGCCGAGATGCGCGCGCATCTGTCCGATTGCACCGCAGATCGCCTGGACGGCGCCCGAGTAGATCGCGTCGGGCGTCGACGTCGGAAAATCCTTGAAATGGCCCGGCGCCGTGCGAAGCGCCGCGGTGTTTTCGGCGAGCGCCCGAAGCATCAGCGGCACTCCGGGAAGGATCAGGCCGCCGACGAACTCGCCGCTCGCGGCGAGTGCGTCGATCGTGACCGCCGTCCCGACATTGACGACGACGCACGGCGGGGGCGATGCCTCGTCGGCTGCGACGGCGCGGCGTCGCGCCGCGACGAGCGACGCCCAACGATCGGCGCCCAATTGGGACGGCGCCTCGTAGCGATTGACGACCCCGCCCGCCCGCGCGCTCGCCGAAAGCCATTCGATTGGCATTCGCCAGCGCGCCAGTTGTCCTTCGACGCGAACGCGCGCGGCTTCGCCCGCCACGTTGACGCCGACCGCGCGCGCCGGCCGCTCGAGGTTCTGCCAGTCACGAACGGCTAGCGATCCGATGTCCTGATTGGGAACGGCGCCGCGAGCCGTCCAGCCGCGCGGACCGCGGAGCGCCCACTTGAGTCGGCTGTTGCCGACGTCGATGACGAGAATCTGACTCATCGCGGTGTCGGCCGGGCGGCGTGCGCGGCGATCGCGAAGTGGTCAGGCGCGCCGGAGCGAGATCTCTCCGGCAAGGAAGCGCGAGCGGCGCGGGCCGTCGGCCAGCACCAGAGCACCCGTGCTGTCGACGCCTGCGACCGTGCCCTTGACGCTCTCGCCGTCGGGCAATAGCAGCTTGACCGGCTTGCCCTGATACGCGTGGCGACGCTGCCATTCGGCCGCGAACGGGATGAATCCTTGGGCTGCGTATTGGCTGAGGCTTGCCGCAAGCTCCGCCGCGACCCGCGCGAGCAGCCGATTGCGGTCGATCGGCGGTGCGCCGCGCCCGGCAACGGCCGCCAGATCGCTGACCGGCTGTGCGATGTCGCGCTTGATCGCCTGCGGCAAGCGGATGTTGAGACCGACGCCGACGACGACCGTCGATGGACCGAGCGCGTCGCCGTTGAGCTCGATCAGGATGCCGCCGACCTTCAGATGGCGGTGCACTAGATCATTGGGCCACTTGAGCTCCACGCCGGAAAGCCCTTCGGCTTCGAGCGCGCGTACGACAGCGACGCCAACCGCGAGCGACAGGCCGGCAACGAAGCCCGCACCCTGCTCGAAGCGCCAGCCGAGCGAGAACGTGAGACTGCCGCCCGCGACGGCTGTCCAGACGCGACCGCGCCGTCCCCGGCCAGCCGTTTGCCATTCGGCCGCGAGCAATGCGCCGTGGATGTCGCGGCGCGCCGCGCGGCGCAAGAGCTCGGTGGACGTCGAATCGACCTGGTCCGTGACTTCGACCGAGATAGCAGGATGCAGCGGGATCGACATCCCGGCGCCCGGCACGATGAGGTCGTCGTCGTTGGCCGCGGGCAGAAGCGGCGCCTTGGCATCGGGCGGCGCCACTTCGACGCCGAACGATTCCAGCGCCGAGCGGATCTCCTTGACGTCGAGGAAGTCGGGCGTCGCGAGGAGCCGATAGCCACGCCCGCGCACGCGCTCGAGCGCGAGGCCGGCCGTTTCCGCCTGCTTGAGAAGTTGCGAAACCCGCGCGCGCGTCAACCCCACCGTAGCGGCGAGATCTTCGCCCGAGTGGAAGGCGCCATCCGAAAGCTGGCGCAGAAGCGAGAAGCCGAGAGGAGTAAGCACTAACCTACGCGCCCGTTTGAAGCTTGAAATTCTACCAGACTCGACGTGCAATTGCACGATTTTTGTCTGCGGTACGACGATCGTCGATTGGCATGTGCGGCCGCAGCAATGCCTTTCAAGTCGGCAACCGCGGCGCGCCGATTACGCTCGCCTGTCGGATGGATTCGGAGCGACCCCGGAAGTTGCTTCCATTCGAGTTGAACGCCGGGGAAATTCAGCGCGAGCAGCGAGCGCGAGGGTGTGGCGAGGAATCGTTACTTGGATGCGATCGCGCGAACGAGCGTTTCGTGCAGCGCGCGATCGCCGCAGGCCAGCACGTCACCGCCGCGATCGCAGCGTCCGCCTTCCCAGTTCGTCACGACGCCGCCCGCGTTCTCGATCAAGGGAATCAATGCCTGGATGTCGTACGCGGCAAGCCCCGTTTCGATGACGACGTCGACGAGACCCATCGCGAGTTGCGTGTAGCAATAGCAATCGCCGCCAAAGCGAACGAGGCGCGCGCGGTCGGACGCTTCCGCATACGCGGCGCGCTGGCGCTCCGATTTGAAATGGCGCGGATCGGTCGTGGCGACGATCGCATCCTCGATTCGCCCGCATGGCCGAACGCTCAACTCGCGTCGTGCGTCGCCGCGCAGCCATTCGGCGCGACCGTTCACCGCGACGAACGTTTCACCGACGTAGGGTTGATGCGTGACGCCGACGATCGGCCGATCGTGCTCGGATAGCGCGATCAGCGTTGCCCAGTGCAGATGCCCGACGATGAAGCTTCGCGTGCCGTCGATCGGATCGATCACCCATGTGAACGGCGACGCGGCGGCAATGCGTCCGTGTTCCTCACCCTCGATGCCGTGGTCGGGATGGCGCGCGCGGATCGTGTCGCGAATCGCGGTCTCTGCCGCGCGATCCGCTTCGGTCACCGGGTCGTAGCCGCGCTCGCCACCCTTGTCGATGACATCGATCGACGCGCGAAAATGCGGCAGGATCGCGGCGCCTGCAGCGCGCGCCGCTTCGCGCGCCAGCGCGGCGAAGGCTTCGTTGCGCGCGTGCAGATCGTCGCTCATGGCACGGTCAGCGCGTCGATCGGCGCGATGCGGGCACGCCGGCGCTCGTGCAACGCCATCCAGAGGCCGCTGCCCGCGATGATCGCCATGCCAAGGATCCGGTATTGATTCGGAAAATCGCGATAGACGATCCACCCGCCGATCATCGCGAACACCAGTTGCGTGTAGCTGAAGGGCGTGAGCGCCGACGCCGGTGCGCGGCGAAACGCATGGATCAGAAGGAAATGTCCGGCCGTGCCGAACAAGCCGCCGCAAACGATCAAGAGCACGTGCGTCCACGGCATCGCGTGCGGCCAGGCGAACGTCGGCGCCAGCG
>DATFCW010000222.1:0-6870 GCA_035252665.1 Casimicrobiaceae bacterium | reverse complement strand
CGTGGCCTTCCCACTCAGGCTCCAGCGGCGTTACGTTTACGATAATCCCGCATCGCGCATACGTGCTTTTTCCCAGGCAGCACACCAGCACATTGCGCGGAATGCGGAAATATTCGATCGTCCGCGCCAGCGCGAACGAATTCGGGGGGATGATGCAAACGTCGCCGCGAAAGTCGACGAACGAGCCTTCGTCGAACTTCTTCGGATCGACGATCGTCGAGTTGATGTTCGTGAAGATCTTGAATTCGCTCGAGCAGCGTATGTCGTAGCCGTAGCTCGACGTGCCGTACGAAACGATCCGATGGCCGTTCGCCTCGCGCACCTGCGAAGGCTCGAACGGCTCGATCATCCGGTGCGCCACCGCCATGCGACGGATCCAACGGTCTGACTTGATCATCGCGATCCCGTAACGTTCAAAATGTCGCGTCGGGAACGACGCGCAGGCCTTCGGTCGTTGCCGCAAGCGCGAGGCGCCGATCGAAGCAGACGAATTCCAGCGGCGCGTCCGCATCCTGCGAAGTCAATGCGGCGCTCGCGAGCTGGATCGCGTCGCCGGTTCGAAGCGCGTGCCGGGCCACGATCTTTTCGGCGGCGATTCGCAGTGCCGTCGATGGCTCGGCGATGTTCCAGGTGGCGCTCAGCTGGCGCAGTCGCGTCAGTGCGCCCGCGAGCTGCAAGTCGGAGGCAATGCGTTCACGACGACGGCGAACGCACGCGGACACGCATTCGATCGTCGCCGTCCACGCGACGATGATATCGGCATCGGAGCGAAGCAGACGCGCGACGATCTCCGTCGTCGATTCGGGCACCAGCAGCCCGACGAGCGCCGAAGCGTCCCAGAAGCGCATCAGTAACGCGCCTCCTCGCGATCGGCAAGCAGTGCTTCGAGAAGGCTGACGCCCGCCGGCCAGTCGATCGGAGGCGGCAACGTCTTGCGCGGCGGCTTGGTGGCGCGACGGATGATCCCGCGTCGCTCCAGATCGGCCAGGCGTTCGTCGTCGCTCTGCTCCGAAGCGTCGATCGGCACGAGGCGAGCGATCGGGCGGTCGCGTTCGAGGATCAAAACCGATTCGCCCCGCTTGACGCTTGCGAGGAGCTCGGAGAGATGGTTCTTGGCCTGCGATATCGTTACACGCTTCACGTGGCCATGTTAGCCATATTGATCGCGCCTGACAAGCCTACACATTGCCGGCCGACACGGGCCGTGCGAGGCGCACCGCGCGTGCGCGTCTAAGTGTTCTGCACGACGATGCTCGGAAACTTCGCGGAGAAGTCCTCGGCCTTCTTCGCAACCGCGATCGCGACTTTGCGCGCAATCGTCTTGTACGACTGCGCGATCGGCCCGTCGGGATCGGCAATGACGCTCGGGTGCCCCGAATCGGCCTGCTCGCGAATGCGGATGTCGAGCGGGAGGCTTCCCAGGAACGGAACGTCGTAGTCCCGGCACATCCGCTCGGCGCCGCCTTCGCCGAAGATGTGCTCCTCGGCGCCGCAATTGCTGCAGATGTGGATCGACATGTTCTCGACGACGCCGACGATCGGCACGCCGACCTTCTCGAACATCTTGAGACCCTTGCGCGCGTCGATCAGCGCGATGTCCTGCGGCGTTGTCACGATGACGGCGCCCGTCACAGGCACCTTCTGCGACAGCGTGAGCGCTATGTCGCCGGTGCCGGGTGGCATGTCGACGATCAAAAAGTCGAGATCGCGCCAGTTCGTGTCCTTCAGAAGTTGCTCGAGGGCCTGCGTGACCATCGGCCCGCGCCAGACCATCGGCGTGTCGGTGTCGATCAGAAATCCGATCGACATCGCCTGCACGCCATAGGCCTCCATCGGCTCGAGCGTCTTGCCGTCCTTCGATTCGGGACGTCCGACGAGGCCCAGCATCATCGGCTGCGACGGCCCGTAGATGTCGGCATCGAGCACGCCGACGTTTGCGCCTTCGGCCGCGAGCGCGAGTGCGAGATTGACCGCCGTCGTCGACTTGCCGACGCCGCCCTTGCCACTCGCTACCGCGACAATGTTCCTCACGCCCGGAACGAGCTTCACGCCGCGCTGCACCGCGTGCGACGCCGTTTTCTGCGTCACGTTCGCGGTGACGCGCGAAACGCCGGGAAGCTTCGCGAGCGCGTCATGCACGAGACGCCTGATCGTTTCGTGCTGGCTTCGCCCCGGATACCCAAGCTGGATGTCGACGGTGACGTTGCCGTCCGCAACGCGAATGTTCTTCACCGATTTCGCGGAGACGAAATCTCGCTCGAGATTGGGATCGACGACCTGCCGCAGACACTGCTGCACGTCTTGCTCGGTCACTGCCATGGGACTCCTCTGATTCGGCGTTGCGCGGCCGGACGAAATCGCCGCCTTCCATTTCCCATTCTAGCCCGCGCGCGCCCAACGCACCTCGCCGCGAGCGACGCGTTTGCTAGACTTGATGATTTTCCGCGCCGCGCGAGCGATCTAACCAAACCGGAATGCCCGCCTCCCCGTGCCGCACGCTGTTCGTGACGACGGCGCTCCCTTACGCGAACGGCCCATTCCACATCGGGCACATCATGGAATACATCCAGGCTGATATCTGGGTGCGATTCCAGCGGATGCAAGGGCACCACGTGCACTTCGTCTGTGCCGACGATACGCACGGCGCGCCGATCATGCTCGCAGCGGAAAGCGAGGGCATCACGCCCGAGGCGCTCATCGCGCGTGTGGGCGAATCGCACCGCGAAGACTGGGCGCGCTATCGGATCAGCTTCGATACGACGTACTCGACGCATTCGCCGGAAAACGTCGAGCTCGCGCAGTCGATCTTCCGTGCATTGAACAAGCGCGGGCTGATCGCCACGCGCACGATCTCGCAGTTCTACGATCCGATCAAGGGCATGTTTTTGCCCGATCGCTACATCAAGGGAACCTGCCCGAAGTGCGGCGCGAAGGATCAATACGGCGATGCATGCGAAGTATGCGGCTCGACGTATGCGCCCACCGACCTGATCGATCCATATTCGACGCTAACGGGCGCGCGACCGGAGATGCGGCAGTCGGAGCATTTGTTCTTTCGGCTTTCGGCACCCGAAGTCGTCGAGTTCCTGAAGAAGTGGACGGCGCAGCCGGCGCCAGGCCAGTCGCTGCAGCCGGAGGTCTTCAACAAGGTGCAGGAGTGGCTCGGCGACGACGGCAAGCGACTCGACGACTGGGACATCTCGCGCGATCCGCCGTATTTCGGTATCGAGATCCCGGACCAGCCGCAAGGCGCGCCGCGCAAGTTCTTCTACGTCTGGCTCGATGCGCCGATCGGCTATCTTGCCGCGCTCAAGAAGCATTTCGACTCGGGCGCCGCGAAAAAGCTCGGCGAGCTGCGCAGTTTCGACGAATTCATGTCGAATGCGAACGTCGAGCAATACCATTTCATCGGCAAGGACATCGTCTACTTCCACACGCTGTTTTGGCCGGCGATGCTCCACTTTGCCGGGCGCAAGACGCCGACGAACGTGTTCGTGCACGGCTTCATCACGTTCGAGGGCGGCAAGATGTCGAAGTCACGCGGCACCGGCATCTCGCCGCAGCGCTACGTCGACCTCGGACTCGATCCGGAGTGGCTTCGCTACTACATCGCGGCCAAGCTCAACGCAAAGGTCGAGGACGTCGACTTCGCGCCGGACGATTTCATCGCGCGCGTGAACAGCGACCTGATCGGCAAGTACGTGAACATCGCGAGCCGCGCCGCGCCGTTCGTCACGCGTCATTTCGAAGGAAGACTCGCAACGCCCGCCGAATCGGCAACCGATCGCGCGAACAGGCTGACATCCGCGCAAATGGAGGCCGAAGCGGCACGCACGAACTATGACGCGCGCGAATTCGGCCGGGTGCTACGCGACGCGATGCGCTATGCGGATCGCCTGAACGAAGCGTTCGACGCCGCGCAACCCTGGGTCCTTGCCAAGAACGCGGCGAAGCGCGACGAATTGCAAACGGTTTGCTCGCAGGCGCTGCAAGGCTTCCACGCGCTGACGGTGATGCTCGCCCCGGTTCTCCCCGGCGTCGCGTCGCGCGTCGCGCGCGAGCTGTTCGGCCTCGATCGCGATTTCGTGTGGGAGGACGCGTGGCGAGAGCCGCAACGCGTCAACGTCTACAAGCATCTGATGGCGCGCGTCGATTCGAAGAAGATCGACGCGCTGCTTGGGATCGAGTCGCCGGCGACAACAACCGCCCTCACCCCGGCCCTCACCCCTTCCCCCTCTCCCGCAAGCGGGAGAGGGGAAATGTCGTCCGGCGCTGACACGCCGCAAATAAGCATTGACGATTTCAACAAGGTCGACCTCCGCATCGCGCGCATAGTCGCGGCCGAAGCGGTCGAAGGCGCGGACAAGCTCGTCAAGCTCACGCTCGACATCGGCGAGGATCGCCCGCGCACCGTCTTCGCCGGCATCAAATCGGCCTACGCACCCGAGACGCTGGTGGGACGGTTGACGCCGATGGTCGCGAATCTCGCGCCGCGCAAGATGCGCTTCGGCGTCTCGGAAGGCATGGTGCTCGCCGCCTCCGGCGACGGTCCGGGCGTCCATCTGTTGGCGCCCGATTCCGGCGCGACGCCGGGCATGCGCGTCAAGTAGCGCGGCGTATTGGCGGCGGCTGGCCGACGCGTATCGGCCCGGCCGCGACTCACCTTCTGCCCGTTTCGGTGGCTCCCGGTCACGGGCGGGGCACGTGCGTCCGCCGCGGCCACCATGTGATTTACATGTGATGTCCATGTGCATAAAATGATAAGGCCCATGGAGCACAAGACCGCGCGACTCACGCTGCTCATCGATCCGCGCAAGAAGAAGCTGTTCGAGGAGATCTGCGCCGCGCAGGACCTGACCCCGTCCCAGGTGGTGCGCCGCCTCATCCGCGAGTACGTGATCGCGAACGCCGGCGAGCGCAACCTGCCGTCGTGGCTCGAGGCCCGCGCCGCCGACGCCCCCGACAAGGCGCGGCCGAGGTGACCGATCCAATCGGGTTCGCGGCACTCCAAGGCGTCGTCGCTATCGTCGCCGCGTGGATGGCCATCGGTGCCATCGGACTTCTGCGTCCGCGAGACTTGCGTTTCGTGCGCGTGCTCTTCCTCGCCGGCGCGGCGATTGGCGTAGGACTGGTCGTCATTGCACTCGTTGCGCTATGGCAGCAGGCGCAATCGATGGTGTTGCCGCTCGGCCTGCCCGACCTGCCCTTCCACCTGCGCATCGATGCGCTTTCCGCGTTCTTCCTCGCCGCGCTGGGATGCGCGAGCGCGCCGATCTCGCTTTACTCGTCGGGATATTTCCGCGCCGGCGAAGGAACGGCGCCGGGACTGATCTGCTTCCAGTACCACGCGTTCCTCGTTGCAATGGCGGTGGTGCTCGTCGCCGACGATGCCTATCTTTTCATGGTTGCGTGGGAATCGATGGCGCTCGCCTCGTTCTTCCTCGTCACCACCGATCACCGGATCCCGGAGATACGTCGCGCCGGCTTCGTCTACCTGTTGATCGCGCACGTCGGCGCCATCGCGATCCTCCTCTGCTTCGGCGTACTGCAGGGCGGCCGCGGCGACTACACGTTCGATGGCATGCGCAGTATCGCGCTCGCGGGCGCGTGGCCGAGCATCGCGTTCTTCCTCGCGCTCTTCGGCTTCGGCGCGAAGGCGGGCTTGCTGCCGCTGCACGTCTGGTTGCCCGAAGCGCATCCCGCGGCACCGTCGCCGGTGTCGGCATTGATGAGCGGCGTAATGCTGAAGACGGCGATCTACGGACTTCTGCGTGTCACGTTCGATCTCCTCCGTGTGCAGCTTTGGTGGTGGGGCGTGATCGCGCTGGCGCTCGGCCTTGTCACCGCCCTCTTCGGCGTGGTCTTCGCCGCCGTGCAGACCGACATGAAGCGGCTGCTCGCCTACTCGTCGATCGAGAACATCGGCGTAATCGTCGCCGCGATCGGGCTCGCGATCCTGTTCGAGGCGAACGCGAAGCCGCTCCTCGCCGGCATCGCGCTCACCGCGGCGCTCTACCATGCGCTCAATCACGCGTTCATGAAGAGCCTGCTGTTTCTTGCCACCGGCTCCGTGCTGCACGCGACGCGCGAGCGAAGTCTCGGCAAGCTCGGCGGCCTGATCCACCGCATGCCGTGGGTGGCTGCGCTCGCGCTCGTCGGCACGCTGGCGATCGCGGGCCTGCCGCCGCTCAACGGCTTCGTTTCCGAGTGGCTTCTGCTTCAGGCGTTCCTCTTCACGCCGAGCCTGCCGAAGTCGTTCGTCACGATGCTCGTGCCGCTGGCCGCCGCCGCGCTCGTGCTCGCCGTGGCTGTCGCGGCGTACGTGATGGTGAAGTTCTACGGCGTCATCTTCCTCGGTCGACCGCGCGAGGCGAACCTGGCCAACGCGCACGACGCCGGACCGCGCGAACGCGCGGCGCTCGTCGTGCTCGCGCTCGGTTGCCTGCTCCTCGGGCTGTTTCCGGTGAACGTGATCGGTGTCATCGATCGGGTCAACGCGCTGTTGATCGCGACGGCGGTGCTCCCCGCCGGACAATCGAACTGGTTGCTGCTCGCGCCGATCGGGACGGGGCGCTCGAGCTACAGCCCGTTGATCGTCCTCGCCGTGATCGTTGCGGTCGTGCTGATCACGATCGTCGCCATCCGCCGCGTCTGGCACGGTCGCGTGCGCTCCTCGGCCGCATGGGATTGCGGCTACCCGTTGCAGACGGCGCGCATGCAGGACACCGCGGAAGGTTTCGGCCAGCCGATCCGCCAGGTATTCGAGCCGTTCTTCCGGATGGAGCGACACCTGCCGTCGCCATTCGACGAGCGACCGCGCTACGAGGTTCGCGTGAGCGACCGTTTCTGGGACGCCCTCTACTACCCGAT
>DATFCW010000221.1:0-6402 GCA_035252665.1 Casimicrobiaceae bacterium | reverse complement strand
CCCCAAACTGGCGCGAACTCAATGCAGCTTCACATGCGGCTCCGTGCGCCGCGTAATGAGGCGAGCGATCGTGTCGAACGTGGTCTTCCAGAAACCGTGGATCGCGAGCTCGTGCATCTTGTAGAGCGACAGGTACATCATTCGCGCGAACCAGCCCTCCAGCCAGATGTTGCCGCCGGTGAGGCTCCCCATCAGGTTGCCGACGGTCGAATATTCGCCGAGCGAGACGAGCGAGCCGAAATCGCGGTAGCGCCACGGCAATAACGGTCTGCCGGCAAGGCGACGTCGGATCTGCCTCACCATGTGCGATGCCTGCTGATGCGCGGCCTGCGCGCGCGGCGGCACGATTTCGCCATCCTTTCCAAGCCACGGACACGCCGCGCAATCGCCGATTGCGAACACGTCGTCATCGCGCGTCGTTTGCAGCGTCGGACGCACGACGAGCTGATTGATGCGATTCGTTTCAAGCCCGTCCAGGTCGCGCAGGAAGTCCGGCGCCTTGACGCCGGCCGCCCAGACGACGAATTCGGCGGGAATCGTTTCGCCGCTGGCCAGCCGCACACCGTTTGGCAGCACTTCGGCGACCTTCGCCGACGTGCGCACGCCGATGTTCATGCTCGCGAGCAGGCGATTCGCCGCATCGGCAATTCGCTTCGGCAGCGCCGGCAGGATGCGATCCGCCGCTTCGAGCACCATCACGCGCACGTCCTTGTCGACATCGATGCGATCGAGGCCGTACGAGACGAGCGTCCGCGTCGTGTTGTGCAATTCGGCCGCGAGCTCGACGCCCGTCGCGCCGGCGCCGATGATCGCAACGTGCAACTGCTCGGGCCGCAGCGGCTCGCTCTGCTCGTGCGCGCGCAAACAGGCGTTGACGAAGCGGCGATGGAAGCGCGCGGCCTCGACGGGATCGTCGAGCGATATCGCGTACTCGCGCACGCCCGGCGTGCCGAAGTCGTTCGTGCGGCTGCCGACGGCGATCACCAGCGTGTCGTAGACGATCGGCCGCGAGACGATCGTATCGCCATCGGCGTCGACGAACGGCGCGATCTCGATCGTGTGCCGCGCGCGATCCAGCCCCGTCATGGGTCCCGCGCGATAGACGAAATGGTGCCAGTGCGACTGCGCGAGATAGTCGGTCTCGTACACACGCACGTCCATGCTGCCCGCCGCGAGCTGGTGCAGATGCGGCTTCCAGAAATGCGTGCGCGCACGATCGACCAGCGTGACATGCAAGCGGCCATGCTTGCCGAGTCGATCGCCGAGCTTCGTCGCGAGCTCGAGGCCGCCGGCGCCGCCCCCGACGATGACGATGCGATGTGCGTTGCGATCGCGCTCGGCGCCGCTCACGGCGCCGTCTTGCTCTTCTTCGCCGGCGGCAGGTCCGTGCAAACGCCTTCGAACACCTCGGCCGCCATGCCGATCGTTTCGGAAAGCGTCGGATGCGGATGGATGGTGCGGCCGATGTCGACGGCGTCGCAGCCCATCTCGATCGCGAGTCCGATTTCGCTGATGAGATCGCCGGCGTGCATCCCGACGATGCCACCGCCGATGATGCGATGCGTATCGGCATCGAACAACAGCTTCGTGAAACCTTCGTCGCGCGCATTGGCGATCGCGCGCCCCGACGCAGCCCAGGGGAACACCGCCTTCGTGTACGCGATGCCTTTCGCCTTGCACTCGTCCTCGGTGATGCCGGTCCACGCGACCTCGGGATCGGTATACGCAACGGACGGAATCTGGCGCGCGTCGAAATACGATTTCATCCCCGATGCCGCCTCGGCCGCGACATGGCCTTCGTGCACCGCCTTGTGCGCGAGCATCGGCGGACGCGCGATGTCGCCGATCGCGTAGATGTGCGCGACGTTCGTCCGCATCTGGGTGTCCGTATCGATGAAGCCGCGATCGGTGACCACAACGCCGGCCTTGACGGCCTCGATCGCCTTGCCGTTCGGCGTTCTTCCGACGGCGACGAGCACGAGGTCGTACATTTGCGGCTGCCCCGGCGCATTGGCGCCGTCGAACGCCACCTTGATGCCATCACGCGTCGCTTCCGAGGACACCGTCTTCGTCTTCAGCATCATCCGGTCGAAGCGCGGTGCGTTCATCTTCTGCCACACCTTCACGAGATCGCGATCCGCGCCGGTCATCACGCCGTCGAGCATCTCGACGACGTCGATGCGGCTTCCGAGCGACGAATAGACATTCGCCATCTCGAGGCCGATGATGCCACCGCCGACGACGAGCATCCGCTTGGGAATCGACGGCAGCTCGAGCGCGCCGGTCGAATCGACGATGCGCGGATCGCTCGGCATGAAAGGCAGCTTCACTGCTTCGCTGCCGGCGGCGATGATCGCCTTGTCGAAGCGGATCGTCTTCTTTTCCCCGGATGGCTCGCGACTGGTCCCGCTCGTCAGGGCAACTTCGAGACGATGCGCGTCGACGAAACGGCCAATGCCACGAACGACCGTGACATTGCGCGCCTTCGCCATGCCGGCAAGGCCGCCAGTCAACTTCTTCACGACGCCGTTCTTGAAGCTGCGCAGCTTGTCGAGATCGATCGAGGGCGCGGCGTACGCGACGCCATGCGCGGCCATCGTTTTCACTTCGTCCATGACCGCGGCGGTATGCAACAGCGCCTTCGATGGAATGCACCCGACGTTGAGGCAGACGCCCCCGAGCGTCGCATAGCGCTCGACGATCACCGTCTGCATGCCGAGATCGGCCGCGCGAAACGCCGCCGAGTAACCGCCGGGACCGGAGCCCAGCACGATCATCTCGCATTCGATGTCGGCGCGGCCGGACGGCGGTTCGCGTGCGGCCCTCACCCCCTGCCCCTCTCCCGCACGCGGCAGAGGGGTGGATGGTGACGCGGTTCCTCTCGCACTCGCGGGAGCGGGTTGAGGTGCTGTGCTTCCTCTCCCGCTCTCGGGAGACGGTTGGGGTGAGGGCGCACTGCTTTCCAGCGTCAACAGCGCACTTCCCTGCGACACCTTGTCGCCGACCTTCACCGCAAGCGCCTTCACCGTGCCCGCCGACGGCGACGGAACGTCCATCGTCGCCTTGTCCGATTCGAGCGTGACGAGCGGATCCTCGGCGGCGATCGTGTCGCCCGGCTTGACCAGCACGTCGATCACCGGCACGTCGCTGAAATCGCCGATGTCCGGCACCTTGACGTCGAGGATGGGCATGCGGCGACTCCTATCCTGCGGGTTTTGTGTAATGGTCGCTGCCCGTAGGTGGTCGATTCATTCGATCACTTCGTCTGCGCGTGACAGCAGCGATGCCGGAAGGGTCAGTCGGAGCTTTCGCGCCGTTCCGGCGTTGATCACGAGCTCGACCTTGGTGGGCAACTCGATCGGCAGATCGCCCGGCCGTGCACCTCTGTTGATCTTGTCGACATAAACGGCGAGCCGGCGATAGCACTCCTCGAGCGCAGGCCCATAGGTCATCAGGTTTCCCTCATGCGCGAACGACGACCACCCGTCGACGGCGGGAATGTGCTGCTGTTCCGAAAACGCGGCAATGCGACCGGCGAAGCTTTGCGTGAAGCCGTCGGCAAAAGCCAGTATCGCGTCGTAGCGATCGTGCGCGATATCGAGAAGCGCCGACTCGAGCTGGCCGGCGCTATGCACGGGAAAGTAATGCACCTGCAATCCAAGCTTGTCCGCCGCCGCCTCCACGACCGACAGCTCCTGATTCTGTCCCGGATGCTGAGGATCGGCGAGCACGGCAACGCGCTTCATCGCCGGCATCGCTTCCTGCATGATTTGCATCCGCTTGCCGACGAGGTCGAGCGCAAAAAAGCTCATGCCGGTCGCATTGCCACCGGGCCGCGCAAAACTCTGCGCGATCTTCGCTTCGACAGGCTCGACGCTCACGGCGAAAACAATCGGAGTGGCGACGTGCGCAACCAGCAATGGCTGCAAGGCCAGCCCGCCCTGAGCGACGATCACCGCGGGTCGCGAGGCAACGATGGCGTCGATCTGGCGCGAGAGTCCTTCCTCCGAGCCCTCGCCCCACCACTTGTCGATGGTGAGATTCCTTCCCTCGACATAGCCGAGCTCGCCCATGCCACGGCGGAACGCGTCGAGGAAAGGCGACGGAGCGCTCGCGCGTTCGATCGACACCCAGGAAACGCGCACTGGCGGCGGCGCTTGCGCGTGGACCGCCGGCGCGAACCCGACAAGGCTCGCGAGTGCAATTCCGATCAAACAACGGCTCATCGCGCGATGCATGTCGAAACCTAATCGCGCTTCGTCGCAACGATCGGCCGCGGTTTGGTCAGCACGTCGGGCTGAAGGATCTCGTCGAGCCTCGCCTTCGACAGCAGGTTGCGCTCGAGCACCAGGTCGTACACGCGCCTGCCCGTCGTCAGCGCTTCCTGTGCGATTTGCGTCGCGTTCGCATAACCGATGTAGGGGTTGAGTGCCGTGACGACGCCGATCGAATTCTCGACCGTCGCGCGCAGCCGCTCGCGATTCGCGGTGATGCCTTTCACGCAGCGATCTGCAAGCGTGATGCAGCCGTTGCGAAGATGCGTGATGCTCTTGAAGAGGCTGTACGCGATGACCGGCTCGAACGCGTTCAACTGAAGCTGTCCGGCCTCGGCCGCGAAGCTCACCGTGATGTCGTTGCCCAGCACCTCGAACGCGATCTGATTCACGACCTCCGGAATCACCGGGTTCACCTTGCCCGGCATGATGCTCGACCCGGCCTGCACTGGCGGCAAATTGATCTCGCCCAAACCCGCGCGCGGACCGCTCGACAACAGGCGCAGGTCGTTGCACGTCTTCGACAGCTTCACCGCGACGCGCTTCAGCACGCCCGACAATTGCGCGAACGCGCCGCAATCCTGCGTCGCCTCGATCAGGTTCGGTGACGTGATCAGCGGAATGCCGGTCAGCGCCGAGAGCCGGCGGCACACGATTTCGGCATAGTCGGGCGGCGCGTTGATCCCGGTGCCGATCGCGGTCGCGCCGAGATTGATCTCGCGGATCAGCGTCGACGCTTCCTTGAGCCGCTCCTCGTCCTCGCCCAGCATGACCGCGTACGTGGAGAACTCCTGGCCGAGCGTCATCGGCACCGCGTCCTGCAACTGGGTGCGGCCCATCTTGAGCACGTCGCGAAATTCCTCCGCCTTCGCTTCGAATGCATGACGAAGATGCGCCATCGCATCGACGAGCCGGAAGATGCCGAAATACGACGCGACCTTGAGCGCGGTCGGATACACGTCGTTGGTGCTCTGGCTCATGTTGACGTGCTCGTTCGCGTGCAGGTATTCGTACTCGCCGCGACGATGACCCATCAGCTCGAGCGCGCGGTTGGCGATCACCTCGTTCGCGTTCATGTTCGTCGATGTGCCGGCGCCCCCCTGAATCACGTCGACGATGAACTGGTCGTGCAGCTTGCCGCCGCGAATTTCCTCGCACGCTTTGACGATCGCGTTCTTGCGCTTCTCGTCGAGAAGGCCGAGCTCGAAATTCGTGATCGCCGCCGCTTCCTTGATGCAGGCGAGCGCGCGGAGCAGGTCCGGATAGATCGAGATCGCGGTGCCCGTGATCGGAAAGTTCTCGACGGCGCGAAGCGTATGGATGCCGTAGTAGGCATCGGCCGGTACTGCGCGCTCGCCGAGGAGATCGTGCTCCATGCGGGTCCCCGACGCATGCGGCTTCACGGCCTTGGTGCCCGTCTTGCGGGAGTTTGCGTCCTTCGACGCGAGATCAGCGCTCATGGTCGATCGGGCGTATGCCAGGTGATGGCGGTGCACCGCCGGATTTGCAAATGTACGCGATCCTGCGCTCGCGCGTATGCGGCATTGCAATTCTTACAAGCTGGCGCGCGGACGACGCCCGCGCGCACAATATCCGATTTGCAACTACGCACGGGAGATTCGCCATGATCTTCGACATGTTCGTTCGCGCCGCCACGTTTCTTACGACGGTCGGCCTTGCCGCAGGCGCCACGGAAGGCCAGTTCAAGTTGACGAGTCCCGATTTCCAGCCAGGCGGAACGCTCCACGACGAACAGGCTTACAACGGCATGGGATGCACGGGGAAGAACGTTTCGCCAGCGCTGCGCTGGTCGGGTGCGCCGGCCGGCACGAAGAGCTTCGCGCTACTGCTGCACGATCCCGATGCACCAACGGGTGGCGCGGGATGGTGGCATTGGATCGCCTACGACATCCCCGCAGGGACGACAGAGCTTGCGAAGGGCGCGGGCAAGCACGATGGCTCGGGGATGCCGGCCGGATCGAAGAGCGTCGCGAACGATTACGGCACGCCGGGATACGGCGGCCCATGCCCGCCGGTGGGCGACAAACCGCACCGCTACATCTTTACTGTCTATGCGCTAAAGGTGGACAAGCTCGAGGTGCCGCAGGGCGCGCATGCGCCCGTCGTC
>DATFCW010000220.1:0-5286 GCA_035252665.1 Casimicrobiaceae bacterium | reverse complement strand
TACTCGGCGATGGCAGCGCTCTCTTGCTGCTCACGCGCGCCTAGAACCTGCTCGGCTGTCGCGTTCGGTGGTAAGCCGAGCGATGCTAGTTCCTCGCCGTATTGCGCCAATCCCTCGGCCGTCACCTGATAACCTTCTTGGCCCGCCTCGTCGGTGCGGCGCTCGACAAAACCAAGATCAACCAACTGCTGCATCATCGCTCGCACGCGGCGACGATTTCGCGCTTCCTCTTGTCCCTTTCGGCTGTATCGGCTCATACGTCCTTCTCCTCGCGCCGCGCTCGACATGGCGACGCGCCACGATCACTCGATCGGCATCCGAGACGCGACACTCCATGATCTGTCGCTTGGAGCGAACGTCTCGATCGACCACACGAAGCGAGAATCCTCTAGGTGCAGAATCGCCCGCGCCGAGCGGCGCGGCGCAATCCCTTCGACGGGCAACCCTGGTGGTGGCGCGGGACCATCGGTCACAACCGGCGATGGCGACCAATTCGACGAGATGAGAACCAGCCGAAACGGATTGAGTGTCAGCCCGCCGTGCTCGCCACTGGCCGGATCAGCGGAATGGAGTTGCGACGACGAGAAGCCGCTAGGCATTGCCGCGAACTTCTCCAAGACTACTGCGACGCGATCGGCGTCCAGCTTGATCGGTTGAGCGATAAGACGGTGAAGAACCTTCGCCGCCAGCTTGGGATCGTGCGCCGGATTGAAATGGCCGTCTTCAACTACGACCGGCCGTCCCTCGCCGCCGTCAGGCGAATCAATGACGACCCACGCGACGCCGGGCAAATACTCGCTCACCGATCGAACCGTACCGCCCGGATGGCCGAGGCGAACAGGCGTATCGCGTCCGTCGAACGCATGCCGTAGGTCAGTCATCTTTGTCCCCTTTGCATTGACTGTCGCGCAGACCAACAAGGCACTGATCGCAAGCGCACCGCGCATCATTTCACCGAGACGTGAGCACCGGCGAACAGGCCCGGAAGCAAGATCCTTAAAGCGGGCTCGTCGGCACGCATGGCCTCATAGGCTCGTCGGTCGACGGCGAACGGCTGCGCGTTCGAGCCCACGCCTGCAAACCATAGCGCCTGCTCGTCGACGGCTTGCAACGATGGCCGGTAGATGTTCGGTTGTGCTTCCATGATCGCCAATTTTAGCGCTTCCAGTATGCGATCATCCAGACCACCATCGAAGCACACGATCTTTTCGCGTAGCTCCTCGTAGCCGAAGACGACGCGGCACCGCAGCTCGGGCACGCTCGCTCGTACGACGGCCGGGGGTTCGCGGACGAATGCACGATCGTAGACATCCTCGACGATGTGCGACAGCTCGAGCGCGCGCTCACGTTCGGTTTGCGGGAAGACTGCGATTAGCAAGCCTGCATCGAGATCAGTCCAAAGTAAGTCGCGCTCAACGATGAAGCGCTCTGTACAGCCCGTGCAATCAAACCGCATGAACGTGCCGTCAAGGAGGCGTCGCCGAAATTCGGGGAACCGGCGCACGTTGGCGCTTTCGACGGCGAGAACCGCTTGACCCTTTCCACACGACGGACACGCGATCTCGGTCGTTGCGGTCGTTGACATTTATGCGTGTCCGATCGGCTTTGCGTCGCTCCCGAGGGGCGGCGGGTTCGTTGGCGCGGCTGACTCAGGCTTTGCGGCTGCGCCGCCGCTCGGCCCCGGAGTCTTTTGCGGCGGAACGTCACTCGGTACGATCTCGCTGTCGTTGCTCGCTTCGAGTTTCTTGAAAAACGTCTCAGGGTCTTTTCCGTTCGACGCGCCGGGTACTTTCCCGCCAGCGTACTTGTTTGTGTACATCTCGGCGAACATCTCTTTGTCGCTCGCCAGCGAGTACCAACCGTGAGACGAAAGCAGCGCTGAATAGGCACTCTTCGAGTAACGCACAAAGCCTGCCGGGTTGTATCGAGTACAGTAGATAAACACATCGTCGCCGGCTGGCGTGAATCCGGGGTACTGATAAGCGTTGTCCCGTATCGCGCTTGGATTCATTCCGGCAGAAGTAAAGACGGCAAAGAAGTAGTTAGTGAGTTGCTGGTCGCTGTGCTTGGGCATAATGACGTTGAGGAACTTGACCACGACCGGCGCAGGCTGCTTGGTGATCTCGTTGCCGGGCGGCTCGCTGCCTGTCTCGATCAGACTCGCCATCCAACCGGCTACGGCAGCGTCGGCGATCTCAACATCCTTCGTGCCACCAAACGGACTAAAGTCGTACTTCGCTTTGCCCGCTTTATTCCAGTAGGCGGCAATGAATGCGGCGCGGCTCTTGGCTTGCCATCCGCCGTATGCCTTTGCGAACTCGTCTCCCGTTTCGCCTACGCCGTGGAACTTGCGCGCACCGACCGCGTGTCCGATCTCGTGACGCGCGTGGTTCATAAAGAACGTCATCTTGGGCGCGTTCTTCTCGGTGGAACCGCCGACCGCTAGGCCGTGCTTATCGCTCGCTTGGGGAATGGGCGCGTTGCTGACGGCGCCGGTCGCGCTGGCGCAGATCACGACCTTGTTAGAGCTCGGGAGATAGTAAGACGTGTTGAGCACTGACGGTGCGCCGTAATTGGTCCACGGTCCGATAGGAGCCGGCTTCTTTGTCCTGTACTGAACCTGCGATTGATTGACGAAGGCAATATCAGCCGAATTGACTTGACCCTGTGGAATGGAATGGATCGCATTCATTAATGAGGTCATTGTTTTTGCGTCGGGCGCCACAGGCTGATACAGCACGCGCCAGCCAAACACGTTCGCGCCCTGCGTCGTATCGCCGCCAGCGGATACCACCGACTGATCGCCGGGCGGTAGGATGCGCGAGGTATAAAGGTGATTGAATGTTGCGCGGGTCGCCGCGTCTGAGCGCCCCTTGCCATTGCCGAACAGGAATAGCAAACCTTGGTATTGGTCTTTGTCCGCGACGGGTGACGGCGCGCCAGCAACGATCTTGTCGTAGTCCACCGTCGTAACGGCTGTCGTCCATCCGTTGCCACCGCTCTTACCGACAACAGCCAGTAAGAAGGGGACGGCGTTCTTGTCGATCGCGGCTTTCACAAAAGCCGCTTTCGCCGCCGAGTCGACCGTGACCTTGACGGCCACGTCGGTATCGAGGCGCGTAATCGCCGAGTGGTACACGCCACCGAGCCACGCACGCTTATCGATCGTCACAAGCTGCTCGATCGTGGTGCCGTCTCCCGCGAGTAGCGAAAGCGCCCAGTCTCGTAAACCGGGTGTCGTCGCCGCCGCGTGGATGTTCTCGGGCTGCTTCGCCGCGACAGCCTCCGCAAGTTGTTGCTCGGGACGCTGCGGATGCGGAGCGGCGCCAGATGCAGAAGCCGACGGCGCCGCATTGCCATCGCCTTTACTCAACTGGAGAGAGCGATTGATTCTCCTGCTCGCCGCTGCGCGCTCGCGACGAACCGCATTGAAGCGGGCCGGGCCGAATAGCTCGGATGGATCGTTCGACTGTGACGGCAACGCATCGGCGTTCGCGTTGGTATCGCGCGAGACGTCGGTCGCTGCTCCTGGCTTCTGCGTTCTCCCGCCCTCGGCCATAAAAACCTCACAACGTCAGTGAGGCGATCGCCGGCCGATCCCCTCATGTCTACTTTCGCGCGGCCGTTTTGGCCCTCGCGGTCAGCTTCAATTCCTGCTCGTAGGTTTCTTTGATCTGCATGTTGAACGGGAGCGGCGCGTGTCGCGTGTACTCGTGGATCGTGTGACGCACCGTCGCGCCGGGCGTGACGAACAAATCCATCGGATCGCATTGGAGCGCTTCCGCGAGCAGCGCGATCATGGGGAAGCTCGTATCGAACTTCCCCGACTCGATCCGCCAGAGCCACGATCGATCGGTGCCGACGTAATCCGCCACGTCTTGAGCCGATAGTCCCTTCTCCTTACGGAGCGACCGCAGCCGCGCGCCGAACAGCGTTCTTAGTTCTTCTGCTCTCATGGGCGCCGAGCCTAGCACATCCGTCCACGACGGATGAGTACGTGATACGCTAATTAACAACAGCATGTCAAGCGTCGCGTCTCGATCGCCCCAGAGTCACCGTCATGGCGCAAATCACGGTTGACACGCTTTCGGAGCGTATTCTAGAGTGTTGCTAATCAACGTAACAACTCCAAAGGGCGGCGGGATGCGGTTGGACGTGTTGGTGGTCGACGATGACGAGGACATAGCCGTGGCGACGTGCCGCGCGCTCGGCCGCGTCCACGCGACGCGCTTTGCTCCGAGCGTTGACGATGCGCTCGCGGCCGTGGCCGCCCGCGTGCCGGATGTGGTGGTGAGCGACTTCTACATGCCGACCCGCAATGGCGATGAACTGCTCGCCATCTTGGCGGAGCGCCATCCGTCGGTGCGGCGCGTGCTGCATTCATCGCAGCGCGCCGAGGATCAACAGCGCTTCGTCGACTCGGGGCTCGCGCATGCGTTCGTGTGCAAGGTGGAGATGGATGCGCTGCTCGTGACCGTTGCAGGGGGGAAACGATGAGCGAGGACGAGACAGAGCGCGCCCTTGTGGACGAACGAATCGCGGTCGATTTACTGACGGCAGCCACGCAATCATGTGCGCTCGCTGAATTGGTCGCTGGCGGGATCGCGCACCTCGGCGGTTCCGCGCCGTCAAAGCTCGCGTTTCTCGATCGCGTGCAATTCGCGGTCGAAGGGATCGCGCGGCTGCTCGATACGGCGATCAGTCGCACGTGCGCCGCGCTCGACGAGGAGCATCGCCAATGTGACGGCGCAGCGTCGCCGTTCGTGGTCGTGCGCGGAGACTTCGGCGGAGAACCAGGCGAAGGCGGAGGCGCGCGATCATGACAACGGCGCCGCCGAGAGTGCCACCGACGGCGCGTGAACTTAGCCGCATGCTCGACCGCGCGATCGTGGTTGCCCACGAGAATCCCGGATTAGCGCGCGATCTCGTCGCGACCGCGCGGGACCTGATCGCGGGTCACTTGCATATCGAGGAGTACCGACTCCTCGACGCTGAACTTGAAGCATCAGAGCAAGTGATCGCTGAACAGTCGCGAGAAGGGACCGCCTGATGCCGGGTCAAGGTCGGCTCGGCGATCAAGCGAGTGTCACCGCCGATGCGCACGGTTGTCCCGGCTGTCCGCATCCTGGGATCGGAAAAGCGATCTCGGGATCGCCGGATGTGTTCGTGAATGGTCTACCTGCGCTGCGCGTGGATGATGTTGGAATCCACGTCGCGTGCTGCGGCCCGAATATGTGGGCAGCCGATGCAGGTAGCGCAACCGTGTTCATCAACGGCAAGCCGGCG
>DATFCW010000219.1:0-6751 GCA_035252665.1 Casimicrobiaceae bacterium | reverse complement strand
GATCCGCAAAGGCGCGACCGACGACACGAGCTCGATCGCGACGCGTTCGAGCTCGCGAAGGGTGTGCTGGGTTCCCTGCAACCCGTTAGTCGGGATTGGTGATGTTGCCTGCCACGATCTGCACCGAAGTCGGTGCGACAGGCTCGATGCGTCTGCTCTTGCCCGGCGCCACCAAACGGGACCGCAGCCCGACGCGACCGAGCTGGTAGCGGCGTCCACCGAGGAGGAACGAGTCGGCGACGGTGCGGCTGAGATCGCCGAAGACGGTCGTCACACCGATGCCGGGAGCGGTCACGTTGAGCACGTTCTGCAGCGAAGCGTCGTCGGCGGCGATGTGCTGTCCCTGGGCGAACGAAGTGGGAATGTCGAAACCGGCACCGGGCACATCGCGCAGGAAATAGTCCACGTGCCCGCTGGCGATCGCCACGATCAGCGTGTCGCGCGTCTGAATCGACGCGACGCTCGCCGCACCGTAGAAGGTGAAGCGCGCGGTCGTCTCGTCGCGAACGGTGCCGGGAAAATAGATTTCCTCGAGCGACAGACCATTCACCAGGGTGAAGTAACCATAAGCGGTCAGGGCATCTCCCAGCTGGCCGATTTCCGCGATCAACTCGATTCCGTTGGCCGCGGCGTTGGTGCCGATGCGGCCCTGACCCGCGCCGTTGGCACCGGCGACCGCGGTGCCGGACACGCCGGCGATCACCAGGCCGGCAGTTCTTGCGAGCGCATCGCGGCGGGTGATCCCCGACGATTCAGTGGACGAGCGCGTGTCTTGCTTCATGCTTGTCTCCTTCGGTAAATGGGGGCCGAGACACTTTCCATCGGCCGACGATCGTTGCGATCGCGGCAAGCTCGCTTCGCGCCGGCTCGACGCCGATGTCCTCCAGTGCGCGCAATGCGCGGTCGGCATAGCGCGCGCAGAGCCGTTGCGTCCACTCGATCGCGCCATGGTCCTCCATCATGGCGACGAGTGAGGCGATGCCGTCGCCGGCATGCGAAGTTCGGGCTTGCCGGATCGCGTCGGCCAGCACTTCGTGCTGCGCGGGACTGCACGCGTGGCGGGCGTAGATCAGCATGGCCGACCCCGCCCCGTTGCGCACGTCGTTGCCGAGCGTCTTGCCTCCCTTCTCCTCGCTGCCGAGGTAATCGGTCACATCGTCCGTGACCTGAAACGCGATGCCCAGAGAGCGACCGTAATCGCGAAAGCCATCGCACCACGACCGCGGGGCACCGGCGAGCACCGCCGCGCATTCGAGCGGCGCCTCGATCATCGAGCCCGTCTTCGCGTTCACCATCGTGAGGTACTGGCGCATCGATCGCGCGTCGCCCTTGAAGCCGAGGTCCAGCGCCTGACCACGACAAGCTTTCGCGGCGCAGGACGTGAAGATCGCGGTCACCCGCTCGGCGACCGCCAACGGATGTCGCGTGAACAGTTCGATCAAGGCCCGATAGGCCTCGAAGATGAGCGCGTCGCCCGCGGTGATGGCGAGGTCGGTTCCGAAGACCCGGTGCACGCATGATCGCCCGCGCCGCATGCTGGCACCGTCCATGATGTCGTCGTGGATCAACGATGCGGTGTGCAGCAGTTCGAACGCCACGGCGATGGGCAGCGCGTCGCGCACGACGCCGCCGGCTGCTTCGGCCGCGATCAGCGCCAGCGACGCACGGATGCGTTTCGCGTTGCCGAACAAAGCGTGTCGGACCGCGCGATCGAGCGACGCATCGGATATGAACAGCGGCTCGAGCGCCGACTCGATCATGCGGCGGTAGGCTCGGACTCGATCGGACAAACGCTCGGGGATCGAGTGAAGGTCGCCCGGTTCGGCATAAGGCCGCGCGTTGCGCCGCATCTCGCTCCTCCAAGCTGGGGCCGCGCTGACGCGAATGTTCGCGGCGGCCGGCTCATGACGCGTGAAAGATCCGCCCGGCCTTCCGTGCCGGGCGCCCCATTCACTGTACGAGAACCTGGAAGCTCCCCTTGCGTTGCCACTGTAACCCCGCGATGCGGGGCATCGTCAAGGGATGGTCACGGGCGGCAGGAAGCCGTCCGTCGGTTGGCACAATGGCCATTGGCGCGCCGCAGCGAGCGCGGGAGCCGGCACGTCTGCCATCAACTTCGGCGTCCCTCCGGTCTGCGCGGCTCCGGCCATTCGCGTTCCGGCTTGGCATCGAATATCGCAGCGGCCGAAGCGTGCGCCATGGTCCAATCGCCACGGGTGATTTCGGCCTCCAATTGCTCGGGCTCCCAGCCCGCATAACCGACGAAGATCCGAACCGTTGCCTTCGGCGCGTCGCGCTCGAGCAGCTTGCGCAGCAACTCGAGATCCCTGCTCAGATAGACCTTGTCGAGAACCTCGATTGCGTGCTCGGGCGACGTATCGGCGCGAAAGAGAAACGACAGCGAACCGAACTCGACCGGTCCGCCGAAATACACCTTGTCGTCCAGATGCACGCGGCTTTTGATGTCGGGAAAGAGACGCGATACGGTCACTTTCGTGGGCCGGTTGACGATGATGCCGAACGGACCGTTCGCGATGTCGTTCATGACGAGAACCGTCGACCCATTGAAGTTGGTATCCGGTAATTCCCCGCGAGCGACAAGCAGGATCGCCGTCAGCGGCTTCGTATCGCCGGCGGCCAGGCACCACGACATGCCGAGAAGAGCCAGCAACGCGCACAGGGTCCGGATCATGCGGTATGGGTCGACGAGTGTCGCCGTGTCGGCGGTTGGCGATGCAGGTCGTCGCATGACCGGCATTTCTTGCTCCAGCGTGTCGAACTACACTCGGCGTGAAGATGCTCGATCATCCGTCGGACATGTTAAGTACGAATCGCAACCGCGTAAACTAACGCGCAATGAAATTCGGCATCGTCATCTACGACGGCGTCGAGCCGATCGATCTCGCGACTTACGGCGTGCTGTCGATGGCGCGCAGGATCGCGCCCGAGATCGAGATCTGCACGATCGCGCCGCGCACCGGGGTCGTGCAGCTTTCGAATGGCCTGCGCGTGCTCGCGGATTACGCGATCGCCGATGCGCCGGATTGCGATGTTCTCGTCGTCACCGGTGGTCCCGGCTGGGAGGCGCAAGCGCGCAGTCCCGAAATGCTCGATTTCATCCGTTCGCGAAAATCCGCGACGCGCCTCGTCTCGGTATGCACGGGCGCCATGATCCTCGCTGCGAGCGGCGCGCTCGACGGCCATAAGGCGACGACCAAGCGCGAGGTGGTAGCGCCGGAAGTGTCGCCGCTCGCGGTGATGCGGAAGCAATATCCGTTCATCGATGCGCGCGAGGCGAGCCTGGTCGACGCCGGCATGATCACGACGGGCGGCGGTGTCGCGCTTTGCATCGACACGATGCTGCACGTGGTCGCGCGCGAGCTCGGAGCGCGCGTCGCCGACGAGACCGCGCGGATCCTCGAATATTCGCGCGCGCGGGACGCCAATCGGCGGCAGTTTCCGCCGATGGTGATCGACTAGGTCAAGCGCTCACTCGCTCGTCGCGAACGTCGACGGCGCCTTGTCCGTCTTGATGCGCTTCCTGCTGCCCGCCTCGAAGCCCGCGCTGTTGCGGAAAATGTTCGGCCTGCGATAGATCGCGAGAATCGTGCATCCCTCGGCGCTGTGCGTCTCGTGCATCGAGCCCGGATGACGATACACGTATTCGCCGGCGCGGCAGATGCCGTCGTGATCCGAGAACGAGCCTTCGATCACGTAGCTTTGCTCGAGCTCGGGATGCTTGTGAAACGGCAGCGTCGTTCCGGGCGCCCAGCGCAACAGGCACGTCAATTCGCCGCTCGCCTTGTTCTCGTACAGCACCTTGATGTCGACGCCTTCGAACTGCGACGGGCGCCATTCCATGTCCTGTGGCTTGACGTAGACCGAGCCATTCGGGGTGGGCTCGAGATGTCCCGACAGCCGTTCCTGGTAGTACGCAGACCCTTGCTCGTTCGGCATGGCGGCTCTCCTTTCGAGGCTTTTGCGCGGCTCGCGCACCGGGGCGATGGACGCGGGTGAAGCGGGAAGAAGCGAGCCGATGCTAATCGAGCGGCGCGTGTAACGCAACGCGCGCCTAAGGTGGCACCGCGCGCTTCACTCGCGCGTTGGCGACATGCGGAAGTGCAGCACGTCGGGCAGCGCAACGAGGCTGCGCTCGAGGTCGCGAAGGCGTGCCGGCGCATGCGCCAAGATGACGCCCCGATACTCGAGCGACTGCGAGCTGCCATCGAGACGGTACGCGAACTCGCTGATGCGAAAGCCGTGACGGCCGATGATCTCGCGCAGGCGATCCTCGTCCATCGTCGACGCGCGCCGGAACGCGACCTCGAAGTGCACGAACGTCTGCGACGGCAGGCGATCCTCGATCCGGCGCAGGATCGAGAGCGCGACGAGTGTCACGAGGGTCGACGCGAGCCCCGTCCAGTACGAGCCTGTGCCGAGTGCAACGCCGATCGCGGCGGCCACCCAGATCGACGCGGCGGTGGTCAGGCCGCGCACCGAAAATCCTTCCTTGACGATGACGCCTGCGCCGAGAAAGCCGACGCCGGTGACAATGCCCTGGACGATGCGCGCGATCTCGCCGCTGTCGCGCGCGCTGACGAGTACGTACTGTCCGACTCCGACGAACAGCGCCGAGCCAAACGAGACCAGCGCATACGTGCGAAGGCCCGCCGCGCGCCCGTGATACGTGCGCTCGAGACCGATCGCGCCGCCCGCGGCGAGCGCCACGATCGTGCGCAGGATCACTTCCCATTCGTTCATCGCTGCTCGTCCGTTGGTCGTATAGGCAACAAGCGGCAGCCGGCGACGCGAACCTACCGCAGAAGCGCACGCGAGACCAGCCCAACGCGGGATTGGCCATTTTATTTATCATGCTGGGATGTGGCGCGCTCTTTCGACCACGCCTCATGATTACCGGCAGGAGTGAGATGCGGCAATTCCGCCCGGCCAGGAAGCGGGCCTCACCCAAAACGCGCTCGCGAAGCGCTGCGGCATTCGGCGAGAGCGTCGCCTGACGGCGTCTTGCGGTGACCTACCCAAGCATGCGGCGGCTTGCGGTCATCCCTCGCCCAACGCCATTTCGCATCGACGGGGCCGTATAATGCCGCGGCCACCACGGGATCGGGATCGCGGATAGCGGGAGGCGTCGTGCAGTTCGAGAGTCGACACATCGGCAACGTTGTCGTCGCCGCGCCGGCCGGTCGCCTCGACCATTCCGTTTCGGAAGCGTTCGAGCAGTCGCTGCTTCCGCTCGCCAGAGACCCGAACACGCATGCGCTGATCGTTGACTTCTCTGCGGTCGATTACATCAGCAGCGTCTGCCTGCGCGTGCTGATGCTCGCCGCGAAAGCATTGCGCGCACGCAAGGGGCGCATTGCCGCGGTGTCGCTGCAACCGATCGTCGCGGAGATCTTCGCCATCAGCCGCTTCGATTCGGTGTTCGAGATGTTCCCGTCGCTCCCCGACACGCTGCGCGCGCTGTCGTCCGGCTCGGTGCCCGTGCAGGGAACGCCGGCAGCACCCAACGACGCCTGATGCAAGGTGCCCGGTTCTGGGGAACGCGCGGCTCGCTACCGGTCGCGCTGGGCGCGGCGGGCGTTCGCGCCAAGTTGATCGCGGCGCTCCGCGGCGCGAATGGACGCACGTTCGATTCGGACGCCGATCTTCACGCATATCTCGATGCGCTTCCCTTCGAGATCTCGGGAACGTTCGGCGGCAACACCGCGTGCGTCGAGCTTTTGACGGGCGAAAGCGACTACGTCATTTGCGATTGCGGCAGCGGTCTGCGACCGTTCGGCGCGGCGGCGCTCGTGCGCCACGGCGCCGCATCGCCGCAGACCTATCATGTGTTCGTGTCGCACGTGCATTGGGATCACATCATGGGATTGCCGTTCTTCGGGCCGGCATACATTCCGGGCAATCGCGTGATCTTCTACGGCGGCCACGGCAATCTCGAGGCGGCGCTTAGGCGGCAGATGGACGCGCCGTCGTTTCCGGTGAGGTTCGACGTGTTTGGCGCGTCGATTCAATTCGTGCACCTTTCACCCGATACGCCGCACGACGTCGCGGGCATGCGAGTGACGCTCAAGCGCCAGCATCACACCGGTGACTCGTATGGTTACCGGTTCGAAAAGAACGGCCGCACGATCGTCTACTCGACCGATTCCGAGCACAAGCTGGCCGAGCCCGACGAGCGACCTGCATTCGCCGATTTCTTTCGCGATGCCGACCTCGTGATCTTCGACGCCATGTACTCGCTCGCGGAAGCCACCTCGGTCAAGGCCGACTGGGGTCATTCGAGCAACATCGTCGGCGTCGAGCTTTGCCAGCTCGCGCGCGCCAGGGAGCTTTGCCTCTTCCACCACGAGCCCGCGCTCGACGACGCAGCGCTCGCGAAGGTGCTCGCCGAGACGCGACGCTTCGAGGAGATTACCCGCGGCGACACCGCGCTTCGCGTGTCCGCGGCGTACGACGGGCTGGAAATCCGGTTGTGACCGCCGCTGTGCCGGCCACGCCGCCGCTCGCGACGGCGCGCGTGCGGCTCGTCGCGATTGCAATCGCGATCGTGCTCGCGTTTCTGCTGGCGCTGGATCTCGCGCGCTTCCTGCCTTTGCGCGAAGCTTGGTTCGATGCGTGCGCGCGGCTATGGCCGCGGCATTTCGAGACGACACCGGTCACCATCGTCGCGATCGACGACAAGAGCCTCGCGGCGCTTGGTCGCTGGCCGTGGCCGCGCACGCGCCTCGCCGCT
>DATFCW010000218.1:0-9614 GCA_035252665.1 Casimicrobiaceae bacterium | reverse complement strand
CATGACAATCGTTCGGGAAATACATCTCTGGCACCAATTTCATTCGACGATCAGCGCCGCCGTGACCGGTCGTCCTTCGGCGACGAGAATGTTGTAGGTGCGGCACGCTGCGTGCGTGTCCATTACTTCGAGCCCGACATTCGCCTGGTGCAGCGGCGCCGTGACCGCGGGACGCAGGAAGCGTTGCGTCGACCCGGTGCCCAGCAACACGATCTCCGGCGACGACTCGAGCAGCGCAGAGAAATCCTGCGCCGTAAGCGCGTCGAAGCCGTCCTCCGCGAATCCCGGCTTGACGCCATCCGCCGTGATGACGACGTTCTCGCGATATTCGTCGGCACCCACGCGCACCCAACCGGGTCCGCAGCCGGTCACGACGTTCGCGGTGGGTGCTTGCAGGTGGAATTTCACGATTCGAGCGGCCGATTCGCGGCCTTGTTGTGGCAAACGCAGCGCATTGCTTGGCGCGCATGGCGCGCGAGCACCGAGTGCGTTGCAGCGGTGATGCGTATTCGCTTACGATTGTAGCCTTCCCCGATCTCTCGTCGCTCGGACGGTTCCGGGCGCTTACGAAAGACCTCCATGGCCGCCAATCCCAAGCCTCACTTCGCGCGTATCGAGCGCCTGCCACCGTACGTCTTCAACATCACCAGCGAGCTCAAGATGGAAGCTCGTCGGCGCGGCGAAGACATCATCGACTTCGGCATGGGCAACCCCGACGGCGCAACGCCCGCGCACATCGTGAACAAGCTCGTCGAGACCGTGCAACGCGGCGACACGCACGGCTATTCGGTCTCGAAGGGCATCCCGAGGCTTCGTCGCGCGATCTGTCATTGGTACGACCGGCGCTACGGCGTGTCGTTCGATCCGGAAACCGAGGCCATCGTCACGATTGGCTCGAAGGAGGGGATCGCGCATCTCGCGCTGGCGACGCTCGGGCGTGGCGACACCGTGCTCGTGCCGAATCCGAGCTACCCCATCCACATCTACGGTCCCGTCATCGCCGGCGCCGACATTCGTCAGGTGCGGCTCACGCCCGACGTCGATTTCTTCGCCGAGCTCGAGCAGACGATCAAGCTCTCGGTGCCGAAGCCGAAGATGCTGATCATCAACTTCCCGGCGAATCCGACGGCGCAATGCGTCGAGCTCCCGTTCTTCGAGAAGATCGTGGCGCTCGCCAAGGAGCACGGCATCTTCGTCGTGCACGACCTGGCCTACGCCGACATCTGCTTCGACGGCTGGCGTGCGCCGTCGATCATGCAGGTCGAGGACGCGCGCGACGTCGCCGTCGAGTTCTTCACGATGTCGAAGAGCTACAACATGGCCGGCTGGCGCATTGGTTTCATGGTCGGCAATCGTGACCTCGTCTACGCGCTGTCGCGCATCAAGGGCTATCACGATTACGGCACGTTCACGCCGCTGCAGGTCGCGGCGATCGCCGCGCTCGAAGGGCCGCAGGACTGCGTGACGGAGATCGTCGAGCGTTATCAGCGCCGGCGCGATGTGCTGGTCAAGGGATTGCACGAGGCGGGCTGGAAGGTCGACCTGCCAAAAGCATCGATGTACGTGTGGGCGAAGATTCCCGAGCCGTATGCGTCGCTCGGCTCGCTCGAGTTCACGAAGCGCCTGCTTGCGAAGGCGAAGGTATCGGTGTCGCCAGGGATCGGATTCGGCGAATACGGCGACACGCATGTGCGCTTCGCGATGATTGAAAACGAAGCCCGCACTCGCCAGGCTATCCGGGGAATAAAGCAGATGTTCAGGGCGGACGGGCTTTCGTGAAGCCTCTTCACGTCGGCCTCGTCGGCTTCGGCACCGTAGGGCGCGGCACGTGGGACGTGCTTCGGCGCAACGAGGAAGAGATCGTCCGCCGCGCCGGGCGCCCGATTCGCATCACCTGGATCGGCACGCGCACGCTGGAACGGGCGCGACAAGGCACGCGCGGCATCACCGGCGTGCAATTCACGGACGATCCCGCTGACGTCGTGCGCCGACCCGATGTCGACATCGTGTGCGAGCTGATCGGCGGCATCGAGCCGGCGCGTTCGCTGATCCTCGACGCAATCGCGCACGGCAAGCACGTCGTCACCGCGAACAAGGCGCTGCTCGCGCAATACGGTAACGAGATCTTCGCCGCGGCGTACGCGAAGGGCGTGATGGTCGCCTTCGAGGGCGCGGTGGCGGGTGGCGTGCCGATCGTCAAGGCGCTGCGCGAAGGACTTTCCGCGAATCGGATCGAATGGATCGCCGGCATCATCAACGGCACGTCAAATTTCATCCTGTCGACGATGCGCGACGGCGGCGCGTCGTTCGAATCGGCGCTTGCCGAAGCGCAGGCGCGCGGCTACGCCGAAGCCGATCCGACGTTCGACGTCGAAGGCATCGACGCTGCGCACAAGCTGACGATCATGTCGGCGATCGCGTTCGGCGTGCCGATGCAGTTCGACAAGGCGTACGCCGAAGGCATCACCAAGCTCACGCGCGAGGACATCCGCTACGCGGAAGAGTTGGGCTACCGCATCAAGCTCCTCGGGATTACGCGCCGTGCGCGAAACGGCATCGAGCTTCGCGTCCATCCGACGCTGATTCCAGCGAAGCGGCTGATCGCGAACGTCGAGGGCGCGATGAACGCCGTGCTCGTCAAGGGCGATGCGGTCGGCGCGACGATGTACTACGGCGCGGGCGCGGGCGCCGAGCCGACGGCAAGCGCGGTGATCGCCGACCTGGTCGACGTGACGCGAATGCACACGGCCGATCCCGAGCATCGCGTGCCGCATCTCGCGTTCCAGCCCGATCAGCTCACCGATCTGCCGTTTCTCGCGATCGGCGACGTCCAGACGAGCTATTACCTGCGCATGCGCGTGCTCGACCGGCCGGGCGTGCTCGCCGACATAACGCGCATCCTGGCCGATCGCGAAATTTCGATCGACGCGATGATTCAGAAGGAGCCGACCGAAGGCGAGGACCAGACCGACATCATCCTGCTTACGCACAAGTCGATCGAGCATCGCGTCGTCGATGCGATCGCGAAGATCGAATCGCTTCCGACGGTGCGTGGCAGCGTCGTCCGGATCCGCCTCGAGGACCTCGGCTGAACGAGGACCCAGCAAGCGGTTCGCTTGCCCGCAACGATCGATGAACTACATCAGTACGCGCGGCGCATGGCGCAATGCCCCGCAACCGTTTCGATCGATCCTGCTCGAGGGACTCGCTCCGGACGGCGGCCTTGCCGTGCCGCAGTCGTATCCGCAATTCACCGAAAACGAGTTGCACGCGCTTCGCGGGGAGTCGTATCGCGACCTCGCGTTCGGGATTCTGCGTCGTTTCATCGGCGACATTCCCGAGCCCGATTTGCGCGACATCGTCGCGCGCACTTATACGGCACAAATTTTCGGCAGCGACGAGATCACCCCGCTTTTGACGCTCGAGCCGGGCCTTCACCTGCTCCGACTGTCGAACGGCCCGACGCTTGCATTCAAGGATATCGCGCTCCAGCTTCTCGGGAATCTCTTCGAATACGCGCTGCGCGACGGCGGGCGGCTCAACATCCTTGGCGCGACGTCGGGCGATACCGGCAGTTCCGCCGAGTATGCGATGCTCGGCAAACGGCACATTGCCGTATTCATGCTGTCGCCGAAAGGCCGGATGAGCGCGTTCCAGCAGGCGCAGATGTACGCGCTCGACGATCCTCGCATTCACAATGTCGCGATCGAAGGCACGTTCGACGCTTGCCAGGACATCGTGAAGACGTTGTCCGCAGATCGCGCGTTCAAGGTGCGGCACGCGCTCGGCGCCGTGAATTCGATCAACTGGGCACGAATCGCTGCGCAGGTCGTCTATTACTTCAAGGGTTATTTTGCGGCGAGTTCGCGCGATGGTGAGAAAGCGAGCTTCGCCGTGCCATCCGGCAATTTTGGCAACGTGCTCGCAGGCCATGTCGCACGGCAGATGGGACTCCCGATCGCGCGCCTGATCGTGGCAACGAACGAAAACAACGTGCTGAGCGAATTCTTCGCAACCGGCACCTACCGGCCGCGCGGCGCCTCCGAGACGCAATCGACGTCGTCGCCCTCGATGGACATTTCGAAGGCGTCGAATTTCGAGCGCTACATCTTCGATGTCGTCGGGCGCGATCCTGAACGCCTCTGCGCGTTATGGAAGCGCCTGGAGCATGACGGACGATTCGATCTCGCCGACACGCCTGCCTGGTCGAACGTCGTTTCGTCGGGATTCGTTGCGGGAAAGAGCACGCACGACGATCGCATCGCCACGATTCGTGACGTGCATCGCCGCTACGGCGCGATGGTCGATCCGCATACCGCGGACGGCGTCAGGGTCGGGCGCGAGCTTCGCGAACAGGGCGAGCCGCTGATCTGCCTCGAAACGGCGCTGCCCGCGAAGTTCGCGGCGACGATGCGCGAAGCGCTGGGTGTCGATCCACCACGTCCTGCAGCGTACGCGGACCTCGAATCGCGGCCGCAGCACTGCACGGTGCTTCCCGCCGACGCATCGCGCGTCGCCGATTTCATCGCGACGCATTCCCGATGATCGGCGCGTTGCGCAACCTGCTCGGTAACCTCGGACGCAATCTGCTCTCCGGGCTTCGCCTCGCGCTTTTCCTGCGCGTCGACCGCCGCACCTTTGCCATCTCGGCGGCGCAGTTCGTGCTGATCGTCCTCGTGTCGGCCGCTATCGACATCGACACCGACTGGGTGCGCGCCGCGCCCGACTCACGTTTTTCGATCGTCGGCCTGCACGGCGAGCTCTTCGCGCTCGGCTTGCTCGCGCTGTCGAGCGCGGTGATCGCGACGCTTCGCCGTGAGCGGGACATCTATCTGGCGCTGCCTATCGTGCTCCTGGCCTCGTTTCCCGCGATCCAGGTCGTCCATGCGCTGCCCGACATTCCGCGACTTGGTGTGGCGATGTCCGACGTGGCGCGAAAGGTATTCGACGCTGCGATCTTCGCGTGGATGGTGGCAGTCGCGATACGTGCCGTGTACGTGTGCACGCAACCGCTGGGCATGCGCCGGCGCATCTTCGCGGTGGGCGGTGGCGTGATCGTCGTCGCGCCGCTCTGGTTCGCGCCGCTGATCGGGCCGCTCGATCCGTGGTGGGTGGAATACGATTCGGTGACGGCCGAGCGCGACGCGATGAGCCCCGCCTCCGAGCCGGTGCTTGCCGCGCAGGATTTCATCATGGATCGCGCGCTCGATGATCTCGAGGACGAGCGGCCGGCAGTGACGGATCTTTATTTCGTCGGCTTCGCGCCCGATGCACGGCGGCCGGGATTTGTCGCCGACGTCGATGCCGCGCAGCGCGTGATGGACGAACGCTGGCATACGAAGGGACGCTCCATCGTGCTCGTGAACAGTCCGCTGACGGTCGCCGAGCGACCGTTCGCTACGATCACGCACCTGCGAAAGGTGCTGCTCGAAATCGGCGATCTGATCGATACCGACGACGATGTCGTGATGGTGTATCTCGTCGGCAGCTCGGGCGGCGATCATACGCTTGCGGCCGTCAATCCGCCGCTCGAGCTCGTCGGTCTTTCTCCGCAAGGACTCAAGGAGCTGCTCGACGCGGCCGGCATTCGTTGGCGCATCGTTGTCGTCTCGACGTGCTACGCGGGCGCATGGGTCGACGCGTTGCAGGACGACGAGACGGTCGTGATCGCGTCGTCTTCGGCAAACACGCGCGCCAGCGACTGCACCGGCGGGATTGGCACGTCGTCGTTCGGCGAGGCATTCTTCAACGACGGCATGCGCCGCGGCGACGATCTTGCGCTCGCCTTCGATACAGCGCGCAAGCGTCTCGCCCGCATGCATGCGCCGGAGCCTGTGATGTCGATGGGGCCCGCGATCGCCGAGCACCTGAAGCGGCTGCGCGACAACGGGCGGGCGCGAATCGTCGCGCAGGCGAGCATCGTGCGGGGACGATAGCAAAGGTCGTCATCGCACACGCCAACGGGCGTTTGACGGGCCGCCGCGCAACCCCGGACAATATCGCTCTTTTTCGGCAACAGGGAGACGATTCATGCGGCGTTTGAGGGCTTGGATTGCAGTCGCGCTGGCGGCGCTGACGCTTGCGGGACCGACGTTTGCGCAGGGTCTCGAGAAGTCGAAGATCACGATCGGCGTCGGCGGCAAATCGCTTATCTATTACCTGCCGCTCACGATCGCGGAACGCAAGGGCTACTTCAAGCAGGAAGGACTGGACGTCGACATTCCTGACTTTCCCGGTGGCGCAAAAGCGCTGCAGGCGCTGCTCGGCGGCAGCGTAGACATTGTGTCCGGCGCGTACGAGCATACGATCTCGCAGCAGGCGAAAGGGAACGCGATCGAGGCGCTCGTTCTGGAGGGGCGTTACTCCGCCATCGTCCTCGCGTTGCCAAAGGCCAAGGCCGCTTCGTACCAATCACCCGCGGACCTGAAGGGCATGAAAATCGGCGTCACGGCGCCGGGATCGTCGACCAACATGTTCGTCAACATCCTGCTCGCCAAGGCGGGCCTGCCGCCCGATTCGGTGTCGATCATCGGCGTCGGTGGCGGTGCCGGCGCGGTCGCGATCATGAAGCGCGGCGAGATCGATGCGCTCTCGAATCTCGATCCCGTCATCGCGCAGCTCGTGAGCGACGGCACCGTCACGCCGGTCGTCGACACGCGCACGGCGAAGGGCATGCAGGACGTCTACGGCGGCGCCTACGCGGCCGGTTGCATCTACGCGCCCCCGGAATGGGTGAAGAAGAATCCACGCACCGCGCAGGCGGTCGTCAACGCCATGGTGCGCGCGCTTCGCTTCATTCAGCACGCTTCGATCGACGAGATCGTCGATGCCGTGCCGAAGGACTATTACACCGACCGCGCGCTCTACAAGAAGGCACTGGAAGACAACATCGAGTCGTTCAAGCACGACGGCTTCATCTCGAAGGAAGCTGGCGAGCACGTTGCCCACGACTTGCTGACATTCGACCCGACGATGAAGGGCAAGACGATCGACCTCGCGAAGACGGTCGACATGTCGTTCCAGCAGAAGGCGGCGCAGAACATCAAGTGATGGCCACGCCGGCGCGCGAGGCGATCCGCGCACCCGGCGCTGCGCTGGCCTTCGACCGCGTGACATGCGCCTTTGCAGGCAAAGCGCCCGGCGAGCGCTATGTCGCCGTTGCCGATGCATCGCTTGTCGTTGGCGAAGGCGAGTTCGTTTCGGTCGTCGGACCTACCGGCTGTGGCAAATCGACGCTACTCAACGTCGCGGCCGGCTTGCTCGCGCCGTCATCGGGACGCGCGCTCGTCGCGGGCGCGCCGCTTGCGGGCATCAACGCGCGCGCGGGCTACATGTTCCAGGCCGACGCGCTGATGCCATGGCGCAATGCGCTCGACAACATCGTCGCGGGACTCGAGTTTCGCGGCATGCCGAGAGCGAGCGCGCTGGCGCGCGGACGCGAATGGCTCGCGCGTGTCGGTCTCGCAGGTTTCGAGAATCGCTATCCGCACCAGCTCTCGGGCGGGATGCGCAAGCGCGTTGCGCTCGCGCAGATGCTGATCCTCGATCCAGAGATTCTGCTGATGGACGAGCCGTTCTCAGCGCTCGACATTCAGACGCGACAATTGATGGAGAATGAATTGCTCGATTTGTGGTCGGCGAACCGCAAGTCGGTGCTCTTCATCACGCACGACCTCGAGGAGGCGATCGCGTTGTCCGATCGCGTCGTCGTGCTGTCGGCGGGGCCCGCGACGCATCCGATCGGCGAGTTTTCCATCGATTTGCCGCGTCCGCGCGATGTCGCCGAGATCCGCCTGTCACCGCGCTTCGTCGAGCTGCACGAGGCGATCTGGCATGTTTTGAAATCGGAAGTGCTCAAAGGCTATGCGCAAGGCAAGCGGTGATACGCACATCGGCGCGAGCGGCCTCGCGCTTTCGCACGTGATCATTCTCGCCGTGTTGTTCGGCGTCTGGTACGCCCTGACGACGCCTGGTGTCGTCGATGAAGCGTACGCGAACAGGATCGCGTTCTTCTTTGGTCGACCGCTCCAGGTAATCAAGGTCGTGATCGAATGGTTCGTGTCGGGCAAGATCTACCCGCACCTCGCGATCACGCTGTGGGAGACGCTGCTCGCGTTCGCCATCGGCAGCGTGCTCGGACTCGTCGTCGGGTTATGGCTCGCGTTGTCGCCCGCGGCTTCAGCGGTGGCGGAGCCTTACATCACGGCGCTGAACGCGATGCCGCGCGTGATCCTGGCGCCGATCTTCGCTGTGTGGTTCGGTCTCGGCGTGTTGTCGAAGGTTGCCCTCGGCGTGACGCTCGTGTTCTTCATCGTGTTCTTCAACGTCTATCAGGGCGTAAAGGAAGTGAGTCCGGTCGTGCTCGCCAATGCGCGAATGCTTGGCGCGTCGCGAAGACAACTGCTGCGCTCGATCTACCTGCCGTCTGCGACGTCGTGGGTGTTTTCGAGCCTGCACACGTCGGTCGGAATGGCGTTCGTCGGCGCGGTCGTGGGCGAGTATCTCGGCTCGGCGAAAGGCGTCGGTTACCTGATCCTGCAAGCCGAAGGCGTGTTCGACATCAACACCGTCATCGCGGGAATCGTCGTGCTGACGGTGTTTGCGCTGATTCTCGATTTCATCGTAACGAAGATCGAGGCGCGGTTACTCGTGTGGAGACCGCGCGCGGCGGAGACGGAGTCGTTGTGATCGCATCACTGTCGTCATTGCGCCCGGTTGCGACGGTTGTTCGAGCGGCGTAGCATGGGTGCACAACCCGAGCGACGACAGTCGCCGCACCGAAAGGAGCCGATCATGTGTTACGAATTCAGCAGTTGGCATTGGAAAGCGCGCGCGAAGGAACTGCACAAGGCGCAGGTTAAGGCGGGCACGGAGGAGAAAAAAACCGTGGCTGCGAAGCCCGCCGAAGAGATCGAGCGCAAGCGCCCGGAAGTGAAGGAAACGGAGAAGGTGCCTGCGTAGCGCAATTGACCCGCGCTTGACGAAATTGCTATAATCGTCGTTCTTTCGCGGGGTGGAGCAGTCTGGCAGCTCGTCGGGCTCATAACCCGAAGGTCGCAGGTTCAAATCCTGCCCCCGCAACCAAACAATCAAGGGCTTGCAGCAATGCGAGCCCTTACTTTTTTCAGGCCTGTGCCGTATTTGTGCCGTCGACTTTTTCAACGGCACGCAACGCACTGAGGCGTTCCGCATAAGGCGCTAAGTGATCGGCAGCAAGGTGCGCATACCGGCGCACCATTTCCGTCGACGCCCAGCCCCCTAACTCCTGCAATGCGAACAGCGGCGTGCCGTTCTGCACGTGCCAGCTCGCCCAGGTGTGCCGTAGATCGTGCCACCGAAAATCCGTGATGCCGGCCCGCTTGAGCGCCGCATACCAAGCCTTGGTGCTGACCTGGATGATCGGCTTGCCGCAGTAGCTGAACACGTGCGTCAGGTGCTTCCCGACCTGCTTACTAATCAGCGCCACCGCTTCCGCGTTGAGCGGCACCGGTATCGCCTTTCGCGCCTTCGCCTGGTCGGGGTGAATCCACGCCAGCCGCCGCACCAAATCGACTTGCGACCACTGCAGACCGGTCACGTTCGACGCCCGCAAACCCGTCGCGAGCGAGAACGCT
>DATFCW010000217.1:0-9231 GCA_035252665.1 Casimicrobiaceae bacterium | reverse complement strand
CGCAACAGCTTTGATCACGATCGCATCGTTGCATGCGCCGATGCGGGCTTCGCGTTCGAGTCGACGTCGCTTGCGCGTCCCGCCGACTGGAAGATGTACTGGAAGCGAGCGGTGCGCTACGGAAGGCGCCGCTACGAGTTCAAGCTGCTCGCCCCGCGCATGCGAGCGGGCGGCATCGGCGCGCTGCCGATAGACATCACGGATGTGTACAGTGATGCCCACGAGCTGCCGCTGCGCTGGGACGGGCTTTACACGTGGCCGAACTGGGTCGCGCTGCGGGCGATGAGAAGGATTGGCCGATCCCGGCAAACGACGAGCGACAAGGCACCGGCTCGGTGAAGATCAGCATCTTCGGCCTCGGCTATGTCGGAGCGGTTTCGCTCGCCTGTCTAGCGAGAGACGGCCATGATGTAGTCGGCGTCGATGTCGATCCGTCGAAGCTTGCGCTCATTCGCGAGGGCCGCACGCCGGTCGTCGAGGAGGGCATGGTCGAGTTGATGCGAAATGTCGCGGTGTCAAGTCGCGTATCGGTCACCGACGATGTCGCGTCCGCGATCGTGCGGAGCGACATCTCGCTCGTCTGCGTCGGCACGCCTTCCGCACCGAACGGGTCGCAGGATCAGAGCGCGCTAGTGCGACTTGCGGGCGACGTCGGCCGGGCGCTCCGCGAGAAGAACGACGATGGCCACGTCATCGTTTTCCGCTCGACGATGGTACCGGGAACCGTCGAGGACGTGCTCGCTCCCATTCTCGAACGCGAATCGGGTAAGCGCGCCGGCGAAGCATTTCATGTCTGCTTCCAGCCCGAATTCCTGCGCGAAGGCTCGTCGATACGAGATTACGACAAGCCGCCGTTCACGATCGTCGGCGCTGCCACGGAGACGCCTGTCAACGCGCTCCGCGGGCTCTTCGGCCACCTGCCTTGCGAATTCATCAGCACCTCGATTCGCACCGCGGAGATGGTCAAGTACTCGTGCAACAACTTTCATGCGCTGAAGATCGTGTTCGCGAACGAGACGGCGCGATTGTGCGAGTCGCTCCGCGTCGATCCGTTCGAGGTAATGGATCTCCTGTGCCGCGATCGGCAGCTCAACATCTCGCCAGCATATCTGCGACCGGGATTCGCATATGGCGGATCGTGCCTGCCGAAGGACCTGCGCGCCACGTTGCATCTCGCGAAGCTGCGCGACGTCGAGCTTCCTGTCCATGCTGCCATCGGCCAATCGAACCAGCTTCAGGTCGACCGGGCGATCGCGAAGATCCTCGACACGGGCAAGCGCAGGATCGGCGTGATTGGCCTTTCCTTCAAATCGGGAACCGACGATCTGCGCGAAAGTCCGATGGTTCGATTGACCGAGCATCTCATCGGCAAGGGTTGCGAAATCGCCGTCTGTGACCCCGATGTCCACCTCTCGCGCCTGCTTGGCGCCAACCGCCGCTTCATCGATCGCCACGTTCCTCATCTCGGTGCCTTGATGCTTGATCGCGTCGCGGAAGTGGTCTCGCGTTCCGACGTGCTGGTGCTCGGGCTAGCGAACGAGCGCTTGCTCGACGAGCTCGAAGATCACCTGCGCGAGCACCATATCGTCATGGATCTCGCCGGCGTCCCGCGACGCCACCGCGGACCGGCGACGTGGACAGGCCTTTGCTGGTGAACGCGCGCATGTCGACAGCATTGCGGAAAGACGAATCGGCGCTTCGCGTGCTCGTCTTTTCGTCGCTATTCCCAAGCGCGGCACGCCCGCGCCACGGCATCTTCGTCGAAACGCGCCTTCGCAAGATTCGCGCGGCCGGCAACCTCGATGCGCGCGTCGTCGCGCCGGTGCCGTGGTTTCCGTTTCGCCATCGGTCATTCGGCCGGTATGCGGAGTTCGCGGCCACCCCGGGGCGCGAGGAGCGCGAAGGCATCGAGGTGCTACACCCGCGCTATGCGATGCTGCCGAAGATCGGCGCCGCCTCGCAGCCGCACGCGATGGCGCTCGCCGGCATGCATGCGCTGCGCGCGCTGCGAAGAAGCGGGTTCGACTGCGACGTCATCGACGCGCACTATTTCTATCCCGACGGCGTCGCGGCTGGAATCATCGCTCGCTGGACTGGCAAGCCCTTTATCGTGACCGCGCGCGGCTCGGATCTCAACGTGCTCGCACGCAAGCCGTCGACGCGAACGCGCATCGTGGAAACGGCGCTTCGAGCGAAGCGCGTGCTTTGCGTCTCGGCCGCGCTGCGCGAACGCGCGCTCGAGATCGGCATCCCGGGGTCGTTGCTCGAGGTGTCGCGAAACGGCGTCGACACCACCATGTTCGACGTCCGCGATCGCGCCCAGAGCCGCCGTCGTTTGGGACTCCCATTCAGCGAGCCTATCCTCGTGTGCGTTGGCAACCTCGTGCCGGAAAAGGGTCACGACCTCGCCATCGAAGCGTTGTCGCTTCTCGACCCTTGCCGCCTCCTCGTAATCGGCGAGGGTCCGCAACGCGAGCACCTCGAATTGCTCGCGAAGCGCCACGGCGTCATCGCACGCGTGTCGTTCATGCGTTCGATGCCCCAGGAGGCGCTCGTCGATGCATATGCTGCGGCCGACGTGCTCGTCCATCCATCACTGCGTGAAGGCTGGCCGAACGTCGTGCTGGAAGCGTTGGCATGCGGAACGCCGGTTGTCGCCACCCTCGCGGGCGGAATCCGGGAAATAGTGCGCGACGGGACAGCGGGCATGGTCGTCGAGGATCGCTCCGCCGAAACGCTTGTTCGCGCCATTCGTTCGCTGCTCGGGGCGCCGCCTGCGCGCGAAGCGGTGCGGCAATGCGCAACGTCGCTCGGCTGGTCGAGCGTCGCCAAGCAATGCGTTCGCGTGCTCGCGGATGCGGCGCAGGCGCACACGACGAACGCTACGGAAAATCGCCGATGCGCGACATAGCGCTCTTCGTCATTATTTTTGGCGCGCTGCCGTTCGTCCTGTTCCATCCGTGGATCGGCGCGATGCTGTGGACGTGGGTCAGCCTGATGAACCCGCACCGTCTCGCGTGGGGGCCCGCGTTCAATTTCCCGTTCGCCGCCGTCGTCGCCGGCACCACACTTCTCGGGCTCGTGCTGACACGCGATCGGCGAAGCCTGCCGGTGACGCCGCCGGTCATCGTACTGATGGTGTTCGTCGTCTGGATGTGCGTGACGTCGGCGTTCGCGATCTATCCGCACCTGATCGGCGAGATGTTCAGCCGGGTGATGAAGATCCAGCTCATGGTCTTCGTCACGCTGGCGTTGATCCATTCGCGCAAGCAGTTGCTGACCTTTCTCTGGATCGTGGTGCTGTCGGTCGGCTTCTATGGGCTGAAGGGTGGGTTCTTCACGCTCCGTGGAGGCGGAACGAATCTCGTCTGGGGTCCCGCAGGATCGTTCATCGAGGGCAACAACGAGCTCGCGCTTGCGATCATCATCATCATCCCGCTGCTGTTCTACCTGCGCAACCTGCTGCGCAACGCGCTGCTGCGCTGGGGCATCGTGCTCGCGATGGTGCTCTGCGCGCTGGCCGCGCTCGGATCGCATTCGCGCGGCGCATTGCTCGCGATCGCCGCGATGTGCCTCCAGCTCTGGCTTCGCAGTCGACGCAAGTTCATTTCGGGCATCGCGCTCGTCGCTATCGGGATGACGCTCGTCGCGTTCATGCCCGAAGGGTGGGATAAGCGCATGGAGACCATCGAAACGTATCAGCAGGATTCATCCGCGATGGGCCGCATCAATGCGTGGATGATGGCGTACCACCTCGCGAAGGATCGTCCCCTCGGTGGCGGCTTCGAGGTGACGACGCCCGAACTCTTCGCCCGCTACGCACCGGTGCCGACAGACATCCATGCCGCGCACAGCATCTACTTCGAGGTGCTCGGCGAGCACGGCTTCCTCGGGCTGGCGATCTATCTGCTGTTCTGGTTGACCACGTGGCGATCGGCGAGCTGGGTCGCGAAGAACGCCGCCCGAAGCGACCAGACGCGCTGGGCGGTGGACCTCGCGAAAATGTCGCAGGTGAGTCTTTTCGGTTATTTCGTGGGCGGCGCGTTCCTGAGCCTCGCGTACTTCGATCTGCCTTACGACATCATGATCATCATTGTCGTGTCGCGGGTGTTGGTGGCGAAGGCGCTGAAGGCGGATCAGGCTGCACCTTCTTCGGTGCCGAACACGGCGCTTGCGCCGATCCTCGAGGCGGCCCCGCGAATGAACGCGACCGAGCGTGTGCATCCTTCATGAAACTGAACGCTGATGCGAAGGCACTGCAGCCGGACATAGGACCCGGTCTCTGGCCTGTGCGCGACGTCAGTGTTGCCTTGGCGTTCCTGGGCGTCGTCGTGCTCGCCTGCATCCTGATGTACTGGCGCTTCGTGGGATTCCTGGCGAGCGACGACAATCTGTATCTCGCCGCAGCTCAGGGCTGGCTCGAGCACTTCCCATACGTCGGCAAGACGCACTGGGCGCTACGCGATTCGGTGACGATTCCAATGGCACTGTCCGTTGCGCTTTTCGGCACCACCGAATTTGCAGTCGTCCTGCCGACGATGTGCTACTTCCTCGCGTTTCTGGCGCTTCAGTACGTTTGCGTCGTTCGTCTCTTTGGCGATCGCGCTGGCGCCGTGAGCGCTGTCCTCGCGCTGACATGTCCGCAAATCCTGGTTCTCGCGACCTATGCGAACTCGGACATGCCCGAGTTGTTTTTCTCGTCGGCCACGATATGGTCGTTCCTGTTCGCCCTGCGCGCGCCCGGCGACAGGAAGCGGTGGGTCGCGTGCGGTGCGCTAGCTGCGCTTGCCGTGCTGACGCGGGAAACGGCGGCTTCCTTCGTCATCTTCGCCTTGCTGCTCTTCCTGTTCCGACCGATCGTGAAGCGCAGCCGCTATTTCGTTCTTGTCGCCGGGTTCGTGCCGATCATTCTCGGCCAGTGGCTTTATTTGACCGTCATGACGCGCGACCCGCTCTACCGCCTGTCACTCGATTTGAATCATGATGCCGTGCGGCGGGGCTCGGAGGTCGCCCGTGTGGTTGCCCGCGGCGGCATCATCGACGGTGCAGGGAGCCTGTCCACGAACGTCTATTTGGACCCGATCGTCAACCTGTTGGTTACCCAGAAATATGCGCTCCTATTCTGGCTTGCCATTCCCGCGTGCGTCTGGGTCATGCGCCGCGCGCAAGGGCCGCAGCGCCGCGACTGCGTGCTGCTCGTCGGATTTTCGCTGGTCTATTTCCTGTTCGTTGCCGCCAATCCCAAGCTATACCTGATCCAGCGGTACTTCGTCGTACCCGCCGCCGCGATGATCGTCGTCGTCGCGGTGTGGCTCACCTCGCTATGGACGACGGGACGCCGACGAATCTTCGCCGCCGCGCTGGCCATCGCGCTAGGCGCCAATCTCGCTGCGCTATCTGTGGAAAACACCAATCCGCGCTACGCCGAGCGACAACTCGTCCGCTTCGTTCGCGACCATCCGACGCAGACAATCCATACCGACCCCGAGACCGGCGCGCGAGCCGAAACATTCTTTCGCTTCGCAAACGTGTCGTATTCCAACGTGTCCACTGCACCGCCCGTCGACGGCTCGATCGTGTTCTACAACGGCGACGCTATCAGGGGATGTGCGCAATTCGGCAATTGCACGTTCGATGTGGCGCAGTTTCGTAAGGGCAAGGACTGGCGGCTGATCGGCTCGATCGCCGCTCCGCCGCGTGCGAGCGGCGCGCTGATCGCTACGCTTCACGTGGACCGAGCCGTGCCCCCCGAGATCGCGCGCAAGCTTCTCCATCCCACCGGCGATATCGAGATCTATCGTGTCGGCCAATAGTCATCGCAACGCGCGATCGACTCTCGACGCGCGCGAAGTGCGCGTGGCAGTGCTCATCCCCTGCTACAACGAGGCCACCGCGATCGGTCGAGTCGTCCGCGATTTCAAACGCGCCCTTCCCGACGCCGAAGTCTACGTCTACGACAACAACTCGGTCGACGCTACCGCGTCGGTGGCCGCCGTGGCGGGCGCCATCGTGCGCAAGGAGACGCTGCAGGGAAAGGGAAACGTGGTGCGCCGCATGTTCGCCGACGTCGACGCGGACGTATATGTAATGGTGGACGGTGATGCCACTTACGATGCCGCGAGCGCTTCGACGATGGTCGACCGTCTGCTCGACGACAAGCTCGATATGGTCGTCGGCTGCAGGACGAGCACGGAGCGGGAGGCGTACCGCTCGGGCCATCGGTTCGGGAACGCGCTGCTGACCGGGTTCGTCGCGAAACTGTTCGGCAGCCGCTTCACCGATATTCTTTCGGGATACCGAGCGTTCTCGTCACGCTTCGTCAAGTCTTTCCCGGGACTCGCCGCCGGCTTCGAAGTCGAAGCCGAACTCACCGTGCATGCGCTCGAGCTGCGAATGCCGGTCACGGAGATCGCGACTCCCTATGGCGCTCGCAGCGAAGGCAGCGTGAGCAAGCTCAAGACCTACCGCGACGGCTGGAAGATCCTGTTGCTGATCACTTGGCTCTACAAGAACGAGCGGCCGTTGCAGTTCTTCAGTGCGATCGGCGGCGTTCTGGCCGCCGCGTCGGTCGCGCTCGCGATACCGATCATCGAGACGTACGTGACGACCGGTCTCGTCCCTCGCCTGCCGACGGCCGTTCTGTCGACCGGAATCATGCTGCTTGCCTTCCTGAGCTTTGCTTCGGGCCTCATCCTCGATACGGTTACGCGCGGCCGCAAGGAAGTGAAGCGCCTCACCTATCTTTCGTTGAGGCCGCCTGGCCGGCGGGAAGGCAACGTCTCGCGCCAGCAGGTCGCGTTCGGCGATTTCGTTTCAAAAACAATCGTTCAAGAATAGTGATGGGTCCCTCGCGGCGCGACATGATCAAGTACGCGGCCGCCGCTGCGGCACTTCCGCTTTCGAAGCACCTTTCGGCGAAATCGCCGACGTCGCCCGACGAGCCGTTCCGGCCGGAGGCGGTGACGATCGACTCCGGCATCTCGTCGTCGGTTGCGCGCGATGCCGATCTCCTGCATCACCCCGACGTGCTCCGGTACGTCGAGTTTTCCTCCAATGACGCAATCAGAGCCGCATTCGCGCAGTCGAGCTGGATGGACTTCGCGCCGCGGCGCCGCGCGTGGTACGCGGACAACGAGATTCTTCCGGGTCACCAGGGCTATCCGGGCAGGTTCATGTGCCCCGATCCAGAGTACTACAACGATCGCGGAATCTGGTTCTTGCGGGGTAGCGGCCGGCAACGCGTTTTTGCCGCGTGGCTTTGGACCGCGCCGCCGGATCCTGCTCGCCCGATGTTGAGGCGTCATCTCTTCTGTCGCTATGTACTCGTGATCGAGCCCGATGTAGCCGCGTACATGACCGAAGCCGGCGTGAAACTTCCCGGATTCGAATCCATGTACGACCAGATTCTTCATGGCCCCGAGAACGGGAAGACGCCTAACTCATGGAAGATGTGGCACGGACCGAACCATCCGACGGCCGAGGGAAAGCCGTTCCTGATCCGCGATTATGTCTATGACGGGAGGACCGGCAGCGGCTTTGGCGCGGGGCACGTGTACGGCGGCGAATTCGCGATCGGCGTGCCCATTACGATCGAGCTCGAGCTCAATATGGGTCCCATCGGCTCGGTCGTGCGCGACAACGGCCGCGTCTGGATCGACGGTGTCTACAAAGGCGCGCGCACCATTGCAAGCGACGTTGACATCGATGCAATGATCATCAACATCTATCACGGCGGCATGGGATTGGCGAAACAGCCCATCCACTATCGTCTCGCTGCCGCTTGCATCGCCACCAAATACATCGGGGTCCCAAAGGAGCTTCGAAGCGGTATGCCGCTCGCCATGCCGCCGATCGATGCGCCCTGGCAGTCGATCGATCGTTTCGACGCATCTCCGCCCGTCGTAAAGGCGGGCCAGTCATCGTTGATCACCTGGAAGACGAGCAACGCCACGAAAGTTTTCCTCGACGGGGCATCGGTGGCCGCGAGTGGGACGCTGTCGGTCACGCCGAGTGTCAACCACGACTACGCACTCGAGGCCGATGGCCCAGGTCCCAAGGTCAGCGCACGCGCCTCGCTGACCATCGAAGCGCCCGCGCCGCCGGGCACCATGTCGTGGCGACGCAACTGGACCGCCCCCATTGGAACTTTCGCAGAGATGCCTGGATCAGGGATCAACCTGATGCCGAGCAGCGAGCGTCCGCCGGCGGCAACGATCGATGCCTGGTGCGGACTCGCGGCGACCGCCACGCAATGGTGGAGCGTGGCGAACGGAGGGCATGAGGACAGCTCCGACAACGGGGCGTACGTACTCGACCTGACCGCCGACGCGCCTGCCTGGAAAATGGTGCGCGCGCCTAGTGCGCAAGCTGATCGCATCAGGAACACGGGAGGTAAGCCGACCTATTATGCCGATGGCCTACCGAACTCGCGGCACACCTACCAGAACATTTTGTTTTGCGCCCAGCGAAACCGCGTTCTGCTGCCGATGTGTCTCGGCGGCTATCTCGCGGTCGGCTCAGCCTCGATGGACGGATTCGATGTCGTAGCGCGTCAGTACGATCCGAAGGGAACGTACCCGGATTGTCCAGCCTACGGACGTTATCCGCCGCAGCCTAGCGTGGCTGTTGACCCGAATACGGGAGACGTCTACGTCGGTGAGTTCCACAAGGACCGGTGGTATCGATGGGACTGCGCATCGAACAAATGGGAGCCATCTTCGACGTGCGAGCGCGGCTACTGGGGAGCTTGCGTCGATACAAAACGCAATCGGCTGATTCTTGCGGCGCGCGTCAATGCCGATGCGTCAACATTGCCGTATTTCGATTTGGCTACAGGCGCCGTCGGTATGTTGGAAACCGGCATCGCGGAGAAGGCGCAGAGCTCATGCGCGATCATTCATGACATCGATGCTGATCAGTATTACTGGTTTAACTCTACGACAGCGATGTTTCGCATCGACCCCGATACTGGAGCCTCGACTCGTATTGAGACCAAGCTCCCCGGTCCCGTCAATGGAGTCTGGACCCGAATCGCTTACTTCGGCGCACCGATATTCGGCATCATGTACTACCCGCGCTTCAGCGGCAACATCTGGTTCATGGCAACGGCAGCGTTCGGGGCGGTAGTCCCACAGCCGAAAACCGCTGCCGAGCCGGACGGCAAGACGGCGACTGTCGCGACTCCGCCTCCCGCTCAATTGCCGCTGCGAATCCGGGATCATCCGCGGTTCG
>DATFCW010000216.1:0-8521 GCA_035252665.1 Casimicrobiaceae bacterium | reverse complement strand
GGCCGGCTTCGGCTCGTACACGCCGACCAAGGACCGCGGGGTCATCTCCAACGGCCCGACGCCTTCGGCAGCTCCGGTTCCGGGCATCCAGGTCGAAGGCTGGTTCGCCGACGACCCAACGAACCAGGCGCGCTTTCTCCTGCGCTTCCCGGACAAATGGAATGGCAGCCTCGTCGTCGCCGGTGCGTCGGGCACGCGCAGCGAGTACAACGGCGACTGGGCGTGGAGCGACTACGTGCTGCCGAAGGGCTATGCGTACGCGTCGCAGAACAAGGGCGTGCTCAACTTCTATATCGTGAGCCTCGCGTCGCAGACGCAGCCCGCGCCCGGCACATGCCGCGTGAATCCGCCCGGTGGCGCGCTGTCGCTGCTGTGGGTCCATTTCTACGACGTCGATCCCGACAAGCCGTTCACGCAGTGGACGCAATACATGCTGAAAACGGCGCAGCTTGCGCAAAATGCGATCAAGGCAAACTACCAGAGTCCCGCGCGTCGAACGTACGCGGTCGGCACGTCGAACGGCGGTTACCAGGTGCGCCGAGCGATGGAGGAAGCGCCGAACCTCTTCGATGGCGGTGTCGACTGGGAAGGCACGTATGTCGATCCGAAGGAGAACATCCTCGTCGATCTTCCGGTCGCCGTAAAGAATTTCCCCGCGTACCAGGCGTCGGGCTACGACCCGACGAGCGCTGCCGCGCAGAACATCCTTGCGGCGGGCTACCCGCCGGACATCGTTCATCGCGATCCGATGACGGGTGCGGTGACGGCATCGCTGTGGGGCAATTACTACAACGAATTCTGGGAAGTGACGACGTGCCAGTGGCAGCAGCGCTTCGACCCCACGTATGACACGTACGGCGCGGGCCTCGGCAACTACGATTACCTGTCACGCCTTGGCCTCCCGGGCGTATTCGACAGCGTCGAGGCAGTGACAACGACGGGCAAAATCAAGAAGCCGCTCATCACCGTCGCCGGAACGATGGATGCGCTTCTGCCGATCAAGCATCAGGCACGGGCCTACGAAGATGCGGTCGACGCGTCGCGCAAAGGCAACAACGACAAGCGCAACGCGCAGTATCGGCTCTACGAGGTGCAGAACGGCAATCACATCGAGGCGTACGTGACGCCGTTCCCCGAACTCGTCGTGATCCAGCCGCATGCGCAACACGCGTTCGATCTTCTCGTCGACTTCGTCGAGAACAAGGCGCCGCTGCCGCCGAGCCAATGCATCCCGAAGGGCGGCACAATTTCGCAAAATCCGACGCAGGCCGGCAACTGCGCGCAATTGTTCGCGCCGTGACGCTGTGACGACACGGTAAAATGGAACGGCCGCCGATCGAAAGGCGGCCGTTTCGTTTGTGGACCCAACCCGTTTGGGAAACCAGACCAATGTAGGGTCGGAGACGACTTTCGCAAAAACCGCGAAACTCGTCTCTGACCCTTTGCCGCGATGCCGCTGCCGATGATGCCCGAGGAGATCGTCTCCGAGCTCGACAAGCATATCGTCGGGCAGGATGCGGCGAAGCGCGCGGTTGCGATCGCGCTTCGCAATCGCTGGCGCAGGCAGCAGGTACCCGAGCCGCTGCGCCAGGAGATCACGCCGAAGAACATTCTGCTGATCGGCCCGACCGGCGTCGGCAAGACGGAGATCGCGCGCCGGCTCGCGCGACTCGCCGATGCGCCGTTCGTAAAGGTCGAGGCGACGAAATTCACCGAAGTCGGCTACGTCGGCCGCGACGTCGACACGATCGTGCGCGATTTGGTCGAGGTGTCGATCAAGCAGACACGCGAAGCGGAAACGCGCCGCGTGCGCGATCGCGCCGCCGATGCCGCCGAGGAGCGCGTTCTCGACGTGCTCCTGCCGCCCGCGCGCGAGGTCAACTTCGACGACATGAAGCCCACCGACTCGGCGACACGCCAGCGGTTTCGCAAGATGCTTCGCGAAGGCCAGCTCGACGACAAGGACATCGACATCGAGATCGCCGTGTCGCCGCCGGCGATGGACATCCTCGCGCCGCCCGGCATGGAGGACCTGACCTCGCAGATCCAGGGCATGTTCCAGCAAATCGGCGGCGGCCGCCGCAAGTTGAAGCGCATGAAGGTCCCCGAGGCGCTGAAGCAGCTTACCGACGAGGAAGCGGGCAAGCTCGTCAACGACGACGACATCAAGGCGCGCGCACTCGCGTCCGCCGAGCAGAACGGCATCGTGTTCATCGACGAGATCGACAAGATCGCGGCGCGCACCGACACGCACGGCGCCGACGTGTCACGGCAAGGCGTGCAGCGCGACCTGCTGCCGCTCGTCGAAGGAACCACCGTGACGACGAAGTACGGGATGATCAAGACCGATCACATCCTGTTCATCGCGTCGGGCGCGTTTCATTTGTCGAAGCCGTCCGACCTCATTCCCGAACTGCAGGGGCGGCTGCCGATTCGCGTCGAGCTTTCGCCGCTCTCCGTGGAGGATTTCGAGCGCATTCTCACCGCGACCGATGCGTGCCTCACCCGGCAGTACGAAGCGCTGCTCGGCACCGAGCAGGTGCATCTCGCGTTCGCGCCCGACGGGATCCGGCGCATTGCCGAGATCGCGCATTCGGTCAACGAGCGCCAGGAGAACATTGGCGCGCGACGGCTCTACACGGTGATGGAGCGCCTGCTGGAAGACGTGTCGTTCCACGCCGCGCGCCGCACCGGCGAAACGATCGCGATCGACGCTGGTTACGTCGACGAACGGCTTGCCGGCATCGCGGGCGACGACAACATCGCGCAGTACATCCTGTAGCTTCGGCGATCGGCCTGCGCAAGCAGGGTCTGCGCTTCACGCGAGGTACAGCGGATCCGGCGCGACAAAATCCTTCGCGTCGTGGTCGATCGGGTCGCCGACGACCGCGTCTTTTCGACCCGGGCGAGTCTTGCGAAGTTGCGTGGTTGATTTGCCGCTCGTACCGGGATTCGCCGACGACATTCCCAATGAATGAATAAGCCAGCGACGCGGCATGGCGCGCCTCGCACGAGTCGTCGCCGGCGATGCGAGCGAAATATCGATTGCTCGAATGCAAAGCGGCCGCTGCAATTTCCGGCAACGGCCGCGTTGGTTCGACGAAGGCGCCGTATTGCTATGCGCCGGTGTCGTCGCGGAACGGACTGCGAAGCGTGATGCGCGGCTGTTCGGCGAGCATGATCGGCTTCTCGGCCTGCTCCGCTGCGTCGCGCGGCTTCACCGGCATCCTCACCACCGCATCGTGGCCCCGCGCCTCCGCGGCGCGCGCCATGTTGAACTTGCCGAGGCTGTAATCGAGATGATTGAAATACGCATACGATTCGCCGGTTAGCACGCTCATGCTGTTGTCGCGGCGAATGCCGCCGACGTACCGAGCGCGAGCGCGGCCGCCGCGATGAGTTGCACGTGACGGATGACGAGCTTGCGTTTCATGACTTCTCCTTGCTTTGCGATCGAACGACATTCCCGGAAATCGGATTCGACACTCGCGCGACGGCAAGCGTCGCTTCGTCGAACCGTTCCGTACCGGGCGATAGCGCTGCCGGATGCCGCGGTCTTCCGAATCTGCGGCTCGCGGCGCAAGCGCGCATCGCTTGTCTGTCAGACCGCGGCATGCTCGTCGTTATGCGTTCGGGAATAACAGGCGTGCTGCGAGCAGTCGTCGCGAACGCCGCGCGGTCCAAGAGACCGCGCAATCGACCTATCCCTGGGAAGGCCGCGAGGCTTCGTTGATCAGTTGCCGGACGAAGGCTTCGAGCGTATCGGCGCCCGCATCGGACACCGCCGTCCAATCGAAGCCCGCGCCACGCGCGTGCGCGATGTTGAAGCCACGAGACTCGCGAAGCGGCGGCGCATCGGAGGCTTCGGGCCGTACGAACACGTCGATCGTGTGCTTGCGATAGCCGTAGACGAGCGTCGCGCAGGGACGTCCCTCGATCGTGTCGAGTCGACCGCCGAGGAGCGGAAATCCGTCGGCGGCAAGATCGCGCACCGGCGGCGAATAATCGAGGCGAGCGGACAGCCACGGCTTCACCGTGTGCTGATCCGACGAAGCGATTTCGATCAATCGATGATCGAGCGTTGCGCGCACGTGCCTTGCCACCGCCTGCGTCGCAAGATCCTGGCCTTCGCGCCATGCGATGACGTTCGTTCCGAGAACGAATGCGAGCGCCGTGACGGCGCAACCCGCGACCGCGCCGCTGCCAAGCCAGCCCGCATGCTCGCGCCACGACCCGGCCAGCGCAGCCGCGTCCCGCCATGGAAAATGGGATTTCGTCTTGACCGGGCGCGCCGGCAACGCGCTCGCCGCCAATGCCTGCATGCGCTCGCGGAAGCCGGGCGGCGCCGCGAAATAGGGTAGCTCCGCGCGCAGCCGCTCGCGCAACGCGAGAATGTCCGCGTGCTTCGCCGCGCATGCCGCGCAGCCGCGAATGTGCTTGGCGACCGACTGGCGCTTGAGCCCATCGATCTCGCCGTCGGCGTACGCGCCGACGAGCGCGGACGCTTGATCGCAGTTCACCGATTGCCTCCCGTCGTCGTTTCCCCGATCGCGCGCAACCGCGGCGATCCCTGAAGCAGGGCCCGTGCACGCGCGAGCCGCGACATCACCGTCCCGATCGGAATATCGGTGACGCGCGCGATTTCCTTGTACGAAAGCTCTTCCATTTCACGCAGGATCAGCACCTCGCGAAACGCAAGCGGCAATTCGGCCATCGCGTCGGCGAGCACCTTCGATTCGGCGCGGCGCACGGCCGCCTGCGCGGGATCGACGGCGGCATCGTCGACGGCCGCATCGAGCGCGCTGCCATCGTCCCGTGCGATCTCCGCGGGTCGGTTTCGTTCGCACCAGTCGTAAAAAGCGTTGCGCACGATCGTCAGGAACCAGGCCCTCGCGTCGCTCCGATTGAGCGAGCCGATGTATTTCATCGCTCGGATGCACGCGTCCTGAACCACGTCCTCGGCGTCGTGAGCGTCGCGCGCAAGCCAGCGCGCCAGGTTGTAGGCGGCGCCGAGATGCGGCAACACGAGCTGCTCGAAACGTGCGTGGTCCGACAAGCGTTGCTCCGTCCGTCCCGATCGAAGCCGAATCCCTTCGCGGGTTGCGTTTCCGGTCGTACCGCCGCATCGCCGTTTTAATTCCGCCCCGCTGATTTTTCCGGACGGGGCCAGTGGCGACGGGCCGTCCCCGAGCCACTGGCGCGCCCCAATTGGCGGCAGCGAGTCGAGCGAGCGTAGGGTCGTTCGTCCTGGCCGGGAATATACGCGCGCCTGCCTCGGTATGACGTCGCGCAAGCCCTTCTTCATCCACTTCGTGAGGCACCCCATGAACACGCAGGACCCATCCGATCGCGACCGTTTCGTCTCACGCCGGCAGGCGCTCACCTGCCTCGCCCGCTGGAGCGGCGCCGCCGTCGTCTGGACGATTGCGGGCGGCATTCCGCGCACGCTCGGCGCGACGCGCGGCGACGCGATGCTGCCGACCTCTGCGGCGAGTGGCGCGCTCACGTTCGTGCAGATCAGCGACACGCATATCGGCTTCAAGAAGGCAGCGAACCCCGACACTTCCGCAAGCCTTCGCCACGCAACCGCGGAGATCAATGCGCTGGCCGCCAAGCCGGCCTTCGTCGTGCACACCGGCGACGTCAGTCATCTTTCGAAGCCCGAGGAATTCGGCTCGGCGAAAGAGCTGCTGCAGGAGATTCACGTCGACCGCGTTCATACGATCCCCGGCGAGCACGACACGATCGACAATGGCACCACCGGCTATCTCAAATTCTTCGATCACGACGGCAATGGCAAGTCGTGGTACAGCTTCGATCAGGGCGGCGTTCACTTCGTAGGCTTGAACAACGTCGAGAACTTCAAGGCCAAGACGATGGCGGCGCTCGGCGACGAGCAGCTCGCCTGGCTCAAGACCGATCTCGCGAACGTCTCGCATTCGACGCCGATCGTCGTGCTCGCGCACATTCCGATGTGGACGATCTGGGAACCGTGGGGCTGGGGTACGGCGGATTCGGCCGAGGCGATCGCGCTGTTGCGTCCCTACGGGTCGGTCACCGTGCTGAACGGTCACATCCATCAGGTGCTGCAAAAGGTCGAGGGCAACGTGAATCTGCATACGGCGATGTCGCTTGCCTATCCGTTGCCGAAGCCGGGTGCGGCAGGCATCGGCGAGCCCGGGCCGGTCACCGTTTCCTCGAGCGAGCTCGCCGAGCTCCTCGGCACGCGGCGCATCAACGTGATCCCGGGCAAGCACGAGCTCGCGCTCGTCGACACCCCGCTCGGGGCGTGATGTAGCCTCGCGAAAACTTCAACCCATCGCACGAAACATCATGACAAGAGCACGTTTTTCTCTCACTTCCCGTCGCATTCGCGCCGCGTCGACCGGCGTTTTATGCGCATCGGTCATCGCGTTGGCGAACAATGCCGGCGCGGCATCGACGGCGGCGATCGACATCAACAAATTCGCATTCGCGCCGAAGGAGATCACCGTCGCGCCGGGCACGACCGTCGTGTGGACGAATCACGACGAGACACCGCACACGATCGCCGCAGGCGACAAGAGCTTCACGTCGAAGGGACTCGACACCGACGACAAGTACGAGCACACGTTCGACGCCGAGGGCGACTTCGCGTATGTCTGCACGCTGCACCCGTTCATGACGGGGGTCGTGCACGTGAAGAAGTAAGTCGAGATGAACGACGACGGGCCCGTTTCGGCGAGCCTGCCGTCCGTCCGACGACGCTTGGGCGAGCGCTACGATGCGAGCGCGTCGATGACCATCTGGCGCTCGAGCACTTCGGGCAGCACGCGCGGCTGTCCATCCTTTCGGTAGATGACGTACGCCGGGACGCCGCTTCGTCCAAGCACAGAAAGCGCTTCGGTGATCGCCGGGTCGCGACGTGTCCAGTCTGCGCGGACGCGAGCCACGCCGTTTCGCGCGAATGCCGCGCGCACGCGCGCATCGTTCAGCACGAGCCGCTCGTTCACCTGGCACGTGATGCACCACGCGGCAGTGAAATCGACGAACACAGGTTTGCCTTCGGCTCGCAATTGGGCAAGGCGCGCGGGTGAATACGGCTGCCAGCCATCAGCACCCTGCTCGTTACGAATTTGCGGCGAACCGGGAACGCCCGCATAAAGCGGCCATGCGACCAGCGCGCTCGCGAGCGCGCCGAGGACCGCTGCGCCGCTCCATGCGCGACGCGCCGACGTGCGCCATGCGCGCCATGCCCATAACGCGAACGCGATCAGCACCAGCACGATGCCGATGCGCACGACCGCATCGTTGCCGATCTGCGCAGACAGCACCCAGACGAGCCATGCGACGGTCGCGTACAGCGGAAATGCAAAGAGCTGCCGCAGGCGCTCCATCCACGCGCCGGGCTTCGGCAACACGCGCCGCCATGCGGGGAACCATGCGAGCGCCGCATACGGCAGCGCCATGCCAATGCCGAGCGCGACGAACACGCCGAGTGTCACGCCTGCGTGTTCGCCGAGCGCATAGCCGAGCGCTGCGCCCATGAACGGCGCCGTGCAAGGCGACGCGATCGCGACCGCGAGAAGTCCCGACGCGAATGCATTGACGTGACGATTCGCGTGCGTCCATGCGGCCACATCCGAAGGCACGAACAAGCCGAACTCGAACAAGCCCGACAGATTGAGCGCGATCACGAAGAACAGGATCGCGAGCGACGTGACGACGGCGGGTGACTGCAACTGGAATCCCCAGCCCAATTCCTCGCCGGCCGCCCGCAGACCGGCAAGCGCGAGCCCGAGCGCGGCGAACGTGAGCACGACGCCTGCGGCGAACGCGATGCCTTCGTGACGAAGCGCGCGCCGATCATCGCCGCTCGAGGTGGCAAGGCCGAGCGCCTTGAGTGAGAGGATCGGGAAGACGCACGGCATCAGGTTGAGCAGCAATCCGCCGACGAAGGCGAAACCGAGCGCGAGCGGCAATGAAAGCGCGCCGGCGCTTTGCGCGGGTGAAAACGACAGCGGGCCGCTTTGGATCGTTGTCGCGCCCGTCGCAGGCCTTGGTCCCGCGATCGGGGTGCCTTCGATCGGTATGTCGAGGGCGACGGCCTGCACGACCTTCGCGCCGTTCGTGAAGCCATGCTCCGCGCGAAGAACGCCTGAGAGGCGCGCGAAATTGCCATGCAAGTCGTGCGACACCGGCAGGTGCAATACGTAACTTCGCGACGATCGGCTTTGCATTTGCGGCGACGACGGCTCGATGCGCGCGTCGTCGTTCGCGAAGAATTGCAGGCGACCCGGATCGCGCGCGTTGGCGGGCGGCGTCAACGCGAGCGCGATCGTTGCGCCCGAGGCTTGGGCGCCCGCATGCCAGTCCGTTGGTAGCGCCGCGGGGAGCGCATCCCGCGTCGTTGCAATGGCTTCGTGCCAGCGCGAAGGCGTCGAAGACTTTGCGACGGGCAGGTCGAGCGTCAGATCGGCGCCTTCGGGGATGCACGTCTCCTTGCAGACGAGCCAGTCGGCACGTGCGGCGAGCCTCGCCG
>DATFCW010000215.1:0-2996 GCA_035252665.1 Casimicrobiaceae bacterium | reverse complement strand
GATGCGCTGATGCGCGATGCAGGCGGTTTCCCCATGGGCGCGTTCGAGCTGATGGATCTGATCGGCAACGACGTCAACTTCACCGTCACACGCGGCATCTGGGAAGCGCTTTATCACGATCCGCGCTACGCGCCGTCGGTGTTGCAGCACGAGCGTGTGGCCGCCGGTCATCTCGGCCGCAAGACCGGCCGCGGTTTCTACGACTACGCCGAAGGCGCGAGCCGGCCGGCGCCTTCGACGCTCGCCACGCAGCCGGCGCCGAAGCGCATCGTCGTGCGCGGCGATCTCGGCGTTGCGGCGCCGCTTGCGCGTCGCTTCGATCAGGCCGGCATCGCGGTCGAGCAGGCACCGCCGCGCGAGGCGTTTGCCGATGGTGCGATCGAAGTCGGTGATGCGGTGCTCGCGTTGACGGACGGGCGCACGGCCACCACGCGCGGCGCTGCGACCGGCGTTGCGCGCCTCGTGGTCTTCGACCTCGCGCTCGATTATTCGCGCTGCATGCGAATCGCGCTTGCGCGCGCCGACACCTGCTCGATCGGCACGTTCGAAGCCGTGGCCGGCGCGCTGCAGGCCGCAGGCATCGCCGTTTCGCCGCTCGACGATGTCGCGGGTCTCCTGATCATGCGAACCGTCGCGGCGCTCGCCAACGAAGCGGCCGACGCGGTGACATACGGCGTCGCGTCCGCGCGCGATGTCGACATCGCGATGCAGAAGGGCGTCAACTATCCGCGCGGTCCGCTGCACTGGGCCGACCAGATCGGCATCGCGCGCGTGCGGAACGTGCTTGTCAATCTCGCCGCGCACTACGGCGAGGATCGCTACCGCCTCTCGCCCCTGATCGCGCGCCGCCATGCGGCCGGTGCACCGCTTGTCGATGCATGAATCGCCGACGACATCGACGTGCGAAGCCAGCAGGGCGGGATGATCGCAGCTGAAAGAGCCGTCGTATCGACGGGATGGTCGTGTCCGCCAACTGAAAAGCGTCAATGCCTACGAAGTCTCCCCGCAAAGACGAGCTCGAGCCGATCGAGATCGCGAGCCGCGACGAGCTCTGCTCGCTTCAGCTCGAGCGTCTGCGGTGGACGGTGCGACGCGCCTACGACAACGTCGCGCATTACCGCAACGCGTTCGACGCCGCGGGCGTTCATCCCGATTCCCTACGCGGGCTCGACGACCTCGCGCGCTTTCCCTTCACGACGAAGGCGGATCTGCGCGACAAGTATCCGTTCGGCATGTTCGCGGTGCCGCGCGAGAGTGTCGTGCGGGTACATGCGTCGTCCGGGACGACGGGCAAACCGACGGTCGTCGGTTACACGCGCAACGACATAGACACATGGGCGAGCGTGATGGCGCGCTCGATCCGCGCGGCAGGCGGCCGCGCCGGCGACATCGTGCATGTCGCGTACGGTTACGGGCTCTTCACCGGCGGTCTCGGCGCGCATTACGGCGCGGAGAAGCTCGGCTGCACGGTGGTGCCGATGTCCGGCGGGCAGACCGAAAAGCAGGTGCAACTGATCCGGGACTTCCGGCCCGACATCGTCATGGTCACGCCTTCGTACATGCTGGCGATCGCCGAGGAGATGCAGCGGCAGGGCATGGATCCGCGCGAATCGTCGCTCGCGATCGGGATCTTCGGCGCCGAGCCGTGGACGGCGACGCTGCGCGCCGCGATCGAATCGATGCTCGACATGGATGCGATCGACATCTACGGACTCTCCGAGGTGATCGGTCCGGGCGTCGCGCAGGAATGCATCGAGACGAAGGACGGACTGACCGTGTGGGAGGACCACTTCTATCCCGAGATCGTCGATCCGGTCACCGGCGATGTGCTGCCCGAAGGCGCGAAGGGCGAGCTGGTGTTCACGTCGCTCACCAAGGAGGCGATGCCGGTAATCCGCTATCGCACGCGCGACCTGACGCGGCTCCTGCCTGGCACCGCGCGCACGATGCGCCGCATCGAGAAGATCACCGGTCGCTCGGACGACATGATGATCATTCGCGGCGTCAACGTCTTTCCGACGCAGATCGAGGAATTGATCCTCGGCGATTCGACGCTCGCGCCGCATTATCAGGTGGAGATCGCGAGGCCTCGGCATCTCGACGAGATGACGGTGCTGGTCGAGCGCGCGCCGAGCGCGGGCGCGGCTGATGCCGATGCGGCAGGCGAGCGTCTGTCGCGGCGAATCAAGAACCTGATCGGCCTCACGTGTGCGGTCCGCGTGATGCCGCCGGGCGGCATCGAGCGCTCGCTCGGGAAGGCGAGGCGCGTGGTGGACAAGCGCTCGTTGCGTTGATCTGCCGGCCGCCGGCAACCGAATCCGTCGTGGCCATCGCTTGCCCGCGCTCGATGACGCTGCCGTTCGTCGACCGAGGTCCTTCGACACGCGAGTGGCTGCACGTCGGATTCGGTCTTTATCCTACAGACCGGCGTCCTCCCGGCGACGACAATGTCGCGGCCTCCGTACGAGACGCTCGCCGAGCGCGTAAAGTCGCGGCGCGCAGACGGGAGCGAAACTGGGAGGCATTCGCTTGGACAAGGACGCGCTTGCACCCGACGAAGCCGATCGCCACGACGAGCAGCGGTTTCGCCTGCTCGTCGAGAGCGTCGGGGACTACGCGATCTTCCTGCTCGATCGCGAAGGCCGCATCAGCAGCTGGAATGCGGGCGCGCAGCGCATCAAGGGCTACTCGGCCGACGAGATCATCGGTCGGCACTTCTCCATCTTCTATCCGCGCGAAGCGGTAGAGCGCCAGCACCCGCAGTACGAGCTTCGTGTCGCGGCCGAGCAGGGTCGCTACGCAGAAGAGGGATGGCGCGTTCGCAAGGACGGCTCACTCTTCTGGGCGAACGTCGTCATCACTGCACTGCGCGATGCTTCCGGACAGCTGGTCGGATTCGGCAAGGTCACGCGCGATCTCACGCGCCGGCGCGAGCACGAAGAAGCTCTCAAGCAGAGCGAGGAGCGTTTCCGTCTCCTCGTGGAGGGCGTCGTCGA
>DATFCW010000214.1:0-4316 GCA_035252665.1 Casimicrobiaceae bacterium | reverse complement strand
CTCGACGAGTTGTCGCCTTTCGAGCATGTCTTCGAAGTTGCGAAAAAGGTTCCCGGCCCAGTCGACATCGTTGCCTATCAGAACGAGCGCCACGCGCCGGGCCGGATGCCGTCGTCGCAGCTTGGTCCGCACTGGTACGCCATGATGGCCGACTGGCTTGCGAAGCGGGTGCGCGATCGCGTTCCCCTCGAATGCTCGCGCTATCGTTACGTCACATCGTCCGGGAAGGTGGAGGAGCGGCCGCTGCCTTGAGCCGCGCGCGGTGGTGAACGACGTCGAGCGTGCGGCCGATAGCAAGCCGCCCGAGTTGAGCGCGCCTTCCCTCGCGAACTGCGGCGTCGGGGCATCGCTTGCGCGTTGCGAAGACGACCGCTTTTTGCGAGGGCGGGGACAATATGTCGCGGACGTCCGCATGCCGGGCATGGTCGACGTCGCGTTCGTTCGCAGCCCGGTCGCACACGCGCTGCTTCGTGCGATTCGGGTTACCGACGATCGTCGCGAGCAGGTTTTCGTCGCGGCCGATCTCGCCGGTGTGAAGCCGATCGAATCGGTGCCAAACCTCATCGGGTTCAGGCGATCCGTAGAGCCGATCCTCGCGACGAACAAGCTGCGTTACGTAGGCGAGGCTGTCGCGATGTGTATGGCACCGACGCGCGCGGAGGCCGAGGACTTGGCAGCCGAAGTCGCACTCGAATACGACGAGCTGCCTGCCGTCACCGACATGGTCGAGGCGCGACGACCGGAGGCGCCCCGTGTGCACGACGCCTGGGACGAGAACGTGTTCATCGAGGTGCGCGAGGCGCGCAACTTCGATGATGCGGTCGACAATGCGCCGATCAAGGTACGCCGGCGCATCCGCACCTCACGCCAGTGCGCGTTTCCGCTCGAGGGTGGAGGCGTTCTCGCCCGCTGGGACGATCGCCTGCGCCTGCTCACCGTGTTTTCGTCGACTCAGGTGCCGCATACCGTACAAAGGTGCCTCGCAGACTGCCTCGGCATGGGCGATGGCCAGATACGGGTGATCTCGCCCGACGTGGGCGGTGGTTTCGGCTCCAAGTGCGTCGTGCGTCGCGAGGAAGTCGCAGTCGCGTGGCTCGCATGCAGGCTCGCACGTCCTGTGCGCTGGCTCCAGGATTGCCGGGAACATCTCGTCGCCAACGCGAACTGTCGCGAGCACGACTACGACATCACCGGGTACGCGGCTCGCGATGGAACGCTGCGCGCGATCGACTGCGTCGTGCACGTCGACGCAGGCGCTTACTCCGCTTATCCCGTATCCGCCGCGACCGAGGCCACGCAGCTCGCGAACATTCTGCCGGGGCCGTACGTGCTGCCGTCGTACCGCTGTCGCAGCGCCGCGGTCGCCACGAACAAAAGCCCGATTCTCGCGTACCGCGGCGTCGGCCGCAGCGGCGCCTGTCTTGCGATCGAATCCATCCTGGACGCCATAGCGCGCGAGGCGGGCATCGAGCCGTACGAAGTGCGCCTGCGCAACCTCGTGCCCCCCGAACGCATGCCGTACGACAACATCGTCGGCAAGCATTTCGACAGCGGCGACTATCGGGAATGCATGCGTCGGGCCGTCGCAGCGATCGATGTCGCGGGTATTCGCGAACGGCAGAAGCGAGAAGAGAAGGATTATCGACTGCTGGGCGTCGGATTGTCGTTCTTCTGCGAGCAGGCAGCGCACGGCACTGCGGTACTGGAGGCGTGGGGCCGGCCACTCGTCCCTGGTTACGAGCAGGCGAGCATGCGCCTCACGGCCGACGGCTACGTCGAGATTCGCGTCGGTACACACTCGCACGGTCAGGGCCACGAGACGACGTATGCGCAGATCGTGCACGAAGTGCTTGGCGTGTGCATCGACAAGATCAGGCTTGTGCAGGGCGATACACTCACGACGCCCTATTCGACCGGGACATGGGGCTCGCGATCGATTGTTCTGGGCGGCGGCGCCGTCGCGCGCGCCGCGCGTCTTCTTGGCAAGCGTGCCGCAAAAATCGGCGCATGGTTGCTGCAAGTCGAGCCCTCCGACGTCGAGGTCGCGAAAGGGGAGATTCGCGCCAAGGACGGCCGGCGCGTAACGCTTCGCGATGTGGCTCGCGCCTGGTACCTGGAACCGCTGAGGTTGCCGCCGGACATCGATACCGGCGGCCTGGACGTCACCGCGGGATATCGCGCGGAGCGCGACAGCGGCACGTTCAGCTACGCCGCTCATGCCGCAGTCGTAAGCGTCGATCGCGATACCGGCAACATTGCAATCCTCGATTATGTCGTCGTCGAGGATGGCGGTGTGCTCGTCAATCCGATGGTCGCGGACGGCCAGATCTGCGGCGGGACGGCGCAGGGCATCGGCACGTGTCTCTACGAGGCGATGCCGTTCGACGCCGGAGGTCAGCCGCTCGCGTCCACGCTCATGGACTACTTGCTGCCTGGTGCGACCGAAGTGCCGGCGATCAAGGTTCTCCACATGACGACGCCTTCGCCCTATACCGAGTTCGGAGTGAAGGGAATCGGTGAAGGAGGCGCGGTCGGGCCGCCCGCTGCGATCGTTTCCGCGGTGAATGACGCGCTGCGCGTCGTGGGTGCCGAAGTGCACGATTTGCCGCTGACACCGAAGCGCGTCCTGGCGGCGATACGAGGTGGTACACGGTGTCCTGATGGCATCAGAGCACGCGAATGACTCCGCTTGCCTTTGGCCACGCGGGGCGCTCAGTGGTGCGCCAACCAGTCGAGCAGCATCGTCTCGAACAGACTGACGCGCTCGATCGTGAAAAGATGTCGCGCCTCTTCGACGAGCATCATCTCGGCGCCTGGAATCGACGCTTGGATGAAGTACGTGTCGGAAGCCGGTACACCAGGATCGTCACGCGCGCTCGTCACCAACGTCGGCACCGCAATGAGCGGCAGAAGTCGGCGATGATCCATATCGCGAATCGCCATGCAGGCGCCGACGAATCCTTCGACCTGTGTCCCCAGGATGCCTTCGACGATCGGTTGTACGGCTTCAGGATGTGCGGCACGGAACGCGGGCGTAAACCAGCGCTCGAGCATGGTCGGCACGAGCGGGGCGAGCCCGTCGGTGCGCGCGATCCGGATCCGTTCATCCCACATCGATGCGGGCGGCATGATGCTGCGCGAGCCAACGAGCACAAGGCTTCGCAGGCGGCGTGGATGATTGGCGCCCATCGCCTGTCCGATCATGCCGCCGAGCGAGCAACCGACGAAGTGAGCAGATGCGATTCCAAGCGCATCGAGAAGGCCTACGGCATCGCCGGCCAGTTGTGCGACTGTGTACGGTGGCGGCGTGGCGCTGCTCGCACCATGGCCGCGATTATCGAAGCGAAGGATGCGATATCGGGCGGCGAGCGCAGCGACCTGCGGCCGCCACATGCCGAGCGAGCCGAGCAGGCCATGGCACAACATGACGACGGGCGCCCCCTCGATGCCTTCGAGACGGTAGTGGATTTTGCATCCGTCGATGTCGGCAAATCCAGAAAGAGCGCTGCTTCGTCCCCGGAAAATACCGTTGGCAGGCATCGCGCCGTACCGCTATCGCGCGAGGCAGAGCCACTGCGTCGGTTCCATCCGACGACGGCGACGGTGCGGACTGCGTTTCGAAAGACTGCTCCGGCCGCGTCGTCCGCTCACCCAGGAACGTATTGATGATCGAAGTACCCTTCGATGGCGGCGAGGCGATACTCCAGGGGTGTCGCAACCTCGGTGTCGACTATGTCTTTTCATCGCCGGGCTCCGACTGGTGCTCGGTGTGGGAAGCGTTTGGCCGCCAGCAACTGCAAGGCGTTCCCGGACCGAAGTATCTTGGCTGCTGGCACGAACTTTTGGCCGTCGATCTCGCCGCGGGGTATGCGGCGATGACCGGTCGCATGCAGGCCGTGCTGCTCCACGCGGGCGTGGGCCTGCTGCAAGGAGCGATGGCGCTCTATGGCGCACGGATCGCGGAGCTCCCGATGCTCGTCATGTCGGGCGAATCGACGAGCTTCGGCCTCGGACAGACATTCGAGCCGGGTGCGCAGTGGTACAACAATCACAACGTTGCCGGCGGACTGCATGCGCTCGTTCATCCGCTTTTCAAGTGGGCGCACCGTGTTGGCAACGCATCGATATTGTATGAATCGGTACTGCGCGCAGGGCAGATCGCGACGTCGCTTCCCGTGGGGCCCGTCTACCTCGACATTCCTCTCGAGGTAATGGCTGCGCCATGGGAACCGCCGCCCCATACGCGAAACGTACCTCCGACGCCCAGGTTGCGTCCATCGATCGCCGACGCCGAGCAGATCGCCCACATCCTGCTT
>DATFCW010000213.1:0-9550 GCA_035252665.1 Casimicrobiaceae bacterium | reverse complement strand
AGAGGCGGGAGTTCTGCGGTTTCAAAATCCAGTGGTTCTCGTCGGGGAAATAGAGCAGCCGCGCCGGCACGCCCTTCGCCTTCAGCGAATTGAAGTATTGCAGCGCCTGCGTCGCCGGCACGCGATAGTCGAGCTCGCCGTGCACGACGAGCGTCGGCGTCTTCGCAGCCTTCACGTGGTGATGCGGCGATTGCGCGAGCACGCGCGTCTCGTCGTCCCAGTGGAAGGCGCCGAGCTCCTTCGCGAAAAAGCGGTAGCCGTCGGTCGCCATCATGCTGACCCAGTCGTAGCAACCCGCGTGGCAAACGAACGCACGATACCTATCGACATGGCCGTTCATGTACGCGACCATGAATCCGCCGTAGCTGCCGCCGGTCGCGACGAGCCGTTCGCGATCGATGTAGCCTTGCGCGAGCAGAAAATCGGTCGCGGCCTCGACGTCGGCCAATTCCTTCTCGCCGTAACGCCCGGTAATCGTCTCGAGGAACGCCTGCCCGTAGCCTGACGAGCCGTGGTAATTCACCGCGACGACGACATAGCCCTGTCCGGCGAACACCTGCGTGTTCCAGCGAAAGTGCCAGCCGTCGTGGTGGGCGGCGTGCGGGCCGCCGTGGATCGTATGCATCAGCGGCCACTTCCGCTTGGGGTCGAAATTCGGCGGATAGGCGACGAACACCTGCACGCGCTCGCCGTTCCACCCCTCGACGTCGAACTCGCGCACGTCGCCAAGCGCATGTCGCGCAAGCAGCGCGTGATTGTGCGATTCGATCGCTCGCTCGCCGCTTCCATCCGATGCCGATGCGAAGAGCGCCGGTGGGTGGCGGCCGGTGTCGCGAACATACGCGAATACTTTGCCGTCGCGCGACTGCGCGTAGCTGCCGATGACGCCGCCGCGCACGAGCTCGGATGGTTCGTCATCGTCCAGCGGAAAACGCCACAGGCCGACGCGGCCACGATCCTCGACGAGTGCTAAGAGCGCCGACGAATCGGGTGTCCATGACAAATGCGTTGTTGCCCGATCGAGCGATGCCGCAATGCGCCTGCTCTCGCCGCCTTTGCGCGTCAGCACGCGAAGATGGCCTTGATCGTTGTACGCGCGCGCGGTGTCGTACGCGTGATACGCGATGGAGCGGCCGTCGGTCGAATACCGCGGATGCTCGTCGGACAATCCGCTTCCCGACGTCAGGTTTTCCGTGCGGCGCGTCGCGAGATCGACGACGACGATGTCGCACCGATTCATCATGCCCGGTTCGGGAGCTGGATCGATCGTCAGCGCGAGCTCGCATCCATCGGGCGAAATGTCGTAAAGCTGGCGCGTGGGGTCCCACGGCTGCAGCGCAAGGCCGGTGCCCGCGAGCAGGTCTTCGCAATGGCCCGTCGCGACATCGCACGCGAACACATGCGGCTCGCGTCCGTCGGTGAGCCAGCGGTCCCAGTAGCGGTATTCGCCACGCTCGGTCGTGTGCGCCTTGACCTTCGCGTCCTTCTTCTCGCGATAGCGCGCGGCTTGCGCCGCTTCGCTCGCCAAATCGGGCCACACCCATGAAACGAACGCGATGCGCTTGCCGTCCCGAAACCATTTGAGCGCGCTCGCGCCGGTCGCGATTTTCGACAAGCGCGATGCCTCGCCACCGTCAGGTGCAATCAGGTAAATCTGCGGTTCGGCATCATCGCCGCGCTTCGCGGTGAACGCGATGCGCTTGCCGTCGGGCGAGAAGCGCGGATCGCCATCCTTGTCCCCGATGGTGAGCTTTCGCGGCCGCTTGACGATGCCATCGCGCGATCCGAACCGGGTCGGATAGAGCCACAGCTCGGTCGTCCCGCTGTTCTTGTCCATCGCGTACGACGTGACCGGCGCGCACGCGAGCCGACCGTCGGGCGAAAGCGACGGTTCGCCGACGCGTTTCACGCGCCAAAGCGCTTCGACGTCGAACGGCGGCTTTCCCGTGCTCGATGTTGCGCGACGAGCCTGCATCGGATGCGTCCTTCCGGGGTAGAATGAAGCGGCGATTGTAGTGGCAACGTGCACCACGCGTCCTTTTCCTCCAGAAAGAAGCCCCATCGGGATTGCCAACGTCACGCCGGTTTCGCGCATGCGCGCGATGGCCGGCGGGATCGGCGACCGCGTGACTTCATGAACTATCGTCGACTGGGCCGCTCGGGCCTCAAGGTGAGCGAACTGTCGTTCGGCTCGTGGGTGACCTACGGAAACCAGCTCGACGAGGGCCTCGCGCGCGAGTGCATGGCCGCCGCGTACGACGCGGGCGTGAATTTCTTCGACAATGCCGAGGTGTACGCGAAGGGACGCGCCGAAACGATCATGGGCGACGCGTTTCGCAAGCTCGCGTGGAGGCGTTCGTCCTACATCGTATCGACGAAGTTCTTCTGGGGCCTCTACGATGGCCCGAACGAGAAGAACACGCTGAACCGCAAGTACCTGATGCAGGCGATCGACGGGTCGCTATCGCGGTTTCGCCTCGACTACGTCGACATCGTGTTCTGTCATCGTCCCGATCCCGATACGCCGATCGACGAGACGGTTTGGGCGATGCACGACATGATCGCGTCCGGCAAGGCCAACTATTGGGGAACGTCGGAATGGAGCGCGGCCGAGATCGCGACGGCCCACGGCATCGCGGAGCGTCATCACTTGCACGCGCCGATCACCGAGCAGCCGCAATACAACCTCTTTCATCGCGAGCGCGTCGAGGTCGAATACGCGCCGCTCTATCGCGATTTCGGTATGGGCGCGACGACATGGAGTCCTCTTGCGTCCGGCCTTCTGTCAGGCAAATACAGCGCTGGCGTGCCATCGGATTCGCGCGCGGCAATCAAGGGATTCGAGTGGCTCGCCGAGCGCATTCTCGAACCCACGCGACTTGCGAAGGTCCAATCGCTCGTCCCCCTCGCGCAAGAACTCGGCTGCACGCTCGCTCAGATGTCGATCGCCTGGTGCCTCAAGAATCCGCACGTCTCGACGGTAATCACCGGCGCCAGCCGTCCCGCTCAGGTCGTCGAAAATTTGAAGGCACAGTCGGTCGTCGCGAAGCTTGCGCCCGACGTCATGGCGCGAATCGATGCCGTCACCCGGAGCTGAACGAAATGCGCAACGCGCACCGATGCGACGCGCCGCGTTCGCGCGGTGGCTTGCGCCGCGTCGGCGCGTGCAGGTCGCGCGCCGAATTGCATCGGGTGCGCGCATGAATCCGCTCGATTCATGGGTCGAGGAGCAGCGTTCCGCTTACCTCTATCGCGCGTGCGCCGATGCGGAAAACGGCACGGTGCGCGCCGAGTTGTTTCGGCGTCTTGCGGGCGAGGCCGAAGCGCAGGCGGCGATCTGGCGTGCACAATTGACGGCGCGCGGCTATCCGGCGCCGGGTCCGTTCGTGCCCGATGCGCGAACGCGACTCGTCGCCAACCTCGTGCAATGGCTGGGTCCGCGGAGGTTGCGTAACGTGCTCGCGGCGATGAAGGTGCGCGGCATGGCGGTGTACGGCACGAACGCGCCGGCGGAATCGCCCCATGCGGTGCCCGCGTCGCCCGTCACGCTCGAGCGGCGCCATCGCGGTCTTGCGGGGAGCGGCAATTTGCGCGCGGCCGTTTTCGGCGTCAACGACGGACTGGTCTCCAACGCCGGACTGATTCTCGGCGTCGCGGGCGCCACGAGCGACGTGCGAATGATCGTGCTCTCCGGCGTCGCGGGAATGGCCGCTGGCGCGCTGGCGATGGCCGCCGGCGAATACGTATCGGTCAAGTCGCAACGCGAACTCTACGAACATCAGATCGCGCTCGAGCGCGACGAGCTTGCCCAATATCCGGAAGCCGAAGCGCAGGAGCTCGCCTTGATTTATGCGGCGAAGGGCTTGCCGGTGAAGCAGGCCGATCGGCTCGCGAAGCGTCTCGTGGCGGACCCCGAGAACGCGCTCGATACGCTCGCACGCGAGGAATTGGGCCTGAACCCGGGGCAGCTCGGCTCGCCGATCGGCGCCGCGGTAAGCTCGTGCGTGGCATTCGCGGCCGGCGCGCTCGTGCCGCTTGCGCCGTATCTATTCCAGCTTGAGCCGAATGCGCTCGCTTGGACGATCGGCCTCGCGGCCGCGGGTTTGTTCATCGTCGGCGCGGTGCTGTCATTGTTCACTGGCCGAAACGGGCTCTATTCGGGCGCGAGGATGCTCGTGCTCGGGACGGCGGCCGGCGCGATCACGTTCGGCATCGGACATTGGCTGGGCGTCGCGACCGGGTAGTCCCGTTGGTGAACCCTTAGGCGATCGTCCAAGGGGCTCGGAGCCCGAAGCTGCCTTCCTTCGCTCGCCTCCACTCCGACTACAAAACACCCAAAAAAAAACCGCACGTTCAAGTGCGGTTAATAGTTTCGGCGGGGTGGACAGGAGATCGCCCGACCGGGATTGGATTGGATTGCGCTAGCTGGCCTTCATGCACTCGGCGCGCGCCTTGTTCGCCTCTTCCTTGCTCATGCCCTTCGTCTTCGCATTGCACTCGGCCATCTTGCTCTGCGCCTTGGCCGGCGGCTTGGCCTTCAGGCATGTGTTGACGAAGTTCTGGCGGTCCTTGCCTTCGAGCTTCTTTTCGCCCGCCTGCTTCTGACAATCGGCCATCTTCGTGTTCTGCTTGTTTTCGGCAGCGCTCGCGGGTAGCGCCAGCGCGCCAGCGACCACCGACAACGCGAGCACCGATAGGAATTTATTCATGAGGACTCCGATAAAGTTTGAGGACTTGCCGTGGTAACTTCGTAGACGTGCAAGGCCAGTCTACGGCAACCGTAACGGCCGAGGCAACGAATTCGCCGACCGCCTTTCGCGCCTTGTTGCGCGGCGACCCTCTTGCGTTGCAACATGCCAACAACCTCGTATGCGGCACGCGCCCACCGATGCCTCCCGTTTCTCGCATTGGCTTGAAGTATTGATTATATTCCGTTGATTGTTAAGCATAACAATTATCGATGATCCTCGTCCTCGAACCTAACGTCCATCCGGAAAGCGTCGACTACCGGATGCTCACCAACCAGCTCGAACGGCTTTCGAACGTCACCTTCCGCGTTCATCGCGAAGTCGGCGCCGAAGTGACACTGACCGAGATCTACCTGATCGGCAATACCGCCGCGCTCACTGTCGAGCAGATGCAGGTGCTGCCGTGCGTCGCGAAGGTCGTGCGCGTCTCCGAGCCATATCGCGTGCTCGGGCGCCATGCGCAAGGCGACGATCGCGCGTCATCGTTCGAATACAACGGCGTGCATTTCGGCCAGGACAACCTCAACGTGTTCGCGGGCCTTTGCGCCGTCGATTCGCGCGAATCGGTCGAGGCGATGATGAAGGCGCTGCGCGACAACGGCCAGGTGTGCACGCGCATGGGCGCGTACAAACCACGCACGTCGCCCTATGCGTTCCAGGGCTTCGGCGCCGAATGCCTTCCCTATGTGTTCGAGCTCGCCGGCAAGTACGGCATCCGCGTGATCTCGATGGAGGTCACGCACGAGTCGCATGTCGACGAGATCCGCAGCGCGCTCGAAGCGACCGGCAAGCCCACCGGCGTGATGCTGCAGATCGGCACGCGCAACACGCAGAACTTCGAGCTGTTGAAGCAGGTGGGACGGCAGCAGGAATTTCCGGTGCTGATCAAGCGCGGCTTCGGCATCACGCTCGACGAATCGCTGAATGCCGCCGAATACCTGGCAACCGAAGGCAATCGCAAGATCGTGTTCTGCCTGCGCGGCATGCACACGAACATGGGCGATCCGCACCGCAACCTTGTCGACTTCGCGCATGTTCCGGTGGTGAAGCGTCTGACGCGCATGCCCGTCGCGGTCGATCCTTCGCATTCGGTGGGGTTGCGCACGCGCGCGCCCGACGGCCTGCTCGACATCTTTCACGTGACGACGCAAGGCGTGATCGCCGGCGCCAACATGGTGCTGGTCGATTTCCATCCCGAGCCGTCGCGCGCGCTCGTCGACGGCGCGCAGGCGCTGCTCGTCTCCGAGTTGCCGCACTTCCTCGCCGACATCGCGATCGCGCGCGAAGCGTACGAGAAGCGCGCGCGGCTTGCGCGCGAGCACGCGGCCGCGAATTAGGGCTTCTTAACGCTATGGACGCAAACGCGAACGAGTGGCTTGGGCCGCCAATCAAGGCGGACGACGAAGCGAAGACTGGGCGTCTTCGCAAGGAGGACAACGAAGAGTGGCGGCCCAAGGCGCTCGTTCCCTCCGGGTTGCTGCCAAAAAACGCGCCGGGCGTTTTTGGCCATGCAACGCGTTTGCGTCCATAGCGTTAACGGGCCCTAACCTCTGCCATGCGCGTTCCCGCGGCGCGCCGCGATGCCAACGCGCGACACCGCCGCGACGGCGCGCAAAGGTCCCTCGCCTATCGCGCGCCTCGCTGGCTCGCGGGCGGACACGCGCAAACGATCTGGCCGTTTCGACTGCCACGGCCGCATGTCGCGCTGCGCCGCGAGCGCATGGAAACGCCCGACGGCGACTTCTGGGACGTCGACTGGCTCGATGCGCCTGCACCGGCGCATGCGCCGCTCGTCGTGCTGTTCCACGGGCTCGAAGGCGGCTCGGCATCGCACTATGCGCGCGCGCTGCTCGCGCTGCTTGCGCAACGACGATGGCGCGGCGTCGTGCCGCATTTTCGCGGTTGTGGCGGCACGGCGAATCGACTGCCGCGCGCTTATCACTCGGGCGACTACGCCGAAGTTGGCGCGATGATCGATGCGATTCGTGCGCGAACCGGCACGTCGCGCATCCATGCTGTCGGCGTGTCGCTCGGCGGCAGCGCGCTCCTGAACTGGCTCGGTCGCATGGGCAGCGATGCATCGCGAGCGATCACGGCGGCGGCCGCCGTTTCCGCGCCAATCGATCTGATGGCCGCGGGGCTGGCGATCGACCGCGGCGTGAACCGGATCTACGCGAAGCACTTTCTCGCGACGCTCAAGCCCAAGTCGCTCGCGATTGCCGCGCGCTTTCCCGGCCTGCTCGATGCGCGCCGGATCAGGCGCGTGCGAACAATGTACGAGTTCGACGATATCGTGACCGCGCCGCTGCATGGTTTTAAAGGCACCATCGATTACTGGACGCGCGCGTCGTCGAAGCCGTGGCTTTCGGCGATAGGCGTGCCGACGCTCGTGCTCAATGCGCGAAACGATCCGTTCATCCCTGCATCATCCCTGCCTGCCACGCGCGACGTGAGTCGCGACGTGGCGCTCGAGCAGCCGCGCGGCGGCGGCCACGCCGGCTTCGCGACCGGTCCTTTCCCGGGCAACGTCGGCTGGCTTCCGCAACGATTGCTACACTACTTCGAAACGATATCGTGACCTCGACCCTTCCTCCCGAAATCTTCAAGGCGTACGACATCCGCGGCATCGTCGATCGCACGCTGACGACCGACGGTGTTCGCCTGATCGGTCGCGCGCTCGGCAGCCTCGCCGCGGAACGCAAGCGCGGCGCAATCGTGATCGGTCGCGACGGCCGATTGTCCGGGCCGAAGCTCGCGACCGCACTCTCCGAGGGGATTCGCGCAACGGGCACGAACGTGATCGACCTCGGCATGGTGACGACGCCGATCACCTACTTCGCCGCGCAACACCTCGGCACGCAATGCAGCGTCGCCGTCACCGGCAGTCACAATCCGCCGGACTACAACGGTCTCAAGATGGTGATCGATGCAACGACGCTGTCGGGCGACGACATCCAGGCGCTTCGGATGCGGATCGAGCGCGAAGCGTTCGCAACCGGCCATGGCACGATGCGGTCGACGGATGTCGCGACTGCGTACTACGCTCGCGTCGCCTCCGATGTGCATCTTGCTCGCCCGATGCGCATCGCCGTCGATTGCGGCAACGGCGTCGCCGGCGCGTTCGCGCCGACGCTCTATCGACGCCTCGGCTGCGAGGTCGTCGAATTGTTCTGCGACGTCGACGGCCGCTTCCCGAACCATCATCCCGATCCGTCGCAGCCCAAGAACCTCGAGGACCTCAAGCGCAGACTGCGCGATGGCGATTGCGATTTGGGCCTCGCGTTCGATGGCGATGGCGATCGTCTCGGCGTCGTCACGCCGCAAGGTCATGTCATCTACGCCGATCGGCAATTGATGCTGTTTGCTGCCGACGTGCTCTCGCGTGTGCCGGGCGCCACCGTCATCTACGACGTCAAATCGACGCGCAATCTCAAACCGTGGATCGAGCGCCACGGCGGCGTGCCGATGCTGTGGAAGACCGGCCATTCGCTCATCAAGTCGAAGATGAAGGAAGTCGGCGCCGCGCTCGCAGGCGAGATGAGCGGGCACACGTTCTTCGGCGAGCGCTGGTACGGCTTCGACGATGGCCTCTATGCCGGCGCGCGCCTGCTCGAAATTCTCTCGCGCCACGACGATGCAACCGCCGTGCTCGACGCGCTGCCCGATGCGATGTCGACGCCCGAGTTGCAGATTCCTTGCGCCGAAGGCGAGCAACATGCACTGATCGCGAAGCTCGCGTCGTCCGCCGATTTTCCCGGCGCGCTCGACGTGATTCGCATCGATGGCGTGCGCGTCGAATATCCGGACGGCTTCGGCCTCGCGCGCGCGTCGAACACCACGCCGGTCGTCGTGCTGCGCTTCGAGGCTGACGATCAAGACGCGCTGGCGCGGATCCAGAACGAGTTCCGGCGTGTGCTTCGGGCTGTCAAGCCCGATATCGCACTCCCGTTCTAGACGTGAAGCCGCGTGCTCGACTTCAGACTTCTGACTTCTGACTTCTGACGTGCTGTCAATCGTAGACATCGAGGCCGCGCGCGAGCGCATTCGCGGCGGCATCTACGAATCGCCGTGCGTCGAGTCGATTCCCCTTTCACAACTGACCGGCGCGCATATCTACTGCAAGCTCGACTATCTGCAGCGAACGGGGAGCTTCAAGGAGCGTGGCGCGCGCAACGCGCTTTTGCAACTTTCGAAAGCGCAGCGCGAGCGTGGCGTGATCGCGGCGTCGGCCGGGAATCATGCGCTCGGCGTCGCCTATCACAGTTCGCTGCTCGGCATCCCGGTTACCGTCGTCATGCCGAAATTCGCGCCACTCATCAAGGTATCGAATTGCCGGCATCTCGGGGCCACCGTTCGTCTCCATGGCACGGACCTTTCGCAGGCACGCGCCGAAGCGGAAGCGATCGCTGCGCGCGAGGGCCTGACGTTCATTCATCCGTTCGATAACGAGCAGGTGATGGCGGGCCAGGGAACGATTGCGCTCGAGATCCTCGAGCAGACGCCCGACGTGCAGGCGATCGTCGCCCCCGTGGGCGGCGGGGGCTTGTTGGCGGGCATCGGCACGGTCGTCGAGGCGCGCAAACCGGACGTGCTCGTCGTCGGTGTCGAGCCGGTGCACGCCGCCTGCCTCACCGCGGCGCTCGCCGCAGGGCATCCGGTTCCGGTGACGCTTTCCTCGACTCTCGCCGATGGCTTGGCCGTTACGCAAGCGGGCGGCTTTGCGTTCGAGATATTGCGTCGCGTGATCGACCAGGTCGTCACCGTCGACGAGGCGACGATCGCGCTCGCGGTCCTGCGCTTGA